>CAKMLH010000081.1 GCA_927797855.1 uncultured Clostridia bacterium | reverse complement strand
GGCCTCTGATGGAGAGCTTCAGATAATAAGCCGCACTCAAAAGATAAGGAATCATTATCATAGAGGTGCTCAGTGCATAAAAGGCCTGATAGGTGGATGCGCTGAAATAGCATATTACAAGGAAAAGCTGAATCAGACCGTTAGTCAGAAAAAGCGAAAAGACCGGCGAGCCGTGGCGGTTTGCCAGGCTGAAAGCCTTCATAAAGCCTCCTTGCTGTGCGGCGGAGTAAGGGCAGTCTGCCGCCAGAATGGTCCATCCCAGCAGTGCACCGGCAAGGGAAAGAATGACGCCGATGTTTATAAGGGCAGCTCCCCAGGGACCCACAGCATATTCCAGAATTCCAGCCATCTGCGGAGTCGGAAGAGCAGACATTTCTTCGGTTGTCATAACGCCCAGACTGAGGACTGCAGTCATAACATAGATGGCGAGAATTCCTATAAAGGCGGTAATTGACGCCTTACCTACATCGCTTGCCCGGCGGGCGCGCCCCGAAAGAACCACCGCCCCCTCAATACCTATAAATGACCAGACTGTGGCAGAAGTGGTGGCCTTAACCTGATCCCCTAAGGCCATAGTGCCGTCGCCCCAGAAATTGTTCATAAAAATGGCCGGATCAAAAGCCCTGACAAAGATGACCGCCACCACAAAGACCAGCAGCGGCACCAGCTTGGCTATAGTAGTTACAATGTTTATGAGGGCTGCTTCCTGCATACCTCGAAGAACCAGGTAGTTTACCAGCCACAGAAGAAGCGATGCACAGACTATGGAAAGGAGATTGTTGCCTGTGCCGAAGGCCGGAATAAAGTACCCTATTGCTCCGAAGAGCAGAGTCAGATATGACACGTTGCACAGAAGAGCACTTACCCAGTATCCCCATGCAGAGGTAAAACCGATGTACTCGCCGAAACCTTCCCCAGCGTAGCTGTACACACCGTTGGTAAGGTCAGGACGTACTTTGTTAAGGCCAAAATAGCACATCATGAGACCAAACATGCCTATGCCGCATATGAGCCAGCCTATAAGTATGGCTCCGGTATGAGCACCGGCTGCGGCCATATCTGCAGTAATGGTAAAGATCCCGCTTCCGATGGTGGAACCGATTATGACGGCGATAAGACTGAGAGCGCTGAGCTGCTTTTGAGACTCGTTCATTTTAATTTCCTCCTGAAATGCTCTTGACAAATCTTGGAGCATGTATTATTGTACTAATTAGATAATACAATAATACACCGGCAGAATTGCAGAGAAATGTTTTAAGTATGCTGTACAGGTAGTATTGACGGGAATTGTAAAAAATATTGAAAAAACTGAGGAGGTGAGAAGCATGGATAAAAAGCTGGGTGAGAACATGCCCATTTATGTTCAGATAATGAACAGCGTGAAGGAAGCAATCGCCGCCGGGGAGCTTGCACCGGCCCAGAGAATACCGTCCGTCCGTGAGCTGGCCGGGGACTTTGAGGTCAATCCCAATACAATGCAGAGAGCCCTCAACGAACTTGAAAGAGAGGGGCTTTTGGTGTCGGAAAGAACGGCCGGAAGATTTGTAACCAAAGACGCAGAACTTATAAATCAGCTGAAGAAAACCATGGCGGCAAGAGCCGCAGATAATTTCAGAAAGGAAATGGAGGCACTGGGATTCACCCATGAGGAAATGATTGATTTTTTTCGTGAAAGGTGCACAGAGACAATAGCCGCGGAATCAGGGGCACAGGGAAAGGTTGGTTAATATGGATGAGAGAAAACTAAAGCTTGTAGAAAGTCCTGCCGTAGCGGAGCTGAAAGGTGTAACAAAATTTTTTGACCGTGTATGCGCTTTGGATGACGTAAGCCTAACCCTTCCGGAGGGCAGGATAATAGGGCTTACAGGGTCAAATGGAAGCGGCAAGACCACCCTTCTGAAGATAATGGCGGGCTTTTATGCAGATTATCAGGGCAGCGTCACTATTGACGGTTTTAAACCCGGTGCGGAGACTAAAGCCATGGTAGCATACCTGCCTGATAAGGACGGGCTTCCACGGGATATGGAGGTGTCTGAGATGATACGGCTTTACAGCACTTTCTTTGATGACTTCGACGAGGAAAAGTGCAGGTCACTTCTCGGAATGTTTGAAATAAAAGAGAACTCAATGCCGAAGGAAATGTCAAAAGGGGTTATAGATAAACTTCAGGTTTCTCTTTTAATGTCGAGAAGGGCAAGGCTGTATCTTCTGGATGAGCCTATCGGAGGCGTGGATATCGAGGCAAGGGAGCATGTGCTCGATCTGATTCTTGATAACTTTAATCCGAAGGGAACCATGCTCATTGTAACCCATCTGGTGCATGACATAGAGAGACTCTTCGACTCGGTTATCGTGCTGAAAAAAGGTAAAGTTGCAGCCTTTGAGGAGGCGGATGCTCTGAGAGCCCAAAAGGGCGGCAGCCTTGAGGAGGCATTAAAAGAGATTTTCAGGGGCGAGCCGGAAAGCCTGGGCGGAGGCAGGATATGAAAACAAGAGAAAGGGGCAGTTTAAATATTCTCAGGAGCCGGTTTATAGTCATTACTCTGGCAGCGGTGCTCTGTATTGCTGTGGGCATAGGAGCGGCAGGAAAATTTATGCAGTTTAAATCCTCAGGTACATGGCAGGCGCCCGACGATGAAAAAGTCCGCCAGCTCCTGGCAGGCGGAGGAGAAATCGTTTTTCCTTTCGGAAAGTACAGTGACGTGGTCATTCTTGACGGACAGAAAGGCATTTTCGGTGTGAAAAAAAACGGAGATGACAGCACATCCGGTGATTATGAGGCTGTAGATGCAGACGGCAGGCCGGTGGATTATAAGGCAAAAAAGAAGAACGAAAGATTTCAGCTGACAGACGAAAAAACATCTGTTATAGATACGGCCACAGGAAAAGATGTTTTCCGCACTGTCACGGGAGAATATATAGCCGGCAGGTTCGGCGGTTACTGGATTATTGACGGAACCGGTTCTGAAGAGTTCAAAGAAGTTCACGACAAAATTATTACATCATATTTTTACGCTCTGGATGATAAATTCAATGTGGCTCTGGGTGGCATGATTTTTTCTGATTTCAATGCCGGAAGCAGCTATATGCTTGTTCAGGAAGAAATGGGAGTCAGCTATAAAACAAGGGAGCAGCTGTATGGCAGATCTCTTTTCGGAGGAAGCACAGAAAAGGTTGTAATTAATCTTGCGGGCAGAGAAATATATCGTGATGATGACTATAAGGATGAAGACGGATATATAAGAGGAATTGCCGGGAATGTGATGATTAAAGGCAACGGCAAAACCCTCACATATATAGATCTGGATAAGCTCACTGAAGGCCATGGCAATCCTGTAATCCGCAGTGAAGAAAAAATAATGTGCAGAATGGATTTTGAGGATGGAAGTGCCGCTGCCTGTATTCCCAGAGCAAAGAGGGAATCTGACAACAGGATGCTGGGGGATTTTGCTCCAGAAAATTCAGATGCTGAAAAGCAGATGAAAAAATATAAATGGGGTTTTGTGGATAAGAATTTCGAGCCCTTAACCTCAATGGATTTTGACGGTGCCTATGCAAGTGAAAATGGATACGGGGTTGTTATTTATAATGGAGCCAAGGCTCTGATCCGAATAAAAGGAGGCTCATAAAATTGAACAGACTGGACAAATGCATCAAAATAAATTTCAGGATGGTCAGTAATGAAATCGGCATTATGTGCGTTGCCGGCGGTGCAATGTGCCTTTGTTTTCTCAGCCTCATAATGCTGATTATCATCCCTGTGCTTGCCATAGTCCAGCTTGTATTTACCGTAAAAATGTATAAAAAGCTGTTTTATACCGGCCTTTACGGAGAGACAGCGCTGCTGTACCAGTCCTTGCCCGTAACCTGGGAAGAGATGACGGTGAGCAGAATTTTTACGGCAGGAACAGGCAATCTGATGGCCCAGCTTGTAACATTTATATGTATGGCAGCAGGTGCGGGACTGAGCTCCTTTGGAGAAGAATTTGCGGACATATTTTTTAAGGCCTGGTCAATGACCTTGGAAACTTCCGGTTTTCAGACATTAGTTCCTCT
The DNA here is from genome assembly GCA_927797855.1 of uncultured Clostridia bacterium. Classification (GTDB taxonomy): domain Bacteria; phylum Bacillota; class Clostridia; order Peptostreptococcales; family Anaerovoracaceae; genus SUG1106. The sequence continues at coordinate 2,755 of CAKMLH010000081.1, read as the reverse complement.
GAACCTTCTTGCAGCCGCTGCATCCATATACAGAATGAGCGCTTTTATTTTAATGGCAATCGTGCTGTATAACAGCCGCCCGGCAGGGAAACGGGGAGACTGGAGCAGGGTGGCTGCTTTCGTTATTGGAGGAGCAGTTCATGTGGCAATAAGCTCCATAGACGATTTGCTTCATTTTCTGGGCGCACCGATGACCTCCCTCTGGGTACCTGTCCTGTGCATGGCCATAGACATTGTGCTGACGGTGGTGTTTTACAGGGTAACGGTCAGAAAGCTTTATACCTGTTACGCACTGAACTGACGGAGGTTAAAAAATGAAGGAAAGAGAAAAAAGGAAAAACAGCAGGTACATAACAGGAGCTCTTCTCGGTCTTGTAATTCTGGCTGTGCTGGGTTACGGACTTACCGGGTTTATAGAAACAAAAAGATTGAAAACTCCGGAAGGGATTGAAAAGCGTATTACGGGCTTTGCCCAGGTGGTGATTCCTTTCGGAAAATACCAGCAGGTAAGAGTGCTGGATGGGGAAAAAGGAATCGCTGCGGTCAAGGAAAAAGACGGATTTGTCAAGCTGATTGATTTCAAAGAGAATCTGCTTCTGGATCTTAAACCATTTATTTCTATCGGATTTTGCCAAGGCAGATATATGGCCCTCATGAGCAGCAAAGGCTGGAGTGCAATAGACTATGAGGATGCATTAAACGGCGGGAAAATCCAGCAGACAGATTTCAACGAGATAGACATTCCAAGTGAAGGCAGATATTATGTGGGAAAGAAATATTATAAAAAAACCACAGACTTAAGCAGCTGCAGAGTGATGGATTACAGGGGCAATGTAATTTACGAAAGTCCTTATAACCTTAAGCTGACATCAAAAGACGGCTACGCTGTTGTGTGTCCTGAGAACAAGCCTGAAAAAATCGTGGAACTTAAAAGCGGAAAGACGGTTTTTACTATGGGTGAGAACGAAAACTACCGATATGACACAGATAATCTTTGGATAATTGAGAAGCGAATCTATGAACAGCCTGCAGAGGATGGAGAAAAAGGAGAAATTACTGATTACTACTGTTATTTCCTCGACAGGGATTTCAGGCCCGCTCTGGGAGGAAAGAAGATTAAGGTGGGAGACATCAGCGCTGACGGCAGATATATGACCGTATCTGTCTCTGAAAACGGCACATCTTTCAGCGGCGTAATGAACGAAGACGGTAAGATTATTTTCAGTGAAAAGGAAAGAAAAGCGGAAGAAAAGGACAGAAGCTACAGAGAAATTATAGGGAACACTGTAATTGCACGGCGATGGGACGGGAAAAATTATGCCCTGAGCTATATAGATATTGGAGAGGCAGAAAAAGCGGGAAAGCCCATTTCCTACAGTATAGGCAAGGGAACTGCGGATTTCTGCATGATGGACTTTGAGGACGGCATCGCACTGGTAAACAGAGAAAAGGATTTGTCCGGCACATCCTTCCTTTTCCCTTCTTTCAATTATGCAATGTCGTCAGGCTGGTACGACGGAAATTACGAAAACCACTGGATGGAGAAATTTGAATGGGGTTTTGTAGGCAAGGACAGGAAGAGAATCTGCGATCTGATGTTCAGCGGCGCATTTCCAAGCGACAACAGGTATGCGGCAGTTTCTGTTTCGGATATGTGGGGAGTTATACAATTTAAATGAAGAAGAGTAAATTTAAAAAATACTATGTCTTGAATTTAAGATTTATTTCGCCGGTGCTCTGCATCATCTGCCTTCTCGCAGGGGTCGCTGCAGGCATCCTCACTGAAAGTGGAGCAGCCTTAGTGGGATTTACGGCAGGCGTGTGGGCAGTATGCTTGCCTTCTGTAATGAAGGTGTGCTCGGTGACATTGTATCAAAATGAGGCATTTTTTTATCAGAGCTTTCCGGTAACACCTCTTCAGACGGTGCTGGCAAAGACGGCGGTCTGTGCGCAGCTTCTGCAAACAGGGCCGCTGGCATTTTTTACGGCTAAGCTTGTAACTGCAGGCCAGCTTTACGGGATGGAAAAGGGAGGAGTGGCGGCTGTAATACTGGGCTTTATCGGATTTGAAGCCTTCTGCCTGCTGTCAGCAGGGATAATACTTCAGGGACTTGACTTCGGAAATAATTTCAGGGACAGAAAGAAAGGAAAACCGGCAGCAGCAGCCACTGTAATTGCAATAGGCGTAACCTTCGGCCTGCTTTTGCTGGTGCTGTCAAAAATAACCTTGAAGCACCTGGATAATATGACTGTTGTGTCAGTAAGCGCTGCCGGGCTGGTGTTGTGCTCTATTTTATGCATATGGGTGAACAGTGTGAGGCTGAAAAAATATTACAGCCTATAACAGATTGGACTGGGAGCAGCAGGAGAAGCTAAATATGCATATGTTCCAGAATCATTGAAATCTGTTCCAAAATGGAACGGATTTCCGCCTTTTTGGAACAAAGGCGGAATCTGAATCGACCCAGAGCAGCAGGACATTCGGCCCACTACATAAAAGAGCACTTTTAATAATTTACGTGGGTCAGAATTTATGGTAAAATAAATATGTATGTGCACAGGAGCTGCCGTATGAGCAGCTTTTGTTGTATCAGAAAGAAAAGAAATCTGAGATAAGGAGTAAGACCATGCTTAAACTTGACAGCATTAAGGCTGAAATCCCGGCACTTAGACCGGTACTGGCGGAAGTCGGTGACTCTCTTTGACCTGGCTCACCTGAGATCAGAGCTTGAGAGGGCAAACAGAGAGATGGAAG
>CAKMLH010000080.1 GCA_927797855.1 uncultured Clostridia bacterium | reverse complement strand
CTGAAGGCTGTCCTGAAGGCCCGCGCTCCGGTTCCTTTCTCCGGAAAGGTTTCCCCCGGCTGAAACCCTTTTCCACTGCCTCATCTATGTCCAGTATTTCGTCAGCCAGTATCTTAGGCGCCTCATCCTCTTTGAAGTTCACCGTGCCCTTTACAGCTACAACCCTGTCCGCCTGGCAGGCTGATGCGCAGCGCTCATAAACATTAGGGAAGACCACAACCTCACAGGTGCCGTACATATCTTCCAGATCTATGAAAGCCATCATCTTGCTGCTCTTTGTAATGAGAGTCTTTTTTCCTGCAATCATACCGCTGATTACGCAGCTCATTCCGTCGCGAAGCACCGCATTCTCTCCGTTTTGTGCATCCTCTTCAGCGTGAGCTATATCGTCGCAGCTTATGGTGGATATCTGAGCAATTCTGTCTGCATATTCACGAAGCGGGTGGTCAGTGAGATAGACTCCCAGCATTTCCTTTTCCATAGCAAGCTGGATGTCTTTTGGGAAAGGCCTTATATCAGGCAGCTTTCCTCCCACTGATTCTGTATTCATGGCGCCTGCCGCCGTCTGAAAAAGTGATATCTGCCCTTCTACATTTTTCTTCATTGAATTCTGGGCCGATTCAATAAGGGTCTCATGTACCGCCAGCATGGCCGCCCTGTTGTCCGAAAGGCAGTCGCAGGCGCCGGCCTTAATGAGGCTTTCCAGGGCTTTTTTGTTTACCTGGGATATGTCAAGATTATCGACGAAAGTGAATATGTCTCCCGGTGTGCCTTTTTCCTCTCTGGCTTTTATGATGGCGTCAATAGCTCCTTCGCCCACATTTTTGATTCCCAGAAGTCCGAAGCGGATTTTGCCGTTTTCAACACTGAATTTCTTGCTGCTTGCACATACTGATGGAGGCAGAACCTCTATGCCCATATCCGTGCAGTTCCTTATATACCTTGCAATCTGCCCGGCATCTCCCATAACGCTGGTAAGAAGCGCCGCCATAAACTCCACCGGATAGTGAGCCTTCAGATACCCGGTTTCATAGGCCACCACAGCATAGGCTGCAGCGTGAGACTTGTTAAAAGCGTACTGGGCAAAGCTTACCATGTCGTTGAATATTTCTTCGGCAGCCTCCTCAGGAATTCCGTTGCGAACACATCCCGGGATTTCCACATTGCCTTCATCATCAACCTTGCCGTGAATGAAATACTCTTTTTCCTTGAGCATGACATCCATCTTTTTCTTGGACATGGCACGGCGCACCAGATCGGAACGGCCATAGCTGTAGCCGCCCAGGTCACGTACAATCTGCATAACCTGCTCCTGATACACAAGACAGCCGTAGGTCACATCCAGAATAGGCGCAAGGGCGTCATCAACATACTTTATGTTCTGTGGGTTTTTCTTGTTTTCTATGTATTTTGGAATGGAATCCATAGGACCAGGTCTGTAAAGGGAAATTCCGGCAACAATGTCCTCAAAGCAGGTAGGCTTCAGGTTTTTCATAAACTGAGTCATGCCGCCGCTTTCCAGCTGGAACACACCACCGGTGTTGCCTCCTGCAATCATCTCGTAGACCGCCGGATCATCATAGTCCATTTTGCTGAAATCTATTTCCACGCCATGGTTCTGCCGGATGAGCTCAAGAGCGTCGCGTATTACCGTCAGGTTTCTCAGCCCCAGAAAGTCCATCTTAAGAAGCCCCAGCTCCTCGATGGTGGTCATTGTAAACTGGGTAGCCGGGCCCTTATCGGAAAGATACAGAGGCACATACTCATCAATAGGTTCTTTGGAAATAACCACTCCGGCAGCATGAGTGGAGGCATGGCGGGGCATTCCTTCTATGGCCTTGGCCATATCAATTATTTCTTTAGCCTCCATGTCACCCTCGTACATGGCCTTAAGCTCGGGACTTGTGGTCAGTGCCTTGTCTATGGTCATATTCAGCTCAAAAGGTATTGCTTTGGCAATGGCGTCGGCTTTGGCATAACTTGCGCCCATGGCTCTGGCAACGTCTCTCACCGCCTGTTTTGCCTTCATGGTTCCGAAGGTTATTATCTGCGAAACCCTGCCCTCTCCGTACTTTCTGGTAACGTAGTCGATTACCTCCTGTCTGCGCTCATAGCAGAAGTCCACATCAATATCGGGCATGCTGACCCTTTCAGGATTGAGGAAACGCTCAAAAATCAGGTTATACCTGATAGGGTCGATGTCCGTAATTTTAAGGCAGTATGCCACTATGGAGCCGGCAGCCGAGCCTCTTCCCGGTCCCACCATAATGCCGTTTGTCTTTGCGTAATTTATGAAATCCCATACAATCAGGAAATATTCCACATATCCCATGGATTCTATGGTGCCCAGCTCGTAGTTCAGTCTTTCGTAAAGCTCCTTGGAAGGGTTTTCCCCGTACCTTTCGTGAAGTCCTGTCTCGCAGAGCTCTCTGAGATAGGTGGTATTGTCCTTGCCGTCTGGAGCCTTGAATTCCGGAAGATGGTATTCACCGAACCTGAAATCGAAGCTGCAGGCGTCTGCAATAATCTGAGTATTGTCCACAGCCTCAGGAAGATAAGCAAAAATCTTACGCATCTCCTCTTCGCTCTTCAGGTAAAATTCATCGTTAGGAAAGCGCATCCTGTTCTCATCGTCAAGAGTGGTAGCGGTCTGAATGGCAAGCAGCACATCATGAGCCTTGGCATCTTCCTTGCGGACATAATGAACGTCATTGGTAGCAGCAAGAGGAACGCCGATCTCACGGGAAAGCTTTATCATATCGTCTCTTATGGCCATTTCCTCTTCAAGTCCCTGGTCCTGTATTTCGAGGTAAAAGTTTCCGGGACCGAAGATTTCCAGAAGTGCTTCAGCCTCTGCCTTTGCTCCTGCGTAGTCCTTTACAAGAAGGCGATGCTGAATATTTCCTGCCAGGCATCCGGAAAGAGCAATTATTCCATCGCTGTGTTCTCTGAGAACATCTTTATCAATGCGGGGTTTGTAGTAGTAGCCTTTGATGTAGCCCTGGGAGACTATTTTTATGAGATTCTTGTAGCCTGTCTCATTTTTTGCAAGGAGAATCAGATGGCCCTGATGCTTGTCCTTTTCCGCATCCTTGTCGGTCATCCTGCGGGCGGCGGTGTACACCTCACAGCCTATTATTGGCTTGATTCCCTGTTTTTTGCATTCCTTGTAAAAGTCCACAACGCCGAACATTGCGCCGTGGTCTGTAATGGCAAGGCTGTTCATTCCCAGCTCCTTGGCCCGGGCAACCACATTTTTTATCCGTGCCGCTCCGTCAAGAAGGCTGTACTCCGTATGAAGATGAAGGTGCGTAAAAGCCATAAGAATCTCCTTTCCTTTTCTCCGTCTGTCTTTCATTCTACCATAAATTTTTCTTTCTTTAAAGACTTATGCGTGGTAAAATGATTTAAACAAAAAAGAAAAAAGGCCGCAGCCGCGTCCTTGAGGGAGGTACATAAATTGAAGAAAGTTCTCAAAATTGCAGGAATAATTGTGCTGGCTCTTCTGGTTATCATAGCCGGTTACGCCGTTTACCTTTTCGGCTCCTATCACCGCATTGAGGACAACCAGTCCATTGAGCCCTACGGCGGGGAAGTAAGCACAGAAAAGGTGCCGGTGGGAAAGCAGCTTGCGGCCACCTCGTGGAACATAGGCTTCGCAGCCTATACAGACCAGTACAGCTTCTTTATGGACGGCGGAGAGTATTCACGGGCTTTCAGCAAGGAAGCCGTTCTGTCCAATATGGACGACATTACTTCTGAGCTTTCAGGCTTCGATTCGGATTTCTACCTTGTTCAGGAGGTTGACACCGACGCCACCCGCTCCTATCACGTGGACGAGAGCAAAATACTGACAGATAAGCTGGCAGAGAAGGATTCACGTGCCTGCACTTTCGCCGTAAACTACGACTCGCCCTATCTTTTCTATCCTTTTACTCAGCCTCACGGAAAGTCAAAGGCCGGCCTTCTCACTTTCTCTGATTTCAGAATCGAAAGTGCCCTGCGCCGCAGCCTGCCTGTTCAGACTGACGCTGCCAAGCTTCTGGATCTTGACAGATGTTATGTGGTAAACCGCATTCCTGCTGCAAACGGCAAAGATCTGGTTCTCATAAATCTGCATCTTTCGGCCTATACCACAGATCCGACTATTGCGGAGCAGCAGCTTGAAATGCTCTTTGATGACATATCTTCAGAATATGATAAAGGCAACTATGTCATCTGCGGAGGGGATTTCAACAAGGATCTTCTGGGAGACTCCTCAGCTGTCTTCGGAATTTCCGGAGAAGATTTCAGCTGGGCGAAGAGCTTTCCTTTTGATATGATTCCTGATAATTTCAGTCTGGTGGCTCCTCTTGATGTTGATAATCCGGTACCAACATGCCGCAATCCGGATGCGCCGTGGGATCCTGAAAAGAACTTTCAGATTACCATAGACGGATTCATAGTTTCTGATAATGTCAGGGTACTTTCAAGCCGCGTTGTGGATACTCAGTTTAAATATTCAGATCACAACCCCGTTCAGCTGAGCTTTGAGCTGCGGTAGTAATCGTAATCAAGTATCCACGCTGAGTATTTGAACATATCAGCTATACGGCTGTCAGTTTCCTTTACATATCTGAGGTCGGATGCCCCTTCACTTGATGCAAGCTCCCTGCGGGTTCCCCGGTCTGATATCCAGTCTTTATCTTCGAATACCACAAGCCCCGGCTCACCTCCGAAGATGTCTCTTCCCATGAGAAGGCGGCTGTCATATTCCAGGCCGAAAAGGTTGGAAATGGTCGGCAGAAGATCAAGATTTGAGGCGGCTTTTGTTACCGTAACAGGCTCCATATCAGGAGTCCATATGATAGCGGTGCTCTTGAATTTTTCATAAGGTTCCTCTATCTCATGGCCTCTCAGCTGGCTGATCTCATCGTTGCTGAGGGTGTACGGATAGTGGTCTCCCGCAATTACTATTACGGTATCTTCAAGAACGCCGGCCTCATCCAGTCTCTCAATAAGAAGCTTCATTGCCAGGTCTAATTCCATGTTTGCAGCTTTATAAGCCCTGGGAGCCTCGGAAAGCTTCAGGTCGGAAACCTCTTTTTCATGTTTTATGGACATCTCCTGATATCGGAAATTATATTCCATGTGGCCGCTGACAGTAAGATAATAAACGTGGAAAGGCTGGATCTTTCCATCCTCTCCAGGGGTAAGGAATGCCTCTGTGGTCTGGTTTATCATCTCCAGATCTGATTCCGGCCAGCTGTCACCGAAGTCGTATCCTCCGCCCTGACCGTCAAAATCGTAACCCAGATTCGGATGTGATTTCCTTCTGTGATAGAAGTTTATGTCATGGTCGTGGTATGCCTTGGTCACGTATCCCAGCTTTCTGAACTGATTTCCGAGGGCGTAAGGCAGATCGTTGTCAGAGGATTCTGTCATTGACCATACTCCCGCCTTCGGTATAAGACCGAGGCAGTTGACATATTCACCATCCAGAGTGCTGACGCCCCATACAGGATTATAATAGTTCTCAAAAGATACACCTTCCCTGCTCATCTTGTAAAGAGTCGGGGTATGCTCCTTATCTATTGCAAGGTCTGTAAAGCTTTCTGCAGTTATATAGATGAGATTTTTGCCCTTGAAAATTCCCGTCATTCCGTTCTTCGAGCTTTCCTTCTGACTGCTGAAATAACCATTCATCTCTGCAATAGCATCCTTTTCCGGAACTTCGTTAAAGCCCAAGGCCATACGCTTGATATCCAGAACAACAGCTGATATCAATCCGAAGCTTTTCACATTTCCTTTTATTTCATTTGTCCTGTAATAATATTCATAAGGAGTGTCCATTCCGTGGCTGCCGATTTCCACAATCATTGCCGAGGCAATAAGGCATGTGCACATAAAGGCAGCAGAGCAGATTGCAAGTGCTTTTGATGGCCTGTTTCTGCCTGTCTTGCCCCGGGATCCTTCCTCTGTCTTTACGCCTTTAGCCCTTCTCATGTCTGTCAGCTTTCTTGCAGCGTAAATAGCCATGGCTCCTCCCATAAAATTAAGACCGATAGGCACTATCTTTTCTATTATGGTATCGATGATTATTCTTATGAACTCAAGGACCTGTCCTCCGTTTGCCATTGAATATACGGTATAGAAAGTGCGGAAAATATCGTAATACACAATCTGTGACGAATATAACATCACAAGGAAAATAATCATTCCCGTTTTCAGATTCTTTTCTGCTCTGCCGCTCATAAACCGGCTGGCAAGGTCAAGAAGGCACGCAAAAAAGGCAGACATGAAAGCAGCGATTGCAAAGCCGCTGCCTCCCAAGCTGCCTGAAGCCGCCCCGAAGGTCCATAATCTTAATACTATTTCTAAAAACACTGTCAGCACAAATATTATCATTCTTCCAAAGTTCCCTTGCTATTTAATATCACATATTTCTTTTATCTTTTCCATTGCCTCCCCAATCAGATCAGATGTGGGTTTGCCCTTTACACCTATTATGATGTTTCTGCATTTGTTAACAGGTTCATGTGTTCAGTCTCCTTATGTGCCGTGCTCTTTCAAATGCCGGCTTGTAGGATATTTTACTAAATTATCGGTGTTTAGTCAACTTTTACATCTCTCAGTCACCCCACGGGCCCCTGCCGCATACAATAGTAAAGTATGCGGAGGTGAACAGATGGCACTGGATACAAGAGAATTATTCGCAAGACTTATACAATGCGAGGCCGGCGGAGAAGGAACAGCGGGAATGCAGGCCGTGGCCACGGTTATAATGAATCGTGCCACGGTTACCGAGGGGGAGTTTGCAAGGGTAAATAACGGCGGCGATGTGCGGGCGGTTATCACTCAGCCGGGGCA
>CAKMLH010000079.1 GCA_927797855.1 uncultured Clostridia bacterium | reverse complement strand
GGGCCCGTAGCTCAGCCGGGAGAGCGCTGCGTTCGCAACGCAGAGGCCGAGGGTTCGAACCCCTTCGGGTCCACCAAACAAAAAAAGCATCCTTTCGGATGCTTTTTTGTACGCAAATAATGTGTGGATTCGAACACCTCTCCTTAGGAATGTTTATGGATACCGCCGTCTACCATGAAGGACTGCCCGGTCAGGTAGCCGCCGTCTTCACTTGCAAGGAAAACAATCAAAGGTGCACAGTCTTCTTCTGTGGTACCCACACGTTTTAAAGCTGTTCTTGCCTCCAAGGCTTTCAGTGCTTCCGGCTGTGTCTCACGAAAAGTATCGGTAGCGATAATAGGCAAAAATACATTTACTGTAATACCATACTGCCCCCACTCGTTAGCTGCGGTACGGGTTACGGCACGAATTGCCTCTTTGGCCATGCCGTATGCACCGAAGCCTGGACTTCCGTCATATCCGGCTGCCGATGCGGTATTGATTATACGTCCATATCCTTTTTCCTTCATATGAGGGAAGCACTCCTGCATGAAAAGAAGAGAAGCCAAAGCGCCGCTCTTATAGGCAAGCAAAGCGTATTCCTGATCAACATCAACTAAAGGACGATATAACATAGCGCCCTGGGCAAGATTTACGAGAATATCCACACCGCCGAAATGAGATACACACTGCTCAACTACATTATGAATCTGAGCCGGATCGGTTACATCACAGGCAATCGGAAGCACCTCGCCGCCAAAGGCACGAACTTCTTCCGCCAGCTCCTCCAGCTTTTCCATACGACGTGCGCAGGCACAAACCTTAGCTCCATTCTGTGCCAGTACTTTTGCAACACCACGGCCTACACCGGAACTTGCGCCGGTAACAATTGCAACTTTATTATCAAGTTTACCCATATTAGATCTTCCTTTCTGTTTTATATAGCATTTTGAAATACTAGGTCTAGAAAATTATAACATAACACAGTTTTTTTGTAAATTAACAATCGCCCTAATTAATTAACAAAATCTGACGCCAAGCGTTGAATTTCGTTGAGATGTCAGCTGAAACCGAGGTCTATTTTAGAGTGCGATTGCTGTTTATTCAATTCTTTCGAAGTCGTCTGCACCGTGTTTGCAAAGCGGACAGATGAAGTCTGCCGGAAGTTCATCACCTTCATAGACATATCCGCAGATTTTGCATACCCAGCCGGTCTTCTTTTCTTCGATCTTAGGTTGTGGCTTCGGTTTGATGTGGTCAAAGTAGTAAGCGTAGGTCACTGACGGATCCTGATTGAGTACGGCAGCTTCGGTGAGCTCTGCAATGAACAGAGTGTGAGTGCCGTAGTCATATGAGTCGATAACCTTTGCTGACATGAAGGCATTGGTGCCCTCGGTTACATAGAGGAGGCCATTGGCGCTGCGAGCTACATTTTCCTCGTAACCTGCAAACTTGTCTGTATCCTTTCCTGTCTGGAAGCCGAAGCGCTTGAAGATATCAAAGGAAGCCTTCTGTGAAAGAACTGAAACGTTGAAAACGCCTGTGTTGAGAATCATATCGTGAGTGTAGTTCGCCTTGTTTACTGCGATATTGATTCTGTTTGGCGTGCTGGTAAGCTGTGCGGCCGTATTGATGATGCAGCCGTTATCCTTGCCGTCAGCCTGAGCGGTGAGGACGAATAAGCCGTAGGAAAACTTCTGAACTGTCTTCGGATCGATTTCTGCGGCAGCCATGGCAGCTTCGTTGATAACCGGCTTTTCGAAGCGCGGAATAGTTGCGGAAACCGCCTCGACCAGCTGGTCTATCTGGGTCATCTGTTCTTTCTTAAGGGATGACTTAAGTGTGATAGTATTGTCAAGTATGGTCATGTCCTGACAGCCTTCAAGAATCTCACGCATAAGTCCGCCGCTGGTAGGAGCCCAGGAACCGTTTTCCACCAGAGCAACCGTCCTGTTCTGAATGTTGTGAGCGGCCAGGTCGCGAAGGAGTTCATCCATGGAAACAAAGATGCCTGCATTGTATGTAGTAGATGCAAAAATCAGATGGCTCCATTTGAAGGCTGCAGCCACGATTTCGGAAGCAGGTGTTACAGATACATCGAACATTACGGTCTTAATACCCTTGTCACGGAGCTTGCTTGAAATGATTTCAGCTGTATTTTCCGTGTTGCCGTATACGGAAGCATAGGCAATCATAACGCCCGTTTCTTCAGGAGTATAGGTACTCCATTTTACATATTTGTCAAAGTAATCCTCAAGGTGACTTCTCCATACGAAGCCGTGAAGAGGGCAGATCATCTTGATATCAAGAGCATGAGCTTTCTTAAGGAGCGCCTGCACCTGAACGCCGTATTTTCCTACGATGTTTGCATAGTAGCGGCGTGCCTCATCCATGTATTCGCCTTCGAAATCCACTTCATCGGCAAAGAGAGCACCGTTGAGAGCTCCGAAGGTTCCAAAGGCATCTGCGGAGAAGAGAATACCTCTTTCCTGTTCGTAGGTAACCATAACCTCAGGCCAGTGAACCATAGGCGCCATCATGAACTGCAGAGTGTGATGGCCGGTGTTAAGGGTGGTTCCTTCCTTTACTATGAAAGCCTTTCCCGTAACATCCATGCCGAAGAACTGATCGATCATTGTCGCAATCTTTTCGTTGCACACAATTCTGGCATCAGGATATCTGAGAAGGAGCTCCATAAGGGTAGCCGAATGGTCAGGTTCCATGTGCTGAATTACTACAAAGTCCAGTTTGCGGCCTGCCAAAGCGTGCTCCACGTTCTGGAAGAAGACACCTCCTACCGCCTTGTCTACTGTATCGAAAAGCACTGTGGTGTCATCCAGCAGAAGATAGGAGTTATAGGAAACGCCTCGCGGAACTGAATATACACCTTCAAACATGGCAAGACGCCTGTCGTTGGCGCCGACCCAGATTAAATCATCAAAAATTTTCTTAGTGCATTGCATATCTGTTTTCCTCCTGTATTTGAGTCTTATACTATATTCTACACCTTTAACGGGGGTTAAATCAAGTGGATTAAAAAAGTTAAATATAAAAATACAGAAAAAATCCTTGACAGAGAAGAATTACAAATGTAAACCAACAGAGGAAAGCTGAGATACGGGAGGTGAAAGGTGATGAATGATGTAAAAATCAGCGATGCGGAGTGGGCAGTTATGAAGGTTCTCTGGCATAGAGGCTCTGAGGGCATGTCACTGAAGGAAATAGATGAGGCTGCCGGAGATAAAAAAGGCTATGCCAGAGTGCTGGTAAAAGCGGCGGCGGTAACAGGCCGGTTTATACCTGCCACATCTTCGCTCATCGGAGGAAAAAAGGAAGTTTCGGCTTATGTGCGACTTTGGAGGATGGTTTGAGCTGGATGACGGTGAAACGGCATATATCGGTCACGGCAAAGACAATTATTACGGTGCAGGGACTGTCTGGCTTGTATACCCGGAAAGGCAGGAGGAATACAAGTGCACGGATGCTTCTGTGGCAGAGGGGATTGCAAAGTGCTTTATGCAAAAATTTCTTACGAATCCCGCAAACCATTGAAATAAAAAACAAAATCAGAAAAAGATGAAGAGGGAAACAATTGCAATCCTGTAAAAAACCGCCGTTTTGTCATCGAAACGACGGTTTTGTTCTAAAATCAGCATTGCTCGTATTTATTTTTTTCTGAATTTCAATTTTGTAATGCGGGTCCCAGCGATTTGGTAGAAAAAAATGTATAATCGGTGGTGCAAACAAAAAATGAAACCCTGGCGGCTGTTTTACATCATCCGCTGCCCATTAATCACAAGGCTGAACTCAACCCCTAGAGCTTCGGCAGCTTTGCGGCACAGCAGCATTCGCGTGAGGAAAATTTCAAAATATTCTAATACGCTGCAATATTCCTGCTCGATGGTGAGCTCAAGGCAAATGCTTTCCTGAGCAATTATAACCTCTGAAGCGGTAACGGAGTAATTGACTCTGTCATGGATGTCAAATTGTGCCACAGAACGGTTGCGCACGCGGGAACGCCGTACATCGGTTTTATCGGCTATAATTAAGGCAGCAGCAACAGAGTTTACAGGAAAGGCTGTAGATTCATCGTGGTTTCCGATAGCAGTCACTACGGTAGCGATATCTTCCGGCGGCATGTTCATCCTGTCAAGGAGTCTGAAAGCCATGACTGCACCGCTTTGGGCATGGTCTATTCTGTTTACGATGTTGCCGATATCGTGCAGATATCCTGCGATTTTGACCAGCTCGATTTCATGTTCAGAGTAACCTAGAGTATGGAGAATCTTGGCAGCGGTGGTTGCAACCTTGGTTACATGAGCAAAGCTGTGCTCCGTATAGCCGAGGGCAATCAGCGATTCATCCGCTTTGGAAATATAGGCCCTGATGTCAGGGTTGTTCTTTACATCTTCATAAGTTACCATTTGTTATGCACCTTTTCTGCGAAACCCAAAAAATCCTTTATATAGATTTCCTTGCCGTCGTCCAGCACTGCCTTGCCTGTGAAACGTCCGAAGACCTGATGCTGGTCGGAGCAGATAAGCTTTACATCGGTACAGGCGGCTCTGTCTATAATGGGAACAAAGTCCATTTCAAAACGGCCGTCGTCGCTGGTGAAGATCCACGGTGACATATAATCTTCCATGCCGTCTTTCATAGGAATATTAAATGTTACCTGACTCAGCTTGTGTGCCTTTCCGCCATAAAAAAGCATATTTTCGCTGGCAGCGGAGGTATCACCGAAACCGTATCCGATGTTAAAGCCGAAAGGCACTCCGTCTGCAAGACCCGAGGCACTTCCCCAATACCAGACATTATCGTAGGTCCACACGCCGCGGCCCCAGTCCAGAACCCCGAAGGAATTTTCTTTATCAAAAATGTAGGTTTGTCCGTCAAACTCCACAGAGCCGCTTGCCGGCAGACAGTTGATTTTCTGGTTATAGTAAAAAGCCGTTTCCTTCTCTGCAAAAGGAGTTACGATAACCATGGACTCCTGCTGGGGGTTTTCAAGGCGAATTTCCCCGCGGATAGGTTTGCCGTCCATAAAGTTATCCATATGGAAAGAAAGCAGGCGGTGGTCAGCATTGTGCTTGAAACTTATACCGTATTTTTTCGTCCCGCTGCACACATCGCCATTAGACGATGAAGCAGGAAAATGGCGCTTTCCAAGGGTTAAAAATGACATTACATTGTTAGTGTGCTCCCAAGGCTTTCTGAAGTCCAGGAGGGAAATGCCGTCAAGACCCATATACGAATTATCATCTATAGTCAGCGCTACAGCATAATCGTTGTTTGCGATGAGATAGTAGTCCCATTCCTTGATACGAAGTGCACCTCCCTTGATGGCTTTCCTGTCGTAATCCATGAGCAGTCCCTTTGTGTAGCCGGCTTCAATTAATCTTCCTTGCTCGTCCAGCAGGGGATGACGGGTGGTTATTTCATGCTGCATAATATTTACCTCCGGATAATTTAAATTTTATACTTTAAAGATAACAAATTTAGAAGATTTATGCAAGAAAATAAGGTATAATGATTTTATTGATTATGATTTCGGAGGGAAAAATATATGTTACATTTAGGCTGTCACCTTACATCGTCTAAAGGCTATGAGTTCATGGGCAGACAGGCTCTTGAAATAAATGCAGACACATTTCAGTTTTTTACAAGAAATCCGAGAGGAGGAAAGGCAAAAGAAATCCACCCCGAGGATGTTAAACGTCTTCTTGAAATAGCAGACACCAACAATTTCGTTAAAATCGTGGCCCATGCGCCTTACACACTGAATCCGTGTTCCGCTGAGCAGAAGACCAGGGATTTTGCATACATGGCAATGGCAGATGACCTTGAGCGAATGGAATATACGCCGGGTAATTACTACAACTTTCACCCGGGAAGCCATGTGGGTCAGGGAACAGAAAGGGGCATAGAAATGATTGCGGACCTTCTCAACCGGATTCTGAAGTCTGAGCAGACCACCACGGTGCTTCTGGAAACCATGGCAGGAAAAGGAAGCGAGGTAGGAAGCCGATTCGAGGAACTGGCAGAGATCATCGATAGAGTTAACCTAGAGGAAAAGATGGGTGTATGTCTGGATACATGTCATGTCAGCGATGCCGGGTATGATATAATAGGAGACCCGGACGGCGTCCTTGATGAACTTGACCGTATAATAGGATTAAATCGCTTAAAGGCGATACATGTAAATGACAGCCTCAATCCGCCGGGAGCCCGCAAGGACAGACATGCCTGCATAGGACAGGGGCAGATAGGACTTGATGCCATAGTTAAATTTATAAACAATCCGCGCCTTAAGGGACTTCCCATGATTCTGGAAACACCTCAGCCGGATCTTGAAGGCTACGGAAAAGAAATAAAGATGCTTAGGGAGATGAGTGAAAAATGAAAAAGACAGACATTTTAGTAATTAATCCGGGTTCAACAACCACCAAAATCGGTGTATTCAGAAATCTGGAGCTTTTATTTGAGGAGACTATTACCCATGATCCGGACAAGCTTCTGGGCTACGGTTCCATCGGCGCACAGCTTCCTTACAGGGCACAGCTTTTAAGAGAATTTCTTGAAGAAAGAAATTATGACCTTGGTCTGCTGAAAGCGGCTGTAGGCAGAGGCGGAATGGTTATCGGACTGAAAGGCGGCGGATATAAAGTGAATCCTGCCCTGTGCGAAGCCATGAAGAGTCCTGACAATCCTCAGCACGCATCCAGCCTTGGAGCTCTGCTGGCATATGACATAGCCGAGCAGCTGAGCATTCCATCGTTTATTTACGATTCAACTATGGGCTGTGAACTGCCGGAAGTCGCAAAGATTTCAGGTCTTGCAGAACTGGAGCGGTACGGATGCTATCATGTGCTTAATTCAAGAG
>CAKMLH010000078.1 GCA_927797855.1 uncultured Clostridia bacterium | reverse complement strand
TATCTTGAATATGGTCTTTTTCTTCATCATTTCATATCATTTTCAAACAGCTCCTCTTCGGCCTTCTCACGCAGTTCCATCATAGTCCTGTTCCTGTGGTTCACAGGCATCTCCAGAATCCTCTCAGCAACCTCTAGCGCTTCCGTCTCATTTCCTGTCTTGGAATACATCTCCATGAGGAGAACCAATGGATAGAGCCGGCACGGGACCATGTTGTGCGCCTTAACATATTCGCCCTCTGCGGCATCATTGTCACCCAGGGCCTCGAAATTCTTACCGATTATGTTGTGGAACATCGGGTCGGAGGAGATCGCAGCCCCTTCCTGCAGGATCTCATTGCTGCCGGCATAATCTCCTGTCTTGTGGAGGGCATATCCGTAGTCATACAGATACCGGTAGTTCCAGAACAGTTCAGGATACAGTCCCTCAAGTTCCTCCAGCGAATCCTCATACAGTTCCATACCGGAAAGGTATCTGGTGGAGGACCACACGTCCATGGCGGCTTTCCTGTCCGGATATGTATCCCTGAGCTGGAATGCCACTATGCCAAGTGTGGCCGCCATCAGGACTGTGGATGCCCTCATCCATAACGGGGCAGGCTTTGCTTGTGATTCCACACCGGCACACAGTCCTCCTGGCCTCGCAGCTCCACATGAGACTCCGAGAAGTATGGTATAGAGCATGGCAAGAGGCTGGACTGACAGCGGATAGGAGAAAAAGGCAAAGACAGCAGATGCAGCTGCCCCATAGGCGAAGAAGCTGCCTGACTTCATGAGTGCCGATACAGAGAATGCCGCAATGCATACGGCAAGGACAAGATCTGGCAGCCCGGCTTCAATCCCTGCTTTCAGATATTCATTGAAGGCATATTCCGGACAGCCTGCGACACGCTTTTCCCAAGCCTCTCTTTCCGCGCTCCTGAAATACGCCTCCTGGGTCTTCCCGTAAGCCCCCAGGGCTGTACCGGGACCATGTCCGGTAAGAGGTAAAGAAGCCACTGCACGGATCTCGACATTCCATATGTGCAGCCGTCCCAGGGCGGAATCCTTTTTCAGCATGAAGCCCCCTCCCGCAGCAGCCGGTATGACGACGGCGAGTACGGCCACTGCCACCCTGCGGTATCTTAGCCTTGACCAGAGATGCGTCTCACGACAGGCATACAGTAGAAGGGCAACGCACAGGGCAAGCCATCCTGCACGGCTCCTGGTGGCCGGGAGCACCATGAAACCAAGCACGGCCGCGGCAGAAGCGATAGCAAAAGGAATGAACCTCAGCAATATCCATCTCAAGTAGGCACTTCCGTATATCTGTCCGGGACGTATCCCCGCAATGCCTTTCAGGAATGGCTTAGATATCAGACCCATCAGATGACGGTGTCTGAGTGCATATGACGCCGAGACGGACATCAGCACTGCAATGAAACCGCCGTACGGACCAGGATTCGAGAAACTCCCCGTCATCCCGAAGCCGGCATGTCCCGACGGACGGTGCCCGAATACCTGCGACAGGCCGTTCACAGACTCCGTCATCAGCCAAATGCATAGTACTGACCTCAGGAACGTATTCCAGCCCCGCCCATTGACGGATGACAGAGCCTTTATGCTGAACCAGAGCAGCACATACGGGAACACCTCCTCCAGCGCAGCTTTTGACACCTCACTTCTCGCCCCTGCCCCTATATATGCGGATAAGGAATAGGTGCCCGCCATCAGGAGAAGCAGAAGGTCAGTAGGCCCCCACCTGACCTTCTTCAATGAAAGCAGGGACAATGACAGGGCCGGGACAGACAGCAGTGACGTATAACGCATCAGTACGTCTGTCCTGTATGAGGTCATGTCGCCGTCTGAGGCATGGCACAACAGCAGGACCAGCACACACGATGCCGCTGTCAATACCGACTTTGATGTGTGTTTTAAATATGCGGTCATACTTATTTATTTTTAATGTCACCTTTCCAATTTATCATTGCCATTTCACTTCCTCATTTTCTTCATCCCATGTGAAGATACGATTCTGTACCCCTCTTGATAAGCCTTTTATATAATATAAGGCTCCATATGGTATGTTAGAAACATCTATGTATATGTCCTTTGCTATTTCTTTTGAATGCAATATCCACTTACCTTTATCCCAATAGTATATCTCATACTCATCGCCAGGTGTGATTGCATTTCCATCGCCTCTTCTTATGTAGGATACATGATCAAGATAGATGGGACGTCCAAAATCTATATACCCAATACTACATGTATCCGATACGCTGTAATATGTAAGAGGATCGCCATCGAATAGGTTTGCAAAAGAATCTTTCTGATTACTTAGATGAAATTCTTCCAAAGGTTTTCCTGCCTCTGTATCATATAAAAATATCTCGGCCATGTCAGCTACACTTCCCGAATCTGCACAGAATCTCCAGTATCTATAGGGTTTAGACTGGATAACTTTTTCATATCCGGATGTTAAGGACCATTCCGGGAATGAGGATACATTTTCAGAATGGTCAAAATACGGGGTTTCAGATCCTTCGAGTCCCCCTCCGTGAAGATATGAATGCACAAGGAATACGTGTTGGAACATTGGATATTTCCTAAAGAGCCTGAAGCTGACAAGCCTGTCGCTTTCAGGTTTTATATATACGGGTGTCCCAGTATAGTCTACAGTAAAAGGATTGCTGATCGGGACAAGGTCATTCTCTTTATTGTATCCAAGGACTATATAAGTAATATTGCATCCCATATCCTTGAAATATGCCTTGTTGCCACGGCGTCTTCCCCAATATACTGGTCTCCAGTCAAAATTGTCAAAAACGGCTATGTAAACATCCTTGCCTTGGATCTTATCTGTGTTGTCGAGTTTCACTGTTAAATCTGCAGTTCGCATGTATTCTTCCGTGACATCCTTGAAAAACACATTATGGCAAATGTTTGGTACATGACCGTTATTTCTTCTTATCAGGGACAGGAAATCTTCATTGGGACTGTATGTCCTTCGGAATACTTTTGCAAAAAGCGCATGTGAGTAATGAGGGTAAGCCGGATTTGCAGCAAATGGGTTGAACATTGAAGTCTTGCCTCTGAGAGTCGGAAAGACGCACCATGAGTGACCATATAGTCGATCCGGCCATTGGGGTGTGAAATCTATGCCTACAGGTATCCCTTTGCTTCTCATCACAAGGGTCGCAATGTCCGCATACTCATCGCACTTGGCCCCAGGAAGTTTTATAAAGACCTCAGGTTTGAATATAGGATACCCATGCTCTGAATGTATCCATTTCTGTTTGGGAATCATGCCTTTAAGTTTATCATTGACACGAACAATAGCGGCACGAGGATTGTTTAGATAGTCCTCGCACTCATTAAGATGGGCAATGTATCCTTCTGCGAAGTGATTCAACGAATCTCTCCAATTGAATATAGGCTGCGAATCAGAACAGCTGTACGGTAGAAGCCATTCGCAGAACTCATCAAAAGAAAGATGTCGAGCCCACTCCCCTTCTCGCCACTGTTCTATTGCCTTGTCAATATCGTGGATCAGGAAGTCGGCGTTTATGTAGTTGATGTCATAAAGGAATGAAATGCTGTCTGAATATTCGAGTGAGAGCTGGTGCAGTTTCTCCAGAATAACATCTGTATGTCCACTTCCGCTTAGAATAGAATCCGCAGCATCATAATATGACCAGCACGAGCCCTGCATAGACTTGTGCCACGGCATATATTTTATTATGTACTCTGCTGCAGTCAGCTTTTCCCTGTCTCCTGTTTTCTTAAAATGATCAATAACATATTCCAGTTCTTGCTTGTTCTCACCTGCCATAGACAAAGCGCATTCTACCTCGCTCTTGCACGAGCAAATGGATAATATAATACAGAGCAAAGTAATCAATTGTGGCAGACTAATTTCATTCTGTTGTATTTTCATTGTTTTCTGTTGTATTTTCGCATACGTAATTGCCCTATAAACTTATTCCCGTTTTCATCCTTAACGACACCATACAATACATTATACTCTTCATCCGTACAAAGTTTTTCGATGCGGCTATCAGTCAATATTCTGACCAGACCATTCCCTTTCCAGTCATATATTGCTACATTTTTATACAGTAGCGGTGATTCCCCATTCGTATGATTTAAAATATCGGATTTTTGGGTTTTACCGTCAAATGCAGTATATATCCTTTTATTTGTAGCAAATACATCGGCATATGTATAAATATACCTCTCATTGTAAGATACATACAAAGAATCAAGATTTATATATGTCCTTGCTGCTATATGTTTTATTGCCCCATTTTTCAGACAAAATATATCTAGGATACCTCCACAACTGTAGCAGAGAACAAATTTCTCGTTGTCGGGAGATACAGCCAAGTAATCCCAATTGTAACGCAACCTCCCCTGTTTGCTGTCTTCTATAAAAGGGTAGTCCTTGATTACAGACAGCTGAATGCCGGAAGTGTTCTTCAACTGGATACGTGGCACCCTGGAAGAATCTTCCCAGAACATATTTATATTGTTGACTGTAAGACGACCGTATTTTGTGTCCGTAATAACTGTATTCCCAGCCAGACCGCCAGTGCTATATTCAGTATTGACGGCTAAGACGCCATAAGATATCAAAGAATCCACTTGTGCTGATACATATGTGTAATCAGACATTCCAAAAAAGTCCAATACTCCAGTTTCAGAATCTATATTACAACATCCGGATGTGCCTCCTCTCTTTTGAGATAGGCTGCAGGACATAATACATTTTCCTCTATTCTTGTCATATATATAGACTGTAAAGTCCACTGGGCAAGCGAGAACGAGGTATGACTTGTATACAGATAACTTGGAATGTACCGTATTAGAAATAATGTTGGCAGAGAATCTCTTGAATTCTGCAGAATATTCTTCGTGGAAGTCATGACCAGCAGTTATATTTTTACTGACAGAGCATGATACAAACGGAAGCACATATATCAGCATTAAAGATATTATCCGGGCGATCGGTTTCATAAATACTATTCTATGATGAGCTTATTCAGGAGATATACATCTTCTTCATTTTCGATTTTGTGCTGCAGGACGAACAGATTCCCACAAGTATTATCAAAGAGTTTTTCTGTCCCTATCGATTCATATGAGTATATATGTTTTAATGGTTGCCTGGCAAAAATATCTTTCTGAATTATCCGCTTTATTATCCTTAATTCTGCTGACGCCTTCTAGAGTAAGCAGATAAATTTTGCCTTTGTCACCCTTGAATAATGAAAGTACAATGGAATTGTCTCGAAGGTATTCAGATCTTTTTTCCTCTCAGATTTATATTCATCCAAGTCAGAAACTTTAATTCTGATTCTATGCGAACTAAATCTGACTCATGGCCATCGTTAACATCGTAAGTTCTGACAGTGAGGCCATCCGTAGTTGTATAGTATAATTTACTGTTGCTGAGCATCATTGGCGAAGCCGCCCATTTGTAGAGCAAAGTTTTGTGTTCCGGAGTAGATTCCGTAAGATTGTTTACTATGCATTTGCTACGCTTATCATATACATTTATTACATTATCAAACGATTTACCTTTGTTGTAAATATATATGCATTTATCAGTAGGAATAAAATCACCTATTGCAGACAAGTAAGGGTATTCCTCGATCGGTTCTCCATCCATAGTGTAACTGATAAAGCGAAGTGTAAACCTTCTCCATCCATAAGTCGTATCCTTTTAAATTCTGACGGCACTCGGGTGACTATATTCATATCTCGCATTTCCTTTATTCCCTATTTGACGAATCTGCTTGCCTTCAGAGGAGTACAGGAATACATTCACATTGTCGCAAAGAACAAATCTGCCATCTTCAGCTACAGAAAAAGAAAATGGTACGGAAATATTGGCTATGTTTTCAGAGAGCTGGCAAATAGTCTGGAACTTTGCCTCTTCACTTTCTGTTACGGATTATGTGCAGGAACACAATAAAAACAAAGCGATTAATAATTCCTCTTTTAATTTCATAATAGTTGTAAATGTGGCTCGATTGCTTTAGTGTAAAGGGAATGACTTGTAATTGGAGTCATCCCCCTTTTCTCATTTATCCTCTACTTTTAAGGTTACTATAACTATATCAGGAATAATAGACTTACAGGAAGGTATTGTGCAGCTATATCAAATTTTTGATGTCGTTAGAAAGAACATTATATTCTCCCATTCATTATATTTCATATCGGGAATTCTACAATTCAAAATATTGGAAATACAACTTATCAGCCTGGTCTACGTCCATTCCGAAAATCAGACCTTGTTCCTCATCTACAGCAAACAAGTCTATGTTGCGGTCAGGCAGATAACGTTTTTTCAGGTTCCCCGACCAGTCCCATACCTGAATTTCAGGTGCTTCTGTGTCAAAAGATCCCCTGTCTGAGTTACGGCAAAGGGCATAGATATATCTCTCACTGGCACACGGATATGATGCATAAGCAAAATACTGGCGTTCAGGATCCGGAGAATATGCAGGGAATTCATCAGGAAGACGCACATCTATATCATACAGAATATCCCCGTCTGCATCATATATCCGTATTTTCCGGAAATACACATAGAAAGATGCAAACAGTCCTTTATCCGGATGTGCGATCATGTTCTTCATGTACAAGAATGGTAGAGACTGCGTCTTATCGCCTGTCCAGTCTGGATATTCAGAAACAAAGCGAGGTTCTTCCGATTCTGAGGAATATACAATATATTCTGATTCCCCGTTGACAACATTAGCTGCAATAAATTCATCTCCTACAAAGACTCCGTTTTGAGGATGACCGAAAGTCGCAGATGATGCTGTTTCTATCTCAATATCCCCATCTAGACTTATCCTTTTCTCCTTTCCACCTGCATCCATACAGATAAAACCTCCATCTACAGGCTTTATGCTCTGTACATCCACACCGACAAACTCCTTCGGTCCACGACCCTTTCTGCCTATGACAGAACATTTCC
>CAKMLH010000077.1 GCA_927797855.1 uncultured Clostridia bacterium | reverse complement strand
AGATAATTTCTCTGGTAGACAGAAGTCTTGGTCCTCTGCTGTGCCATCAGGACGGATTCCCGCTGACAAAAAGCATGATAAACAACTATGTTAAAGCACGTATTGTAGATGCGCCCGTAAACAAAAAATATCCCCGCCTGTCGGTGGCCATGATTTTCGTAGTCTGCATACTGAAAAACTGCTATACGACGGAAGAACTCGGACGACTGATTCAGCTGGGAATCAGCCTGGACGATCCCGAAACTACCTACAATCGTTTCTGCGATGCAATAGAAAAAGCCCTTCGTGAGGTTTTCTCCGGCGATATTAATAACCGCGACGAACACCTTGCCGAAAGGCCCGATAAGTATCTTATGGAGAACTTTGCTCTTTCCTTTGCCTGTAAATTCTATGTGCAGAAGACTTTTCTGAATTCAGGCAAATTGTAAGTTGAAAAATTATAAAAGCATTCTGTCATTATCTATGCTGAATTTTTCTATAAGCTTTTCTACGGTCATCTGCTCTCTTTCCTGGCCGCTTATATCCATTACGATCTGACCGTCCTTCATCAGTATGGTTCTGCTGCCGTGCTTCAGGGCGTCCTTCATGTTATGGGTGATCATCAAAGTGCAAAGCCTTGGATTTTCTGCAAATCTGTCCGTCAGTTCAAGAACCTTGGAGGCTGCTGCAGGATCCAGAGCTGCCGTATGCTCATCAAGAAGCAGAAGTCTCGGCTCTGTAATTGCCGCCATGAAAAGGGTGAGGGCCTGTCTCTGACCTCCCGAAAGGAGTTTTACTTTCTGAGTCATCTTATCCTCAAGGCCCATTCCCAGCAGCGAAAGCTTTTCTCGGAAAAGGGCTCTGTCTTTTGGGGTTATGCCCGGGCTTAGGCCTCGTGATTTATTTTTATAGAAAGCGATAGCCAGATTTTCCTCGATGGTCATATCGAATGCCGTTCCCTTAAGGGGATCCTGAAATACCCTGCCCATCCAGTGTGCCCGCTTGTGTTCCGGCAGCTTGGTTATATCCTTTCCGTCAAGGATTATGCTGCCCTTATCTATTCCGTAAACACCTGCGATGCAGTTAAGCAGTGTGGACTTGCCTGCGCCGTTATTTCCGATTACTGTAACAAAGTCCCCCTCCTGCAGAGTAAGGTTCACCGAGTTCAGCGCCGTCTTCTCATTTACGGTCCCTCCTCCGAAAATTTTTGTTACTTCTCTTATCTGAAGCAGCTCTTTCCTTTCCTGAAGCTGTTCCTTCATTTCTGAACCCTCCCTTTCAAGAATTTTGCCGAAAACTTTGTCAGTTTGGAGCTCTTTTCCCCCAGCAGTCCCAGGGTCAGGGCAATTACAACGATGATAGCGGAAACCAGCTTCATGTCAGTAGATTCCATGCCTACGTAAAGAGCCTGTGCCAACAGTATTCTGTAGAGCACTGCTCCCAGAGATGCGGCGACCAGTCTTCTTAAAAGTGTCTTTGTGCCGAAAATAACTTCTCCCAGAATTACCGAAGCCAGGCCTATTACCATCATGCCCGTACCGCTGTTTATGTCTGCAAAAGCCTGATTCTGGGCCAGCATTCCCCCTGCAAGGCCCACGAGTCCGTTAGAAAGAGCCAGCCCCAGAAGCTTCATATTGTCGCAGGATACTCCGCATGCCTTAACCATATCCTCATTATCTCCCGTAGCTCTGAACACAAATCCAAGGCGTGTCTCAAGAAACATATAAAGGAGGGCGATGATGACCGCCAGTATAATTACTCCGAGAACGATTCCGGCATACTTGGGAGGCAAAATCTCATCAGCTATTTTATAGACTGTCTGACTTTTTGTCAGCGGGATATTTGGTGTCTTTCCCATAATCCTTAAGTTAACCGAATAGGCGGCCAGCATTACGAGAATGCCGGCCAGAATTGCCTGAATTTTTAGTTTTGTATGAAGAAGTCCCGTTACAAGCCCTGCTGCTGCCCCGCCAAGAGCCGCACCTAAGAGGGCAAGGAAAGGATTTCCCCCTCCGGAGCATATTACCGCCGAAATCGCCATGCCGGTTACGATGGAGCCGTCTACGGTCAGATCAGGCATGTTCAGAGTTCTGAATGAGAGGAAAACTCCAAGTGCCAGAACCGCATATATCATTCCAAGCTCCAATGATCCGAGAAATGCCGCAAATGTCATAATCATTGTATCTACTCTCCCAATACCTGTGCTTTATCGAGAACTGACTGCGGGAACTCAACACCGATTGCCTCAGCAGTCTTCTGATTGATGTACACGCTCATGTCGCTCATTTTTTCTACCGGAATATCTGCCGGTGCTTCTCCGCCCAGAACCTTTGCAACCATAGCGCCCGTTTCTTTTCCTAATACCGTGTAGTCAATGCCATAAGTAGCAAGTCCGCCGTCGGCCACCATTGAGTCTGCGCTTACATAGAAAGGAATCTTCTGTCCGTTGAAAACTTCTGTGGCCACCGCCATAGCAGATGCTACAGTGTTGTCAATAGGCGAGTAAACAACGTCCACCTTGTCAGCCAGATACTGTGCCGCCTGCTGAACCTCGCTGCTGTTTGTCACTGCAGATTCAACTACTTCGTACCCCTTGGACGCCGCGTATTTCTTAAGTCCTGCGATTACAGAAGCCGAATTGTCTTCGCCGGAGCTGTAAAGGGCGCCTATAGTCTTGAATCCCGGAGTGATTTCTTCTGCAAGATTCATAATCATTTCTGCCGATACCTCGTCGGAGGTTCCCGTTACATTTCCTCCCGGTGCTTCAAGGCTGTCAACAAGCCCTGCATCTACCGGGTCAGTTACTGCTGCGAAAACGATAGGAATTTCTGTGGTCTCACTGAGCACTGCCTGAGCTGCCGGCGTTGCAATTGCAATTATAACCTCGCATCCGTCAGACACGAAGTTCTGTGCCGCAGTCTTCATTATGGTCATGTCATTCTGTCCGTTTTGATAGTCTATAGTTATGTTTTCACCGTCAACATATCCTGCCTCGGCAAGTCCCTCAATGATGCTCTCTCTGATGGTGTTAAGAGACGGGTGTTCCATAAGCTGTAGAATTCCGATTCTGGCTTTCTCGTCATCTCCGCCTTTGCCGCATCCTGCCATCAGACCAACTGCCATAACCAGTACC
The DNA here is from genome assembly GCA_927797855.1 of uncultured Clostridia bacterium. Taxonomy (GTDB): domain Bacteria; phylum Bacillota; class Clostridia; order Peptostreptococcales; family Anaerovoracaceae; genus SUG1106. Next base: position 3,950 of record CAKMLH010000077.1, on the reverse strand, counting down.
ATCAATACTGCCAATACTTTTTTCATGTTCATCTTCATTTTCTTTTTCTCCTTTTCTTTTTAAGAATTAAATTAAAAAGATTGAAGTGTCTCTGCCTCATTATCCGGTTTTCCAACAAAAAAAACCTGTCCTGCAATCAAGGACAGGTAATGCCTGCGGTGCCACCTTGTTTGATTCCCATTGCATATTGCTGCATATGGCGGAATCCTCTCTGCAGAGTGCCAACACACTCCTTTCCCGTAACGCCGGAACCGCGTCTCAGATACTCGCCTTACACTTGCCAAACAACAACGGTGCGCGGCTTTCCCCTCGCCCTCAGGAGCCCATTATTCTAATCCTGCATCTGCCCGGCTTCCACCGCCCCGGGCTCGCTGTGAGACCGTAAACTAGTTTTACTTCTCCCTCAAAGGTTTATTTTTAACTTGTGACGAGTTTATCACGATTTTTGTGTGGTGTCAATAGTTTTTTAAAGGTTTTTTGTTGGATTTTATAATTTTGCACCGTGCTCTTTCACTGCTCTTTCATTTGGGCATTTCCGATTTCTCATGTTCCTATGAAGTTGTTCCAAAAAGGCCGCTTTTTGTTCCTTTTTGGAACAGATTCTTTCATTTTTGGAACACATGAGCCTGTCTGATGCCAAATGTGCCGTAATTATTGATTTCTTACCCCTTCCTTCTTTCCTTTTTATCCCATAAATATAATTAATTTCAAATTCTGTTCCAAAAATCTCTTTTTTTGTTCCAAAAAGGAACGGATTCTAGTATAATTGGAACAGACATAAAAAAAGGAAAGTCAAACCATGAACACTCTTATCCCATTCATCTGCCTCGCACTTGGGGCAGCAATAAACTGGAAGGGTCTGCCTGCACCTGTACTGCGAGCCTTCGATATGGCTACAAATGCAGCTTTGATTCTCCTCATGGCAGTAATCGGCCTCAATATAGGCACCAGTCCCCAGGTCATGGACAGTCTCGGTACCATCGGTCTGAACTGCCTTATTATCTCACTTTCGGCGATTGCAGGCAGTGTGCTTTTAGTGCGCCTTGCAGAAGCCACCGTTATGCCTTTGGAAAAGATTCGTCTTCAGCTGGCCGAGGAAAATCTTTGCCGCACAGAGGAAAGCACCCGCAAAGAGGGAAGCACCACCACAGAGGAAACTCTGTCCCTTGAAAACATTCAGCATCAGGAAAGCGAAAGCCATGACAGCAAGAATCATTTTTCGCCTCTCATTATTCTTATGCCGGCCTGCATTGCAGGCGGCATCATAGCAGGCTATTTCCTTTTTAAAGATATGGATCACAATATCTTAGATACCTTACTGACAATATCCCTGATTTTTCTCTACACAGGAGTAGGCGTAAGTCTTGGAGAAAACAAAGAAGTATTCCAATACATAAAGCGCCTCGGGGCACGGGTTTTATTCATGCCGGCAGCTATTTTTGCAGGCTGCATCGCAGGAGGATTCATCAGCGGCCTTCTCCTTCACCTGCCCTATAGCTATTCCGTCATCTCCGCATCAGGCATGGGGTACTACAGCCTGACAGGAGCCTTTATGACAGAAACCTTAGGTATCGAGGCAGGTACCTACGGCTTCATCGTCAACGTATCAAGAGATGTTTTTACGGTGGCTCTTCTGCCCCTCCTGTCAAAAATAAGCAAAGGCAGCCCCATCGCTTCGGGAGCTGCCGGTTGTATGGATACTATGTTAGTGCCGGTTACCAGAACCGTAGGCCCTGAACTTGGGATGGTGGCACTTATCAGCGGTACGGTTCTCACTTTCGTGGTGCCTGTCTGGCTTCCTGTCGTCGGTGCTGTGCTGTAAAAAATTATATCTGCTCCACATACTCTTCCAGAGTCAGGTGGTTTTCCATAATATATGTTGCCGCATCAACACCCACATAGCGCAGATGCCAAGGTTCATAATCGTAACCGGTTATATCTGTCTTGCCCTTTGGATAGCGTATGATGAAGCCGTATTCATGGCAGTGGTCGTCTATCCACTGACCGTCGGGATAGTCGGCAAAATCCTGCCGGAGCCCCCAACCCATGCTGGCTGAGGTTACATCTATGGCAAGGCCCGTATGATGCTCACTTCTGCCCGGATATGCGGAGCGGATGTTTGCCGTTTTTCGCCCCTGATTTTTAACCGCATTTTCGTAAAGGGTTTTCTGTGTACTGTAGGATCTCATGGCAGAACACAGTTTCAGGTTATACCCCAGGTCAGCAGCATCTTTATACATCTTCTTATATGCCTTGTAAGCCTCATCTTTCATCTCCATGTTTTCCCATGTACCGTACCGGTTATCTATTGTAACCAGGTTCTTCGGCTTATAGTCCTTTGAAACCGCATGGTATTTGTTTACAATGACCAGCAGATTTCCATCATCCTCAGCTCGTATATCTATTGCGTCGGGAATGCCAAGTATCGATCTGTCGCTGCCCTTTGATGGTCCTTCATTTTTATCAGGAGCTGATGCAGCCGGCTTTTCGTCTGTTCCGGCTGAGCCGGAGGAATCAGATGGTTTCTCACTATCCGCAGGTTTCTTTTCTTGGTCCGTATCTTGCGCATCCACCACATTTTCACCGCCGCCGGATGCTTCGACGGCGTCATTTTTATCATCACCTGAAGGCGGCATGGCCTGACGAACGCCGCAGCCTCCTATAACAAGAGCTGCGCATACGATAAGTATCAGAATAAAACAAATCATATAAGCTTTCTTCCTCATATCCAAATTTTCTCCTTTAGTATATTCCTTTTTTTTAATTTAGTTGCATATAACCGGCCAGATTGCCTGCAAAATCATCCGCAGTCATTATCTAGTACCCGTAGGTTCTTCTGCATTTAATCAGCATCGGCACCGAAACCGCCACTGCCAGAAGCCCCGCACAAGGCAGAGTCCACCATACACCGCCAACTCCCAGCACCATAGGAAGCAGAATCAGAGCTCCTACCTGAAAAGCAAAGGTTCTGAGGAAAGAAATCACCGCAGAAACTTTTCCGTTATTAAGTGCCGTAAAGTAGCCGGACGCAAAGATGTTCACGCCGCTGAGGAGTATGCTGACAGCAAGAATCCTGAACCCCGGAATCATCATGTCTGCCAGCAGACGGTCGTGGGAGGCAAAAATCATGGTCATAGGCCTGTTCAGTACTTCCGCCATCAGAAACATGACGGCTGAGGATATTGCAATGACCTTAACTGCAATGCGAAACAGCTTCTTTATATTTTTACTGTTTTCCGCACCGTAATTATAGCTTACCACAGGTGCAATTCCCGAGGTAAATCCTATGAAAACGGTCACAAACAGGAATTGTATATAGAACAGAGCGCTGATGGCCGCAACACCTTTTTCTCCGGCAAGGTTCATCATCTGAATATTGAACATGGCAGTGGTGACTGCACTGGAAAGGCTGGTGACCATCTCCGAAGCACCGTTCCCCATGGCCTTGAAAATTTCATTGCCCGGTCTTGCAGGCTTTTCAAAATGCAGCAGGCTGTCTTTATTGAAGAAGACAAAAAGGGGCAGTATTCCACCTATGGCCATGCCTGCACCGGAGGCCAGCGCCGCACCGGTTAAGCCCATTCCCAGGACTCCCACCAGAACTATATCCAGCACGATATTAAGCACACCGCTGCCTACGGAAAGCCAGAGTCCCATTCCCGGCTTGTCATCTGTTACCAGATACCCCTGAAACAGTATCTGCAGGGTCCATATAGGTCCCACAGCCACCATGAGAGTGCCGTATTCAACGCAGTATGGCAGCAGCGCCCGGTCGGAACCCAGAAACATATATATCTTTTCATCCCACATGAAAAACAGCCCCATGATGACAAGAATCAATGCCAAATTGAGAATGACAACCAATGTCATAAATCTGTTGGCTTCTGAGACCTTTCCCTCCCCCAGTTTCTTGCCTATAAGGGCATTGCTGCCCATAGAAAACATAAAGG
>CAKMLH010000076.1 GCA_927797855.1 uncultured Clostridia bacterium | reverse complement strand
AGAGGAGGTTACCGTTAGGTGCTTCGGACATTCCCGTATATGAAAGGTTCTCTACCAGAGTTCCGTGTTCTCCGAAAATACCTACAACAGTTCCCACTATAGCAAGCAGCAGCAGCGGAATAAGCTTGATAACTGTGGTTCCTACCTGGAAGTGCCCCGCCAGCTTCGGCGAAAGTGCGTTTATAGCATAAGATGCACAAAGGAAGAACAGTGACAGTGCCATACATTCAGGACCTACCACGCAGCCGCCTTCTGCAGCCGGAATGGAAAGTGTTATGCTTGGAAATGCCGTTGTAAGGAACACAAGTGTATATCTTGCAGAGAGCCATGCAAGAACCGAAACAAGTGACGGATAATAAATGAGAGCCATAAACCAGCCTACTGCATATCCGTATTTGCCTCCTACGGTAGCCTCTGCATAGTCAACTATACCGTTTACCTTTTCATACTTTGTAGCCATAATTGCGAAGGCTGAGATACAGCAAAGCATAATCGCTCCGCCGATGAGCCACGCCATAATGCCCAGGGACATATTCCCCTCGGTTTTCTGCAGAATAGTCTGCGCTTTGAAAAATACCCCGGAACCGATTACTATACCTACAACCATGCAGATAGCGGTTACAAGGCCGTATTTTTTATGAAGACCGTTTTCCATATCTGTTTTTCTCCTAATCTTACCTAAACTTTAGTCTGCAAAACTAATAACTTATATTATAGCACACTACAAATAAATATACAAGGTTTTTGTTCATATTACACACACAAAATGCACACATTCTTTATACACAGGATGTTTACTTAATCTCTTCAATAATGTATAATCAAAAACAGATTAAAGAAGAAATAAAAAATCAGGAGGCCACATATGAAATATACTGAATTCAAGGACTGCAGGGTTTCACGCCTCGGTTTCGGAACAATGCGTCTGCCTATGCACCAAGACGGCACCATCGATTATGAAACGGGAAAGGAAATGGTGGATTATGCCCTTTCCCACGGAATTACCTATTTTGATACGGCGTACAAGTACCATGCCGGCGAGGCTGAAAACTTCTGTCGTGCCGCTCTGACTGAGAGACACCCTCGTGAAAGCTTCTATCTGGCCGACAAAATGCCTGCATGGCTGTGCAATACTCAGCAGGATGTAAATGATATTTTCGAGGATCAGCTGAAAAAATGCGGGACAGATTATTTTGATTTTTACCTTCTTCACAACGTGGACGAAGAAATCTGGCCTATTATCCAGAAGCTGGACATAATTGATATTCTGAAAAAGGAGCTTGCAAAAGGCCGTATCAGACATCTTGGCTTTTCCGTTCACTGCGAGCCTGAGCTTCTCCGCAGCATTCTGGAAAACCATTCAGAAGACCTGGAATTTGTCCAGATTCAGCTGAATTACATGGACTGGGACTACATAAACGCCAAAGAGCTTTACAGTATCTGCCGTGAGTTTAATAAGCCCATAATCATTATGGAGCCTCTTCGCGGAGGTATGCTTTCAAATCCTCTCAGCGAAAGAAGCCGCAGAATACTCGACGAGGCAGGTTCTGACAGAGGCCTTTCCTATACGGACTTTGCCCTGGGCTTTGCAGACAGCCTTGATGGAGTTATGTGCACCCTTTCCGGCATGTCCGCCCCGGAACAGATGCGAGAAAATGTGGAGTTTTATAACGGTGACGGTCTCGATGAAAGGCATCTTGAGGCTGTTGGCAAAGCTGCAGAAGCACTTCAGAGCGACATTCTGATTCCATGCACCGGCTGCGGTTACTGTTTTGAATGTCCCCAGGAAATTCAGATTCCTAAGATCTTCAGCGCCTACAACGAGGCGGCAGCAAAGGGCTTCCACTATATATGGGATTCCCTTTCAGCCATGTATAAAAAGCTGGGGCCAAACGGCAGGGACTGCATCGGCTGCGGAAACTGTGAGAGTCACTGCCCTCAGAAAATAAAAATCATCGACCTGCTGAAAAAGATCGATGACAAATATGCAGAACTGGAAAAGGCCGGCGAATAATCGCCGGTTTTCTTTATACATGAAGGTATGCAGCTTACTTCTGCGGCGGTTTTTTCAGATTGCCGCTGGCAGGGTTGTCCAGCACTGTACCTCTTTGGTCGAATCTGGAACCGTGGCAGGGGCAGTCCCATGTATGCTCGGTCACGTTCCACTTGAGAGCGCAGCCCATGTGGGGACATCTCCTGGCTGTGGGCGTGAGAAGATTCTTAACAGCTTCAAAACCGTTAATAAACAGCTGGGGTTTCCACATACTCCTGGCAGGGTCGAAAACCGCTGCGTATGGGTTTTCCCTTTCCGTCACCATATCAGAAAGCACCATGGCCGCAATCATAGATGAAGTCATTCCCCACTTGTTGTATCCGGAAGCTACATAGCACCCGGGCATATTTTCCGAATATGGACCGATGTAAGGCACTCCGTCAAGGCTCATGCAGTCCTGGGTCGACCAGAAGGCGTGCTCCCTGCTGTCGGGATAATAGCGCCTTGCAAAATCTCTCAGTTCCTGCCAGTCACCGCCCTTTTTGCCTGTGCGATGGCTGCCGCCGCCTATGAGCAGCATATCCTTGTAGCTTCTGAATGACATTCCTTTTCTGTCTTCATCCACATACATTCCGTGAATCTTCGGTGCATTTTCCAGTGCAATGACGTATGAGCGGTGCTGATAGAGCTTGAGAAAATACAGTCCGTGTTTGTTATCTATAGGAAAATGAGCCGCAAAGATGACTTTTTTGAATTTAATTTTCCTGCCTTTATGGGTGACAGCTTCATTTTCACCTTTTTCATTCTGAATGAACTCTTTAATAAATGTGTGCTCGTAAATGTTTAAATCCTTTGATATGGCGGCAAGGAATTTCAGGGGATTAAACTGAGCCTGATTGTTAAATGAGAGGGCCCCTGCAATGGGAAATGGCAGCTCGCTTCTGTCTGTAAGCTCACTGTAGAATCCGATTTTAGCCAGTGCATCTGCTTCCTTCTCCAGCTTGCTCAGGCTTCCCATAGAGTAGACATAGGAAGTTTTTCTCTCAAAATCGCAGTGGATTCCCGGCCCGCTGCCGCCGCCTTCCTGACCCAGGCAGAGCTCTGCATACTTTTCCACAGCGCTGAGATTTGCGTGGAGATACATAGCCGCAGTTTCAACTCCTCTGCTTTTCAGGATTTTATCGTATATCAGGCTGTGCTGAGCCGTAATCTTTGCAGTAGTATTTCCGGTAGTGCCGGAACATATTGTCCTGCCCTCTGCCAGCATATACCCGGCGCCTCTTTCCTTGAGAAAATGTGCGCAGAGTATGCCTGTTATCCCTCCGCCTATAATGAGAATATCGGTCTTCTTGTCGCTTTTAAGCTCCGGAAACTCCGGCAGCTTTATGTTTTCCATCCAGATTGAATCCATAAATAATACCGCCTTTTCGCAAAATACAATTTTAGTCTTTGCCAAAGGCGGCATATTATTCGTTCTTTATTGATATTACCACATTCCCAGAACATGCTGCATTGCCAGGGAAACCACGCTTATCATAACCCAGCAGATGAACCCCAGGGCAATAGGCTTGGCACCGGTTTTTATCAGCTTAACGATGTCCGTATTGATTCCTATGGCGCTCATGGCCATAACGATGAAAAACTTGCTGACTTTTTTAAGGAAAGCAAAGAGTGCTCCTGCGGCTGCCAGAGCCCCTCCGGTAAATACCTGATTGACTATGGTCGTAAGGGCCGAAGCAAGCACAAAGTATATTATGAATGAAGGGATCATTTTGAGAATACTTAGCTTCTGCCCCTTGCCATTGGTCTTTTTTGCCTCTATGACGGAAAGCACAATGGTGATGGGGATTATGGCCAGTGTTCTGGTGAGTTTTACTATTGTGGCATATTCCAGAACCTCTCCTCCCGTGCCGTGGAGCGTATCCCATACGGAAGCTGCAGCAGTAACCGATGATGTATCGTTAATTGCCGTTCCTGCGAAAAGTCCGAAGCCTTCGTCTGTGAGACCTATCACATCTCCCAGCGTAGGAAATATCAGTGCTGCCAGCACATTAAAGAGGAAAACCACTGAAATGGACTGGGCGATTTCCTCGTCATCAGCCTTTATTACGGGAGCCGTTGCAGCTATCGCAGAGCCTCCGCAGATGGATGAGCCGACGCCGATGAGGGTGGCCACCTTTGACGGCACATTAAACAGTTTAAATACCATGTATGCCACTATAAGTGATGTTGCTATTGTTGATAAAATTATAGGAAGGGATACCAGGCCCACCTTTCCCACAGTGGCCAGATTGAGGCCGAAACCAAGGAGCACCACTGCAGCCTGAAGTATTTTCTTTGAAGTAAAGGAAATACCCGGCCTGAAGTTTTCTCGTGTACTTACCTTTGTAAATGTGCCCAAGGCTATGCCTATGAGTATTCCGAAAACCGGAGCTCCTACAATTTCCAGGGCAGGCACCAGTCCCACTATTAATGTTGCAGCAGCGGCAATTACAATGCAGACCGCCATTCCTGCTGATATTTCTTTTATCCTTTTCATCTGCCTTTCCTTTCTATGTCTCTGTATCTTTAAGTCTTCTCGTGTCTCTGCAAATTATCCCATGACAAACGGGAGATAATATGCTAAAGTATATCTGTAAATTCTTTTAGACAGGAGACTGTTCATGATTAACGGATTTTTAAATAAAATATCATCGAAAAACTCTTATTTTAAAGCATTTGCCAAAAGCCTTGCCGGGGTTATGGCCATTGCTGCCCTTGTATATTTTGCCGCTCCTGCCTCTGCATCTGCTGCATCTTCTCCAGGGATTGTCTCAACACCTTCTCAGGAGGAAATCGTGCTGTATGCCCAGGAGCATCCTACAGATTCAGCCCGCTATTCCTCTTCTGGAATCCCCGAAAAGGGCTGCATCATAAACTACAGAATAAAGCCTCAGACACAGGCTCCCTTTGAGGCAGGTGCTCTTTCCGACGAGGAACTTGTCTGCGCCCTCAACACCGTAAAGACTATACGGTACATTGCCGGCGTTTCCGACAATATATACCTTTCCGACGAATATAACAGTCTATCACAATCCTCATCTCTCGTCAACTATGTCAACAATAAGCTTTCCCATACACCTGCCCCGCCTTCCGGCATGAATTCCGCACTGGCAGCGGATGGCTATGAGGGTTCACTCCATTCCAATATAGCCTGGACCTCCTGGCAGAACAACACTCTTAAATGGACAATAATACACGGCTGGATGGACGACAGCGATAAAAACAACCTTTCGGTGCTGGGTCACCGCCGATGGATTCTCAATCCTTCCATGGGAATGACCGGATTCGGCTCCGTTACGGGAACACGCGGCACTTACAACGCCATGTATGCTCACGATAAAAGCAATACATCCGGCAGCTCATCGGGTGCCGTATGCTGGCCTGCCGCCAACACACCTGTTTCCTACTTCGGTTCCGATGCTCCCTGGAGCATTTCTCTGGGCCGTGAAATAAATGAAGACGATGTAATCATATCCATGATACGTGAGAGAGACAGCAAAATATGGACCTTTAGTAAGTATTACACCGACGGTGATTTTTATGTAAACAACCAGAATTACGGAGAAAAGGGCTGTATAATTTTCAGGCCTTCTGATGCAGGCGGATATAAGGACGGAGACAGCTTTTATGTAATAGTAAGGCTCAGCGATTCCGATGAAGAATATTCATACAGGGTTAATTTCTTTAATCTGGAAGGTTATTATGCTCCCGATGCCCCGTCGCGTCCTTCGGTAAAGCTGAATTCCGTTGATAAACCCAGGATTGCCTGGGATGAAGTCCGGGATGCCGAAAGCTATAATCTGTACAGAAAGGCTGCAGGAGGTTCCTGGTCTCTGATTGAAAAAGAACTTTCGGACTGTCTCTATGAGGATGCTTCCGCCGGACGCGGAATAAAGTATTATTACAGGCTCACCGCTCTTCGCACTGTCAATAACACCACATATGAGAGCGATGTTTCCTCTTCGGCTTCAGTTACGGTGCCTCTTGCCGGATCCCGCATCACGTCGGCCAAATCCACGGCGCGGGGGACAAACTATATAAAATGGAGTTCCGTAAGCAAGGCCACCGGCTACAAGGTTTACCGGCGCACTGCGGGAAGCTCCAAATGGACTCTTGTGAAGACCACCAAGAGTCTCTATTTCAAAGACACTAAAAAAACCTCCGGCAGGAAGTACCAATACAAGGTCAGTGCTTACAGAACCTTTAATTCATATACAACCTACGGAGGATATTCAGCTATAAAAAGCGTGCGGACCAGATAAGGCCCGCACTTTTTTTTAGATTATTCCAGCTCGAAGGCTCCCATATACAGCTGATAATACTTGCCTTTTTCAGCCATAAGGTGTTCATGGTTGCCTCTTTCGATGATGCGGCCGTTTTCCATGACCATAATAACATCCGCATTCTGAATCGTAGATAAGCGATGGGCTATTACGAACACGGTTCTGCCCTTCATCAGGTTGTCCATACCGCGCTGAACGATTGCCTCGGTACGGGTATCTATTGATGATGTAGCCTCATCAAGAATCATTACAGGGGGATCTGCAACAGCAGCTCTGGCTATTGAAATCAGCTGTCTCTGCCCCTGTGACAGGCCGCTGCCGTCACCCTCTAAAATTGTATCGTAACCCTTTGGCAGCATACGGATGAACCCATCGGCATTTGCCAGTTTTGCCGCTTTTATACATTCTTCATCTGTGGCATCAAGCTTTCCGTACCTTATATTATCCATCACTGTTCCCGTAAAGAGGTTTACATCCTGAAGAACCACTCCCAATGAGCGGCGCAGGTCCTCCTTGCGTATGTGATTTATGTTGATTCCGTCGTACTGAATCTTTCCGTCATCTATGTCATAGAATCTGTTTATCAGATTGGTAATAGTGGTCTTGCCGGCTCCTGTAGCACCTACCAGTGCCACCTTCTGTCCGGGCTCAGCATACACTGTAATGTCGTGAAGCACCATTACATCGTCCACATAGCCGAAATCCACATCCTTGAGATTGATCTTTCCCTTGACTTCCGTAAGGGTGTCTCCATCCTTCCATGCCCATATTCCCGTGTGGCGGCTGCATTCTGTCA
>CAKMLH010000075.1 GCA_927797855.1 uncultured Clostridia bacterium | reverse complement strand
CAGACAGGAAACTAAATATGCTGCTTACCTTTTATCTGACCTTTGCGGGAGTAGGACCTCGGCTCAGCGAAATCATGTCTCAGGGCATAGACTGCTGGACACAGCTCCTCGACGGTTTTCTTGCAGAATTTGGCACCTCTGACGGTCTCCGTTCACTTATTATTGACGGCATCTGTGCCGGAGTGGGAAGCGTGCTTTCCTTTATACCGGTTATCGGAGTTCTTTTCTTCTGCCTTTCCGTAATGGAGGAAACGGGCTATCTGGATATGCTTTCGCAGCTTGCGGACCGGCCTTTAAAGCGACTGGGAATACCCGGCCAAATAACGGTCCCTCTCATAATGGGTTTCGGGTGCTCTGTTCCTGCCATTTTAGCGGCGGGTGAAATAAAAAATCCCCGGAGCAAAAAACTGGCTCTTGCCCTTATCCCCTTTATGTCCTGCAGCGCAAAACTGCCCCTTTACGGCATGATGACCGCCGTCTTCTTTCCGGAAAACCCGGGCATATTGACCTGCGCTCTGTACGCTATTGGGATTTCCATTGCATTGATAGTAGCTGCAGTTTTAAAAAAAATAACAACTGAGAATCCGGCAGCTTCTGAAAATTACCGGTTGTGGCTGCGTACCCGCTCCCACAGACCGATGGAACGATTTAGACTTCCGTCTGTGAAAAAGGTTCTTTCATATACATGGGAAAATATCAAAGGCTTCTTTCGCAAAGCTTTCACCGTAATTTTGGCCGCTTCCGTCATCATCTGGTTTTTGGAAAACTACGGAATCTGCCATGGAGGCCTTGCAGCTGCGGCAAATCCCGAGGAAAGTCTTCTTGCTGCGGCAGGAAGGTTTGCGGCTCCTGTTTTTGCGCCTCTCGGCTTCGGAGACTGGAGAGCAGCTGCCGCACTGATTACAGGTCTTTCCGCCAAGGAAGCCGTGGTAAGTACCCTCACTGTCCTTGCAGAAGGGGCCTCAGGCATAAAGGGTCTTTCTCTGCCGGTTATGCTGGCCAGCATGTTTACACCCCTTTCAGCATTCTCTTTTCTGGTCTTTTGCCTGCTTTATGCACCCTGCGCCGCTTCTGTAGCGGCAATGGCAAAGACCTCAGGCAGCATTAAACACGCTTTGTTAACTTTTGCCTTTCAGACTGCCCTGGCGTGGCTGGCGGCATTTATTGTATACAACATAGGACAAATATTCACTTTACTTATATCTTAGATTATAAACTAATGATAACTTTTGAGGAGGTACAGTTATGAAATTTTACATCGTTGACGCTTTTACTGCGGAAAAATTCGGAGGAAATCCTGCCGGGGTGGTTATTCTGCCCGATGGCGCCGATTTTCCTGCTGATGAGATAATGGTAAAAACAGCTGCAGAGCTCCGCTACTCTGAAACGGCTTTTATCAAAAATCTTGGGGGTGGAGAATTCAACATAAGGTATTTCACTCCTGCTGCCGAGGTTGACCTTTGCGGACACGCCACTATCGGCTCCTTCAAGGCGCTCCTTTACGGAGGATTCATCAAGGACAACGGTAAATACATCAACCACACTCTTGCCGGAGATCTGGAAATTGACGTGAAAAACGGTTCTATTCTTATGGATATGGCTGCACCGGTAAAGATTAATGAAATCACCGAGACTGCCGCTTTAGAAGAGCTCTACAGCATAATGGGATTAAGCTACGAGGAGCAAAAGGCGGCCGGAGTAACTCTGACTCCACAGATGATTTCCACGGGGCTTCCGGACATTATGATGCCGGTGGCTTCCCTTGAAGCACTGGATGCAATCAGTCCTGACTTTCCTGCTCTCTCAAAGCTTTCGGAGAAATATGAAGTGGTAGGTGTTCATGCATTCACTTTAGACTGCGGAGGCAAGCAAGGCGAGACCTGTCATGTAAGAAACTTTGCACCTCTCTACGACATCGACGAGGAGGCTGCAACGGGCACTTCCAACGGCGCCCTTACATATTACGGCTACCTTAACGGCTTTGTCAAAGCCGGAGACGACTGCTGCTTCGTTCAGGGAGAAAAGATGGGAAGGCCGTCGGAAATCCGCAGCCACATTGAGGCCGTCGGCTCTGCCTTTGATGCTGACTGCTCAATCAAGGTCGGCGGAAACGCGGTAATCCTGGCTGAAGGGGATATTCATATCTGATCCAATGAGGGATCTCCATGGCATCCCGCCCATAACTGCCGGCTTCATGGGCAGCTATGTTGTATAAAACTTCAAAATCCAAATAAAAAGACAACATTACCCTTTACCGCCGGTAAAACAGCACCGAGCAGAACGGATAATGTTGTTTTTCTTTATTTCTATTTAGTTTTTTTACAACGCAAATGAAAAACATGTTGTGTATTTTTAGAATTTCCTCAATTTCTTACAACACTCTGGACCTCTAGCTGCTGAATCTCAAGCCGCAGACAGCCCCTTTCATATGCTATTTCTTCCAAAGTCCGTGAAGATTGCACCATGCGTAGGTTTCAACCAGCTTGTCGCCTTCTGCCAGTGCGAAAACCACTTCTGGCTTGTCGCCTACCTTCAGCTGCTTTCTCTGCTGTCCCTGCTCGGTCTTAATTGCAACCCAGCCGATGTAGTGCTCAGGTACCATCGGATGCTCAACATCGCCTACAGCAACCTTAACGAGATTTCCTTCAACGGTTACAGCAGGAACATGCTTTTCAGCAGCTGCATCTACAGAACCCGGTACGATTTCCGTCATCTTCTGGCCGCAGCACATTACAGGAACACCTGAGTTGTTTACAAATTCAATAATATTTCCGCAATGTTCACATACATAATATTTCATTTTCTTTTCCTCCGTTTTATTTTAGGGTTATAGCTTTTATATACCCATCCGTGATTTTTTTAATCATGATGTAATTATATTTCTTTATTTTCTAAGAAAAAAATGGTACAATTATACTATCTGTTAGAATAATACGGATAAGGAGAGATTTATGAGCAAAGAAACGACTTCAAAGGAGCAAATTAAGGTGCTGCCGTCAGGGCTTCCCTTTATTGCTGCAGGAGCGGTATGGTTTATACTGGCTCTTATTCTGCCCATCTACAAACTGTACGCCCTTATTCTGACTGTTGCCATAGCTGCCGCAGCATTTGTTTTCCTGAATTTTAAACGCAGAAAACAGCTTGAAGAGCTGCCCCCGGCTCCTCCTGTCAAGGTGCGTGCCGAGGAAATGGCGAAAAAAATCGATGCCTGCAGGCAAACCCTTCTCAATCAGCAGCAGCAGATAAAAAGCGAGACCCTTTCCAGTACTGTCGGTTCAATGGCTATCACCATGGATCTCATTGCCGACGAAGTGGAAAAAGATCCGAAGGACAGAAACAAAGTCCGTAAGCTTGCCAACCATTACACCGCCATGATTACCGGTTTGGTTGATAAGTATATACAGCTGGAAGCCCAGGGAGCAGAGGGAGAAAACATCAGAAGCAGTATGGAGCGCATAGAGGAAGGACTTTCCGGTGCAGATAAGGCACTGAAACGCATACTGGACGATATGTTTTCCGACGATGCTATGGAGGTTTCGGCAGATATTACAGTATTGGAACAATTGTTAAAGACCGAGGGATCCGAAAACAAGATGGATTTCAGCGGCTTGGATAAATAACAAGGAGGATATGACATGAGTGACGAATTAAAATTAGAAGTGCCTACCCTTACTATAGGCGATGAGCCCAAGGCAGAAGCAGCTGCAGAGCCTGCCGCTGTCCAGGAAGTCAACATCGAGGACAAAATCGAGCTTACTTTGGAAGAGCAGAAGGCGGTTGATGAATTTGTAAGCAAGATTGACCTTAACAATGCCGCACACATTCTTCAGTATGGAGCTGATGCTCAGCAGAAGATGGCCGACTTTTCCGACAGTGCTTTGGAAAGCGTAAGAACAAAGGACCTCGGCACCGTAGGCGATACTCTGGCCGATTTAGTGACAGACCTTAAAGGCTTTAATGCTCTCGAAGAAAAGAAAGGTCTTTCAAGACTTTTCCACAAAGCAGCAGACCCTATAGCCAAGCTAAAAGCAAAATACAACAAGGCCGAAGTAAATGTAGAAAAAGTTGTAGATATTCTGGAAGGACACCAGGTAACTCTCACCCGTGACATTGCAGTTCTGGATGAGCTTTTCAAGGCAAACACTATGAATTTCAAACAGCTTTCCATGTACATAGTTGCCGGCAAGAAGAAGCTTGCGGAAGCATACAACGTTACTCTTCCTGAGCTTAAGGCTAAAGCCGAAGCAAGCGGTACCCCGGAAGATGCACAGGCAGCCAACGATTTTGGTCAGATGTGCTCAAGATTTGAAAAGAGACTTCACGACCTGGATCTCACCAGAACCGTTTCTCTGCAGATGGCTCCTCAGATTCGCCTGGTGCAGAATAACAACACCCTCATGGTGGAAAAAATCCAGACAACCCTGATAAACACCATCCCCCTTTGGAAGAGCCAGATGGTTCTCGCTTTGGGTCTTGCCAACAGCGAGGCTGCTGTTAAAGCTCAGCAGGCCGTTTCCGAAACCACTAACGAGCTTCTCCGCAAGAACGCGGAGGTTCTCAAACAGACTACCGTCAATGTGGCTAAGGAATCAGAGCGTGGAATCGTTGACATAGAGACCCTTAAGGAAACCAATCAGAAGCTCATCGATACCATCGACGAGGTTATGACTATCCAGAAGGAAGGCCGCGAAAAGAGAAAGGCTGCTGAAGTTGAGCTTCTTAAAATCGAAGGCGAGCTTAAGAGCAAGCTGCTTGAAGTGAGAAACTAATTAAATTATAACAGGAACTAAGAGGTATCTGCCTATGAAATTACTGGAAAATAAAGGGCTGTCAGTCCTCATAATGATTGTTCTCATTGCAGGGGGCTTCTGGCTTGGTGGCTATAAATCCCTTTCCGGCCTATACGGCGACGTGGAAAAAGTCTTTTTCACCGGCGAAGAAGGCGACGGTATATGTATCGAAAACGACCTCTCTGAGCGTGCATCAGATGCAGTCAATCTGGTCACCGTTGCCAGAAAGTATGTGGGCGAAAATGCCGAAGTTAAGAGAGTATCCGATGCAGCGGCTTCTTTGTCTGTCTCAAGTGCAGATAAGGATATCGCTCAGCGGCTTTCCGCAGATAATGAACTGGAAAACGCTGTGACGGCTCTCTACAGAAGCCTCGAGGATGCAGGCCTTTCAGAAAAGGATGAGGCATACAGGCAGAGGCTTTATGCAGATTTTAATTCCCGTGGAGACACTATCAGCCACGACCCTTACAATGGCTATGCCCAGAGCTTTAACAGGACTTTGACCGGATTCCCTGCCAATCTGATAGCTGCTGTCACACCTGTAAAAGAGGCTGTGATTTTCTACTAGGGTTATCCGACAGAATTCGGGGAGGTATCAGGAACATGAAAGAAACAAAATTTTTTGCCAATATACACATCCTGAGATTTGTGTCAGCCCTTTTGCTTATACTGGTACTTGCGGCGTCACCTTTGGCTGCGACTGCCGCCTTGGGAGGAGTCATTGGACAGTCAGATTCGTTCTACGTAGCTGACTACGCTGATGTTATTACTGCAGACACGGAGCAGTACATTATCGAAAAAAACGCTGACTTGGAGCAGCTGTGCGGTGGGCAGATTGTTGTAGCCGCCGTGGATTTCCTTGACGGCATGGATATTGAGGATTATGCATATAAGCTGTTTTCTGACTGGGAAATCGGCGATGCAGACAAGAAAAACGGTGTTCTGCTGCTGCTGGCCATCGGCGAGGAAAACTACTGGTGTATGCAGGGAAGAGGTCTGGAAAACAAATTGACTTCGGGTGATATCGATGATATTCTCTGGGATTATCTCGAGGAAGATTTCGCTGCAGGTGACTATGATGCCGGCGTGCGTTCCGTATTTGATGCACTGTATGACCGGATTGCTGATATTTACGGTATGAGCGGCCAAGGTACAGGTTCTTCCGGCGCAAACGGTAATGAAAGCGGCTACACTGCCGCCGCAGACAGCTTTAAGAAAATCTTAAAAATTGTTATAATTATTACTCTCATTATAGTCGTGCTGTTTATTATCAGTGCATCTTCAAACAGAACGCGCAGAAGAAGCACTTACGGAAGCGGCGGCGATTATGACAGGTCCCGGACCTCACGGCGCAGGAGACCTGTTGTCTTCATTCCTACTTCCAGGCCATCGCGTCCGCCGCGAACTTCCCGAACCACAGGAGGCGGGATCAGACCGAGCAGGCCTAGCAGCTCCCGCTCATCCTTCAGCGGCGGAAGCAGGAGCAGCAGCCGCGGCGGAGGAATGGGCCGCGGCGGAGGAGGCTCCAGCAGAGGCGGAGGCGCAGGACGCCGCGGAAGATAAGGTTTGATTATAAAAGGTCCATTGAAAAAAGTAATGTCGCATCGTTTAGCAATTTTCTTAATACGATGCGACATTTTTTTCGACGTCGGCCTCAGCTTCAGGAAACTTTCCTCGGAAACCTTACAGTCACAACAGTACCCTTGCCTTCCTCGCTTTCCAGCTCAACCCTGCCTCCAAGATACATGACGCCGTGCTTTACGATGGATAGTCCCAGACCCGTGCCGCCGATTTCCTTAGAATGGCTCTTATCCACGCGGTAAAATCTCTCGAAAACCCGTTCCCGGTCTCCCTTAGGGATTCCTATGCCGTTATCGGCCACTGTTATGACGCTGTCTGTCCCTTGGTTTCTTACCGATACTTTGACAAAACCTCCTGGTCTGTTGTACTTAATCGCGTTTTCGCATATATTATAAATTATTTCGTCCAGTACATGCTGAACGCCGATTATTTCCGACGGTTCCCCTTCAAATATCAGCTCTACCTGGTTATCCTCTGCCTTGCGTGAGAGTCTGTCTACAGCATCCTGAGCAGAACCGTATACATCCAGCACCTGGCTTTCCTGCGCCGTCGGGGCGGCGCTTTCGTCCAGCCTGGAAAGTTTTATTATATCGTCAATCAGCGATATGAGTCTTGCAGACTCCTCTTTGATTGTGGACGCAAAGCCTGAAACATCCTCACTTTTTACCATTCCGGAGGCCAGCATATCTGAAACGCCGTATATAGATGTAAGAGGAGTCTTGAGCTCATGGGAGACATTGGATGTGAATTCCCGCCTCAGCTTTTCTCCCTGTTCTTTTTCCGTGACATCTATAACGATTATAATAGCCCCTGTA
>CAKMLH010000074.1 GCA_927797855.1 uncultured Clostridia bacterium | reverse complement strand
GCCCCAGCCCAGGCCTCTTTTCTTGGTCCTTCTGTAAGCCATTGCCAGGTTTTCTTCTATCATCATTGTTGGTGCAGTTCCCATCATAGGGTCCTGAAATACGCGGCCGATGTAACGGGCTCTGTCTGTCTCGCTCTTATAAGTAATGTCCTGCCCGTCGAGAAGAATTCTGCCGCCGTCCACCTTATGAACTCCGGCAATGGTGTTCAGCATTGTTGATTTGCCCGCTCCGTTGCCGCCGATAACGGTAATGAAATCACCATCATTTATAGTGAGGCTTAAATCGTTTAAAACTTTCTTCTCATTGATAGTTCCTATGTTAAAGGATTTTTCTATGTGAATCATTTTAAGCAATTTTCTCACCTCCCATCTCTGCAGCGGCAAGAACGCTGTCAAGCTTTTTAGCATTTGCAGCGCGAAGCTTTCTTTCGGCGATTCCCCGTTTAATTACAGGAAGCGCCAGTGCTATTGCAACTATAATCGCTGTGATAATTTTCAGATCCGTCGCTTTCAGGAAACTGAAAGTCAGCGCACAGGCGATAATAGTTCTGTATATAACGGCTCCGGCGATAATTGCCAGGAGCTTTACTGCGAAGTTTCTGTCCTTTCTGATAAAGATAACTTCGCCTATGATAACTGAAGCCAGACCGATGACGATGGTTCCCTGTCCCATTGTTACCAGAGCTGAACCGTAGTCAAGCTGGGCGATGAGACTGCCTGAAAGGGCAACAAGTCCGTTTGAGATCATAAGTCCCAGTATTATTATAAAGTTGGTCTTGACTCCCAGAGATCTAGCCATATTCTGATTGCTTCCCGTTGCTCTCACTGCACAGCCGATTTCCGTACCGAAGAAATAGTACAGAAGAGCTACAAGAGCAAGGCAGACCGTAACGCCTACTATTATTGAAATAACATTGCTTGCGGTGCCTTCAGGAAGCACATTCTGCAGCAGATTTTTAATGGAAGGATTTTCGATTGCCACAGTGGCCTTGTCGCTCATAATCCGGATATTCACAGAGTAAAGAGCAATCATGGTCAGTATACCGGAAAGAATAGCCGGTATTTTAAAAACCGTGTGAAAGATTCCCGTTACAAGACCTGCCGCGCATCCTGCCAGTATAGCCATAAGAACGGCAAGTACAGGATGCATTCCGCTGTTGATTAAAACTGCCGTCACAGCCGCACCGAGAGGGAAGGTTCCCTCTACGGTAAGGTCTGCAATGTCGAGAATTCTGAATGTTATGTAAACTCCAAGGGTCAATATAGCCCAGATCAGTCCCTGGGACAGACCGCTTATCAAGGTTGCTGTGGTAATCATTTTTTCCTCCTAAACATTTGATGCAGATGTGCCGGTATTATTGGGCAGGCAGAATTGTCGCTGTATTTAAAACGTCTTCAGGGATTGTAATACCCAATGCATCTGCAGTTTCTTTGTTAATTGCAACTTCAAGGACAGCTTCGTCTGTCTGGTATTCAACAGGCATCTCTGCCGGAGTTGCTTCTCCCTTTAAAATCTTCACTGCCATAGCAGCAGTAGCTTTGCCCAGTTCGTAGTAGTTGATGCCGTATGTGGCGAAGGCCCCTGAGCTTACCATTCCTGATTCGCCTACTATTGTAGGAAGGCCGCATTCTTTTGCAGCTGCTGCAACTGTAGTCATACCGTCTGCAAGGGTGTTGTCAGTAGGGATATATATGAAGTCAACCTGTCCTTTAAGGGACTCTACTGCTGACTTGGCTTCGTCAATAGCGGAAACCGTCTTCACAACCGCTTCCATACCGGCATCTTTTATAGCAGCTTCTGCCAGATCTGACTGAATCTTTGAGTTGGACTCGCTGGAGCAGTACATTATTGCCACTTTCTTGGCGTCAGGAATGAGCTGCTTGCCCAGTGCAATCTGCTGCGCAACAGGATTCATATCTGAAGTTCCGGTAAGATTTCCTCCCGGCGCATCGTTTGATGCAACAAGGCCGGAACCTGCCGGATCGGTAACTGCAGTGAAAAGAACAGGAATATCTGAAGTCTTTTCTTTTATAGCTGCTGCAGACGGAGTTGCAATTGCAAGAATAAGGTCGGATCCGTCATTTACAAGAGTGTCTGCAATGGTAGGACAGTTTGCTGTGTCCGCTGCAGCTGAAAGGTAATTGAATGTAACATTTTCCCCTTCCTTATATCCCAGCTCTGCCAGGCCGTCCTGGAAACCCTGGTTTGCGTTCTGGAGAGCCTCAAACTCACCGAACTGCATAATTCCGATTTTAATCATTTCGGAATCGCTGCCGTTTCCGCCGCAGCCTGTAAGACAGAGAGCTGCAGCCAGCATGCATATTAGCAAAACTACTGTTAATTTCTTTGATAACTTAGTCATTTTTTTCTCCTCCGTGTTAAGTGATGATGTAACTATACACCTCCTTAAGAGTAAAGTCAACACCTTTTTCAGAATTTTCTGAAAATTTATTGTTTTTTGTGTCTGCGGATGTTGACAGGGGATGGGAAAGTACTATATACTATATAATCACAGGAGATTAAAGAAATGTTAAACGAAAAAATCATTGAATTAGGCAAAAACAGTTCGGAAATACGGGAACTGTCCGAGTATGGAGATAAAAGGAAGGCGGAGATCGGGGCCGAAAAGGTTTTTGATTTTAGTATCGGAAGCCCCAATGTTCCTTGTCCGGACAGAGTTACACAGGATTATATAGACCTCATTGAAAAAGGCGATGCCACTGCCATTCACGGATATACGCCGGCACCGGGGAGCATGGAAACAAGAAAGGCAGTCAGCAGTTATATAAATGAAAGATATGGAATAGACTGCAGACCGGAAGATTTTTATATGACGGCAGGTGCGGCGGCTTCCCTTGCTATAACACTGAAGGCGGTGTGCGGCAGAGGCAGTCAGGTCATTGTCCTTGCACCGTATTTTCCTGAATACAAGGTTTTCATAGAAAACGCAGAGGCCGAGACCATTGAGGTCTCTCTTGACCAGGAGAGTTTTCAGCCTGACTTTGAAGCCATGTCTGAGGCGCTGAATGAAAAGACCGCGGCAGTAATAGTAAATTCTCCAAACAACCCGACGGGAGCACTGCTGTCTGAGGAAAGTCTCAGAAAGCTTTCGTCAATGCTGATGGAGGCTCAGAACAAGTTCGGCACAGAGATTTTTCTCATTTCCGACGAGCCTTACAGAGAGCTGGTATATGACGGAGCGAAGCTTCCTCTCCCCCTAGACTACTACAATAATACCATCGTATGTTATTCATACAGTAAATCACTTTCCCTGCCGGGAGACAGAATCGGATATATAATGGTATCACCAAAAGCGGACAGAAGAAAGGACGTGTTTACTGCAATCTGCGGAGGCGGCAGAAGTCTCGGTTACATATGTGCACCGGGCCTTGCACAGCAGGTTGTGGCTATGAATCAGGGAGTAACCTCCGATATAGAAAAGTATGCCGAAAACAGGGACCTTATATATGACATAATAAAGAAATGCGGTTTTGAGACCGTTTACCCTGCCGGTGCCTTCTACCTCTTTGTCAAATCACCTTCCGGTGACGGCAGAGAATTCTCGGAAAGAGCCAAGAACCACGAGCTGCTCCTTGTTCCTTCCGACAGCTTCGGCATGAAGGGATACGTGAGAATTTCCTACTGTGTATCCAGGGAGCAGATTGAAAAATCAGCGCCTGCATTCAGGGCCCTGGCAGCAGAATACGGTCTTGTCAATAACTGAGAGGTAAAAATATATAATGAAGGATTTAAAGGAATTAAGAAAAGAAATAACTGAGGTTGACAATGAAATGGCTGAGCTTTTTGTACGCCGCATGAGGCTGGTCAGCAGTGTGGCCGATTACAAGATGCAGAATGCCCTTCCGGTTCTTGATCCTGGCAGAGAAGCCCAGGTCCTTGAAATGGGAGCGGCAAGAGTCCCTGATGAAGAGCTCAGGTCATATTATATCAGCTTCCTAAAAGAAGTGATGACAATTTCACGCAGATATCAGCGGTCAAAGATGAAAGGCCTCAGAGTAGCCTACTGCGGCACGGAAGGCGCTTTTGCCCACATTGCCGCCTGCAGGCTCTTTCCCGGGGCACAGAAGATCCCTTTCTCCAGCTTCAGAAAAGCCTATGAGGCTGTGGAAAAAGGAGACTGCGACTGCAGCGTTTTGCCTGTTGAAAACAGCTTTGCCGGAGATGTGGATCAGGTAAACGACCTGATGTTTTCCGGTTCACTTCACGTAAACGGAATGTATGATCTGCCGGTGACCCACGATCTTCTGGGACTGCCCGGATCGTCTATAAGCGATGTGAAGACGGTGGTAAGCCATCCACAGGCTCTTTCTCAGTGTTCATCTTTTATAAAGGAGCACGGTCTTGCTGAAAAGGAGTATTCAAATACCGCCCTCGCAGCAGAGTATGTAAAGAAGATGAACGACAAAAACATTGCAGCAATCGGCAGTGCTGAGTCGGCAGAGCTTTTCGGCCTTTCCGTGGTGGCAAGGAGCATTAACGATGACCGTTCAAACACAACAAGGTTTGCCGTCTTTTCAAGGGTGGAGAATCACTGCGAGAAGAGCGGAAGTCAGCCTTACTTCTCACTGGTGTTCACTGCAAGAAACGAGGCGGGAGCACTGGCAAAAGCCCTTACCATTATAGGAAACCACGGATTCAACATGAGAACCTTAAGGTCAAGACCTATGAAGGAGCTCCTGTGGCAGTATTATTTCTATGTGGAGGCCGAGGGCGATATTTACGGTCAGGAAGGAATAAAGTGCATAGAGGAAATGAAGGAGTGCTGCGATAAGATTAAGATTGTAGGCGCCTATAAGAACCTCTGCGCGCAGGATCCGGGAGAAGATGAAAGCAAAGAGAATGAGGAAGAATAATCGGAGGAAATGATTATGGTTATTCCTGTTGATCTGGGAAAGAACAGCTATGACATAACAATAGAGAAAGGCGCACTTTCTAAGGCAGGGGAGATCTTTGAAGTTGACCGTAAAGTACTTATTGTAACCGATGACGGAGTGCCGGAAAAGTATGCC
The DNA here is from genome assembly GCA_927797855.1 of uncultured Clostridia bacterium. GTDB lineage: Bacteria > Bacillota > Clostridia > Peptostreptococcales > Anaerovoracaceae > SUG1106. Next base: position 2,207 of record CAKMLH010000074.1, on the reverse strand, counting down.
GAGGCAGCGGCAGCAGGGTACGGACAGGCTGTTACGGCGGTAATAAAGGCGGGAGAAGCATCAAAAACGCCGGAAAACTTCGTGGAGCTCTGCCGAAAAATGCTGGAGGCAGGGTTTTCACGTAAGGACTGCGTGGTTGCAGTAGGAGGCGGTGTTGCAGGAGATATGGCAGGCTTTGCGGCATCATGCTATATGAGGGGAATTGACTTTTACAATATACCCACAACACTCCTTTCTCAGGTGGATTCGTCCGTAGGCGGCAAGACAGCCGTGGACCTGGACGGAGTCAAAAATATAATAGGAGCCTTTTATCAGCCTAAGGGCGTACTTATAGACCCGGAAGTTCTGAGAACCCTCAGCCCTAGACAGTTTGCCTGCGGAGCTGCAGAAATCATAAAGATGGCAGCGTGTATGGACAGGAAACTCTTTGAGCAGATTGAAAGGAACGGAATTGCGGAAAACCCGGAAATTGAAAATATAATAGCAGACGCCCTGAGAATTAAAACCCGTGTGGTTGAGGAAGACGAAAAGGAAATAGGCCTTCGCAGAGTCCTTAATTTCGGTCATACTCTCGGTCACGGCATAGAGACAGTTACAGGACTTTATCACGGAGAGTGCGTGGCTCTGGGAATGCTGCCTATGTGCAAGAATGAGCCCCTGCGAAAAAGACTTGAAGCTGTGCTCAAAAGAGAGGGACTGCCGATAGGCTTTTCTGACGGAAAAGGGGGCCTGTCCGGGTGCTGCCATGGGCCTGACCCTGAGGCTGTCATAGCGGCGGCCATGCATGACAAGAAAGCAGAGGGAAATACCGTTGTAACGGTACGCCTTGAAGATATAGGAAAATTCACCTTTGAAGCTGCCGGTAGCGAGCAGCTTGTGAAGGACTACCTGGAGGTTTTCGGATGAAAAATACTTTTGGAAATTCAGTAACGGTAACCCTTTTCGGCGAAAGCCACGGGCCTGCCATCGGAGCCGTCATTGACGGTCTTGCGGCAGGCATCAGAATCGATGAAGAATATATAAAAGCAAAACTGTCTCTGCGCCGTCCTTACGGCAAAATATCCACCGCAAGACGGGAGGCCGATGAGTTTGAGTTCTTAAGCGGAGTTTTTAAGGGATATACCACCGGAACTCCTCTGTGCATCCTGATCAGAAACGAGGATACGAGAAGCAGTGACTACGAGCAGGTAAGCAGGCTGGCAAGGCCTTCTCATGCGGACCTTACCGCTTCATATAAATACGGTGGTTTTGAAGACTACCGCGGGGGAGGACATTTTTCCGGCAGGATTACGGCGGCCCTTGTAGCAGCCGGCGCCCTTTTAATGAAAGCTCTTGAGGATAAGGGCATTCTCATAGGGACTCATATTAAAAGCTGCGGCAGTGTAAGCGACAGAGCTTTTAAAGACTCGGAAGGTGAAGGGGAGAAAGACATAAAGGCTCTGGAAAGTATGGATTTTCCTGTACTGGATGACGGTGCGGCTGAGCTTATGAAAGCTCAGATACTTGCAGCGGCTCAGGAGGGCGACAGCGTCGGAGGCATTCTGGAAACTATGGTTCTGGGAATGCCGGGAGGCGTGGGAGAGCCATGGTTTGACACCGTTGAGGGAATGATTGCCCACAGCATTTTTTCCGTTCCTGCAGTAAAGGGTGTAGAGTTTGGCGCAGGTTTTGATATTACGAGGATGAGAGGCTCCGAGGCCAACGACTGTCTCAGAACCGACGGTCAAAGAATATATACAGAAACCAATAACAGCGGCGGAATAAACGGAGGCATAACCAATGGAATGCCTATTGTCTTCAGAACGGCTATAAAGCCTACTGCTTCAATATTTAAGGAGCAGGAGACCGTAGACATAATAAAAGGTGAAAACGCAGTTCTCAGCCTCAAAGGACGCCACGATCCGGCAATCGTACACAGGGCTGCTGTGGTGGTAAGTGCAGTGACAGCCATTACCCTTTCTGACCTTCTGGCGGAGAAATACGGTGCTGACTGGCTCAGAACAGGAGAAAACAGATGAAATTTCTGATTATAAACGGACCCAATATCAATATGCTCGGGATCAGAGAACCGGATAAATACGGTCATGAGACCTATGAGGAACTTCTGGAGAAGATAAAGAGCCATTGTGCCCGGAAGGCAATAACACCGGAATTCTATCAGTCCAATCATGAGGGAGACCTGGTGGACAGAATCCAGCAGGCATATT
>CAKMLH010000073.1 GCA_927797855.1 uncultured Clostridia bacterium | reverse complement strand
ACTTCTATTATATTTTTTTTATATGAAAAATTCAAACTTTTATTTACGATTTCTGACTTTTCAGGCAGATTTTCTTTTGCCCAGAGGCGAATTTGCTGCATAGCCACGGCCTCCGCCTGTTTTTTTGTCTTTTCAGTGCGGTTTGCTATGACATTTTCGCTGTTTTCTTTATCCTCATTGCCCTCCTGACGGACATATCTTTCCTGATAGAATACCTGGTGGTATGGCACCAGTCCGGTTACTGTCCCCTGTGCCCTGACATAATACTCCGTAGGCCAGCCTTCTTCAAAGGTTGTAGCTTCCATGGGAACGACTCCGGAAATCAGTTCCTGGCCTTTTTTCACGTAGTCTCCCGGCTCTGCCTTGGCCACACCCCAGAAAACATCAATGGACTCCACATATCCGGAGCAGTCTGCAAATATTCCTGTGCAGCCTTTTTCTTCCCTCCTGGCAGGTACATATATGCTGTCTTTTCCTTGCTCCTCTTCATCTTCTGCCGTCTTTGAAGACAAGATCCTGCTGCTGCTTTCGGCCACGTTCAGGTATACCACCCTTCCGTCGTACACCAGCTGAATCCAGCTGAGCTGCGGAAAGGTATCCCGCAGATTATTCTTTGCCGCCTCCCAGTCTATTGAGGGTCTGAAGGCACCGGCGCCAATACCTGACTCTTCAAGACAGCGGGCAAGCTCCGTCTCCGGAATTGCTCTGTAGCCGTCAATCTTTACTGTAGTGATAAAAAGCGACTGCACCGTTACTATGGCAGCCGCAATGATTGTCCCTATTATGGCAGTGGGCCTTTTAACCGCCTGCCTTATTTTCTGTTCCGGTCCGCAGTCTCTGATTACGGAAATGCGGTAAAGAGACCTGGCCAGTTTTCTTATTTTCTTCAGGTCAGCTCCTGCAATCCACCCCTCAGCCGCAGTGTCGGACAGGATGCGTACAGAACGGATTACAATGCCCTTTTCAAAGGCTTTTGTAAGCAGTCTCTCAATCCTGAATCCTTCTATCCTGACCAGCATCCTCCGCCTGTAAAAATTCCACCTGCCGGATGTTTCCTTCAATGATGAGCCTCCCTTCGCCGATTTCTTTAATGACAAAATTCTCGCCCACCACTGTGGTATAACGCCTGCCGCTTCGGACGGTGAGTGCTTTTTCGCTTATCATAACGATGGCTGTTACATTTTCAAGTATGGTCATCCTTTGGGTCACAATAACCCGCGGCATGGTAAAATCAAGGTCGTTGACCATCTCTTCCTTTATGTTCACAGCGGGGCCCCCTCTTACATGTTTCATAAAATCTATATAAATTCTATGAAGAAGCCCCCCGGCTTATGACCTTATATAGCCCTCATAGCTTCAGCGATGACCCCTTGCCATATGGAATTTTCGAAGAGGTGTAAATATCAGTCCAAGTCCCCGGTTATACGCCTTGAACCCAAGAACGCTGTAAAATGCTTCTTTGTGCTTTGCCTTGGCCGTCTGCTCCCTTTCCTGCCCTCCGCAGTCTGTCACGCGGCCTTCCTTAACGGCCCTTATCAGGTCGTTATTGCATGTTATATTTCCTTCTATCTCTGTGAAGGCCATTCCCACATACCTTTCCTCGTGGGAGTCGGAACCTCCGAAACAAGGTTTGCCGTATTTTCTGGCCAGCTCCTGAGCAAGAAAATTAGCCTGGCTGCTTTCGCAGGTGTTAAAGCCCTCTACAAAATCCATCTTCTTCATCAGATCGGGATTCTTTCTGAACTTTTTGAAGAACATTGCGCTTGCGCTTCTGGTGCCGAATGGATGTGCAGGTCCCAGAATTCCTCCCAGAGTGTGTACTATTACAATAAGCCTTTCTACAGACATTCCTCTGAGTCTGAGAACAGGAGGCATAATTCCTCCCGGCATTATGACAATAAAATGCCCTGCATCTCTGGTATCGTATTCAATTCCGCAAAGCACTGTAAAATCCTTTGCCGATGCTCTCCTTGAGCCCCCTGACATGAACCACTTTCTGTAGCCTCTGTATGAATCATGGTCAGTAACCAGCATACCGTCAAAGCCCTGCTCCTTCAGCAGTTCCATATACCTGTCAAGAGGTACCTTGGCATCTATTGAACCTGCCCTTGTATGGCAGTGCATATCAAATTTCATTATCTGTCACTTCCTCGTAATGCAAAACTATTTTAATTGTACCACAAATACAGATTAAACACCATTTAAAATTCCTTTTTTACGTCAAAAATCAAATTCCTTTTTAAAAATACCTTGCTAAGTCGGGAAAATAATAGTATAATACTGCTGTTATAGGCTTAAGACTGTTCACGGCTTAATTATTTCATGTTAGTCAGGAGGTGAATTGGAATATGGCACAAGTTATCGTAAGAGAAAACGAAAGTTTGGAATCAGCTCTTAAGAGATTCAAGAGATCCTGCGCCAGAGACGGCGTTATGAGCGAGCTCAGAAAAAGAGAGCACTACGAAAAGCCAAGCGTAAAGAGAAAGAAAAAATCTGAAGCTGCAAGAAAAAAGGCTAAGAAATACTAATTCAGCTTCGGTCATAATCGAGGTGAAAAAGTAAATGACAATCAAAGAGAGATTGATGGATGACTTCAAGGCTGCTATGAAAGCCAAGGATGAAGTTGCCAAGAATACAATAAGCTTTGCTCGGGCTGCGGTTAAGCAGTATGAGATTGACCACAGAGAAGAGCTTGATGATGAAGGCATTATTGCTATTTTATCAAAACAGGTTAAAATGAGAAAAGATGCCCTCGCTGATTTTGAAAAAGCCGGCCGAACAGATTTAATAGAATCCTATAAAGCAGAAATCGAAGTTCTTCAGAGATACCTTCCGGAGCAGCTTTCCGAAGAAAAGCTCCGCGGAATTATCCGTGAGACTGCTGCCTCTCTCGGCATTGAAGGCGGTATGCAGAACATGGGTAAGCTCATGGGTCCTGTCATGGCCAAGGTAAAGGGTGTGGCAGACGGAGCCATGGTAAAAAAGCTTGTTGAAGAATTTCTTAAAAAATAACTTAAATTGAATTCAGGCAGAGCCATCATGGTTCTGCCTGTTTTTTATGTCAGTGCTCTTCCCTGTCAGCCTGCGCCTTTGTCTCCTGCACAGTGCCGCGGGGATGGTTTGGCGGGCCGTAAACCGCCGAGAGCCTCAGAGGAAAGCTCTCAGTATTGGAAATATTATGCCATGTTCCGGCGGGAACGAAGACCACATCCCCAATGCGTACATACTGGCGGAGATCCGTCATGTTCCTGTCACTTCCCATGGCTGCAATTCCTCTTCCCTGCTCTACCCTTATGAACTGATCTGTATCGGGATGATTCTCCGGGCCTATTTCTCCGCCTGGCGGTATAGTCATAAGAGTCATCTGAAGATGATTCCCTGTCCACAATGCGTTTCTGTAGTCTTTGTTCAGTACTGCCATTCTGTCCACATCGGTTACATATGGCTCAGGACCCATGTCTGAGCTGACGGGCCTGCTAGCTGTTATATTTCTGTCTGCCATAAAGTCACTCCCTCTTAATTTTTGCTGTTATATTTTATTCGGGAAGTGAATTTATGTGCAAAAAAAACAAGGCCGGCCGGTTTAACCCGGTGGCCATGTAAGTTTTCTCTTGCCGAGAATGTGGAAGTGGAGATGCTTAACCGTCTGGAAAGCGTCTTCACCGTTGTTGCTTACCACTCTGTAGCCGTTTTCAAGTCCCAGCTCTGCAGCAATGTCCTTGATTTTCAGCATAAGGTGTGCAATAAGCTCTCCGTCTTCATCCGTTAAAGCGTCCAGGGACTCAATGTGCTTCTTCGGAATTACCAGCACATGGACAGGTGCCTGCGGTTCCAGGTCATGGAAGCAGATAATCTGATCATCCTCATAAGCTATGTTTGACGGGATCTCGTGGTTTGCAATCATGCAAAATACGCAATCTGCCATTATACAATCTCTCCTTTCATTCCGTCTTTATATTTCTCCAAAAGTTTTACCTTTTTGATACAGTTTAAATTTTCGGATTCTCCCTCTGCGTAAACCTTGATGTAATTGTCCGAGTAGCCTGTAATAAGGCCATCGTCGGGGCAGCGCTCCTCAAAGAGAACCGGCCTTACCGCGTCCCTGCAGTTTTCCATAAACTCTGCCGCAGCCTTCTCTCCCGCTCTGATGAGGCGCTGGCTTCTGCTGTTTTTCACCTCTCCCGGCACCTGGTCCTTCATTTGTGCCGCAGCGGTACCCTGGCGCTTTGAATACTTGAAAGCGTGAACCTTACAGAACTTTACCCGCTCTATCATGTCGAGGCTGTCCTCAAAATCCCCATCGGTCTCCCCGGGAAAGCCGCATATAATATCCGTGGTAATGCCGTAAAGAGGATCTGCTTCTCTCAGCACATTTACTATTTCCAGGTACTCATCTCTGTCATAGCGGCGGTTCATAAGCTCTAAGACATGATTGCTGCCGCTCTGAACGGAAAGGTGAAGATGCGGACACAGCTTCTCATATTTCATCAGACGCTTTACGTAATCTGCGTTGATGACCGTAGGCTCAAGGGAACTGAGCCTTATTCTGAAATCGCCTTCTAGCTCGTTGATTCTCTTTATTATGATTTCTATTCCTTCCATGGCCTCAGCCTCTTCGGAGGGCCTGAGAGGATAGGCAAAACCATCCTCGGTGCCGTAAAGGGCAGTGTTTATGCCTGTCAGGATGATTTCCTTAAAGCCCTGCCTGATGAGAGCTGATGCTTCAGCGGTAATTTCTTCAGGATCACGGCTTCTCACATGGCCTCTGGCAAAGGGAATCAGGCAGTATGAGCAGAATCTGTCGCATCCTTCCTGAATCTTTATGTAGGCCCTGGTCCGGGACTCCATTGAGGTTATAATGCCTCTGTCGTCGTAAGCTGTAAGCTCGTCATAAGCTTTAATGTGCCGCTGGCTCTTTCTTTCATCCATAAACTCCCTGACATAGCCGAGAAGGTTGTTTTTTTCGCCTGTTCCCGCCACAATATCCACCTCGCTGAGAGCGGCCACTTCGTCAGGTTTAATCTGTGCATAACATCCTGTTACAGCCACCACTGCATCAGGGCACTTTTTCTTCATCCTTCTTATATACTGACGTGACTTTCTGTCTGCAAGATTTGTCACCGTACAGGTATTTATAATATATACATCGGCATCATCCTCTTCACCTACAATGGTGCATCCCGCCGACTTAAACTGTTCTTTCATGGACTCGGTCTCATACTGGTTGACCTTACAGCCCAGAGTGTGAAACGCAACTCTCATTCCTGATCTGTTCCCTCCTGTGGCATAGCGCAGAATTCACATGGCTGCCGTCTCTTGGCCTCAAAGGCATCCCTCATGCTTCCCTCGTAAAGAGTTCCGGCTTCCGGCAGACTTTGGCAGTACTCATCAAAATGGTAGTGCTTCCCAAAGGCAGTCCAGTAAACCGTTTCTGCACCACGATCTTCTGCAGCCAGCTGTGCAGCCCTGAGCTCATCTTCCTGAATTTTATCCGTCACAGAAGAAACAGCAGCTGCAATGATGCAGATAACCGCCAAAGCCGCTGTAACGGCCGCCGTGGCTCTTTTAACCTTCCTTGCTCCTGCCTCATCTTTCTGCCCTTTTATGCGGAGACGAGCCGCAATAATTACCAGCAGCAGGTATGCCGCTGCTATGACAGCAATACGTCCGGCAAAATTCTCCGCCGGTACATAGATTGTTCTGTTTATAATCAGGCAGACTGCAGCTGCACACAGCAGGGCTGCTGCCCACAAAACCCACGAGACTGTCTTCAGCCTTCCGGCGCTGCTTCTGCCGCCTTCCACCTTTGTCATTTTCTTTTCCGCCCTCTGATCCTCTGCCATAATCTTTCTCCTCTGCACACTCTTTCATGTCCCGAATTTCACTCCGGAAATATACATCATTCTAACATAAAACTAATCTTTTTACAATGAGCTTTCGCCGTGGTATAATGGTTTCATCTTTTAAAACCAATTTATAACCGGAAAGGATAATCGCTGCCCTATGGAAAAACTTCAGGAGTTGTTCAATCGTATTTTTTGCCCGGAAAAGGAAGATAATTCAGGGAATCTTATAAAAATTATTTTCAGTGCAAAGAGGAGAAAATCTCTTGACTTAAACCGCGTCACCATTCGCCCTCTTATCCTGGGAGGACAGCTGATGTATCAGGCGGAATACACATATCCAAAGAAGGTGACCCATGCCAACCTCAGTGCAGGCGATGCCGCAGAAATGTCACTTTCCCTGATAGCAAACGACTTCAAACAGGTCAACATATTTTTAACAGATGAGGAAATTCAGGTGCTGGCCGCAAAGCCGGAGAATCCCCGTATTACATCCAAGAGGACTTCCACAGTCTCTTCTGCATCCCTTTCACATAACAGGACAAAACAATATATAATTCCTGACGGCACACCTTGCGATTTTCTCATAGAGCTTGGCGTTATGGGCTCTGACGGAAAGGTTTTTCCCCGGGCCTACAGTAAATTCCGCCAGATAAACAGGTATCTTGAAATCGTCGACGATGTCTTCCAGTACCTGCCTTCCGGCCGCACTCTGCGAATCATCGACTTCGGCTGCGGCAAAGCCTACCTTACCTTTGCCCTTTATCACTACCTTAGAAAAATAAAAAACCGTGATGTGGAAATCATCGGTCTTGATTTAAAGGAAGATGTTATTGAATTCTGCAGCGACGCTGCACAGCGCCTGGGCTACAGCCAGCTGAAGTTTATCATGGGAGACATTGCCGACTATACCAGCGATAAAGCAGATATGGTGGTGACCCTTCACGCCTGCGACACGGCTACAGACTATGCACTCATAAATGCGGTGAAATGGGGAACTAAGGTAATTCTCAGTGTGCCATGCTGTCAGCATGAACTTTTCAGCCAGATAAAAAACGATCTCCATCAGCCTATCCTCAAATACGGAATACTGAGGGACAGGTTCACCGAATATCTGACCGACGGTCTCCGTGGTCTGAAGCTTGAATCCTGCGGGTACGATGTAGCCATGATAGAGTTTACAAGCCTCGAGCACACAGCCAGAAACATTATGATCAAGGCGGTAAAGGCACGTCCCCTTAAGTCCCGTATGGTCAAAGCCTAGGAGCAGTACGAAGCCATATGCGAGTTTTACCATGTAAAACCTACAATTGACAAACTCAGACAGTGAACTTCTTTTCGTTATGTCTTTTTTTCACTATATTTTCAACGTTTGCGGGTTTGGCGAGACATTTTTGCATAAAGTCCCTATTCTGTGCCCCGGACGGAGCCGAAACCCCAACGAGTGCCCCGAAGAAGAAATATCTTACTTCAAAAAATAATATTTTTTTATATTAAAAAAGGAAGCTCCCGGTCATTGTGGCTGCCTCCTTA
>CAKMLH010000072.1 GCA_927797855.1 uncultured Clostridia bacterium | reverse complement strand
TGTCATTGGCACCGGAAGTATTATAGGAGGCGAGCAAGGATGCGTATTAAAAAAGATGATACAGTAATAGTTATTACTGGAAAAGATAAAGGCAAGCACGGCAAGGTTCTCAAAGCAATGCCTAAAGAAAACAGAGTAGTTGTTGAGGGCGTTAATATGCAGACCAAGCATGCTAAGGCAACAAGAAAAGCCGGCGCAGAAATCAAGCATTTTGAAGGTCCTATCGATGCTTCAAACGTAATGCTTTATGATGCCAAGGCTAAGGAAGTTATCAAATTCGGATACCAGATCAAAGATGGTAAGAAAGTAAGAGTTTCCAAGAAGACAGGAAACGTAATCGACTAGGAAAGGAGGAGACGATTTTGACAGCAAGATTAAGAGAAACTTACAATAATGAAGTTTTTAACGCATTAAAAGAAAAATTCCACTACAAAAACGTAATGGAAGTTCCAAAGCTTGTTAAGATTACCATTAACATGGGTCTTGGCGAAGCAAAGGATAACGCGAAAGTTATGGAATCAGCAGTTGAAGAAATAGCTTTAATCAGCGGACAGAGACCTGTAATCACAAAGGCTAAGAAGTCAATCGCTAACTTCAAAGTCAGACAGGGAATGCCTGTAGGCGCAAAGGTTACTTTAAGAGGAGACAATATGTACGTATTTGCAGATAAATTCTTCAATATCGCTCTTCCTAGAGTAAGAGACTTCAAGGGTGTTAGCAGAAATTCTTTCGATGGCAGAGGAAACTACTCTATGGGTATCAAAGAACAGTTAATCTTCCCTGAAATCAACTATGATAAGGTTGATACAATCAAAGGTATGAACATAGTATTTACGACAACGGCTAAAACAGACGAAGAAGCGGCTGCATTACTGGAACTTCTGGGAATGCCGTTTGAGAAATAGGAGGTTATTATGGCAAAGACATCTCTTAAGGTTAAACAAGCTAGAAAACCTAAATATTCAACTCGCGCATATACAAGATGCAGAATCTGCGGAAGACCGCATTCCGTACTGAGAAAATATGGTATATGCCGTATCTGTTTTAGAGAGCTTGCTTATAAAGGAGAAATTCCGGGCGTAAGAAAAGCAAGCTGGTAAATATTTTGACGAAAGGAGAAACACTGTAATGACAATGACAGATCCTATAGCGGATATGCTGACAAGAATCAGAAATGCCAACACTGTAGGCCATGAAACTGTTGAAATCCCTGCATCAAAGATGAAAAAATCCATAGCAGAGATTTTAAAAGAAGAAGGCTACATTGAGGATTTCGATATTATAGACGACAATAAGCAGGGTATCATCAAAATTACGATGAAATACGGTGCTAACAAAGAAAAAGTAATTACTGGAATCAAGAAGATTTCAAAGCCGGGCTTAAAAGTTTATGCCAAGGCTAACGATGTGCCTAGAGTACTCGGAGGTCTGGGAATTGCAATTATCTCAACTTCAAAGGGAGTTGTAAGCGATAAGGAAGCAAGAAAAATGGGCGTTGGCGGCGAAGTAATCTGTTATGTATGGTAGGAGGAACGAAAGATATGTCTAGAATAGGTAAAAAACCTGTAGTTGTTCCTGCTGGCGTAGAAGTTACTGTAGATGCTAATAACGTAGTAACAGTAAAAGGTCCAAAGGGACAGTTATCAGAGAAAATCAGCAAATTAATCAAGGTTGAAGTTGCAGACGGCCAGGTTCTGCTTTCAAGAGCATCAGACGACAGAGAAGAAAGATCCCAGCACGGACTTGCAAGAACTTTGATAAATAACATGGTAGTAGGCGTAACTTCCGGCTTCGAAAAGAAGCTGCAGCTTGTAGGCGTTGGTTACAAGGCTGAAAAGAAGGGTGATACACTCGTTATGTCACTTGGCTACTCCCATCCGGTAGAATTAAAAGACCCTGAAGGAATTACCACAGAGTGTCCTTCCGCTACAGAAATAACTGTAAAGGGTATTGATAAGGCAGTTGTTGGAAATTATGCGGCAAATATCAGAGCATGGAGAAGACCTGAACCTTACAAGGGCAAGGGTATCAAGTATGCTGATGAATATATCCGCAGAAAAGAAGGCAAGGCTGGCGCTAAATAAAGGAAAGGAGTGATTTGAAATGGCAAAAGAAAGCAGAAATGACAAGCGTGTTAAAAGACATGCAAGAGTAAGAAAAAACCTTTTTGGAACTCCTGAAAGACCTAGACTTTGCGTTTACAGATCTAACAAGAACATCTCAGCTCAGATTATTGACGATGTAAACGGTGTAACTTTAGTTTCCGCATCATCACTGGATAAGGAGCTCAAGGGCGAAATCGGATACGGTGGAAACAAAGAAGCAGCTAAAAAGGTCGGCGAAGCGCTTGCAAAGAGAGCACTCGCAAAGGGTATCGGAGAAGTTTGCTTCGACAGAGGCGGATTCTTATATCACGGAAGAGTTGAACAGCTCGCTGAAGGTGCTCGTGAGGCCGGATTAAAATTCTAACAGGAGGAAATAAGGAATGCGTAATATCGTTGATGCATCCAAGCTTGATTTAAAATCAACTATCGTTAGTATCAGAAGAGTAGCAAAGACTGTTAAGGGCGGTAGAAACATGAGATTCAGCGTAACAGTTGTAGTCGGCGACGGCAACGGATATGTAGGCGTTGGTCTCGGAAAGTCACAGGAAATACCTGAGGCTGTAAGAAAAGCTGAAGAAGATGCAAAAAAGAATTTAATATATGTTCAGACAGTAGGAACAACGGTTCCTCATAAGAACTTGGGCGTTTTCGGCGCAGGCAGAGTTTTAATCATGCCGGCTGCACAAGGTACCGGAGTTATCGCAGGTTCATCAGTACGTACAGTGCTTGAAGCTGCAGGTATCAAGGACGTAAGAGCCAAGTCAATCGGCTCCAGCAACACCGGAAACATGGCATATGCCGCTTTGGAAGGACTTAAGGGCATGATGACCGTAGAAAAGGTTGCCAAGCTGAGAGGAAAGACAAAGGAAGAAATCTTAGGATAGGAGGATGGCGAAAATGGCAAAAATGATTAAAATCACTTTAACAAAAAGCACTATTGGCGCTTCCCCTAAACAGAAAAAAGTTGTTGAAGCGTTAGGGCTTAGAAAGATGCACCATTCAGTGGAATTGGCCGACACTCCGCAGACACGCGGCGCAGTAGCCAAAGTTTCGCATCTTGTAACCGTAGAAGAACTGTAGGAGGTGCATTCGGATGAAATTGCATGAATTAAGAGCGGCAGAAGGTTCCACAAAGAACCGTAAAAGAAGAGGCCGCGGTACTGCTTCCGGACAGGGTACTACCGGCGGCAGAGGCATGAACGGACAGAAATCAAGATCAGGCGGCGGCGTTCGTCTTGGTTTTGAAGGCGGCCAGATGCCTTTATACAGAAGATTGCCTAAGAGAGGTTTCAAGAACATCTGGGGAACAACCTATGATGTAGTTAACGTTTCTGATTTAAACAAGTTTGAAGCAGGAGCAGTTGTTAACCAGAAAGCCTTGGAAGAGGCAGGACTGGTTAAGCAGGTAAAGGACGGCGTTAAGGTTCTCGGTGAGGGCACCCTTAATGTTGCTCTGACAGTACAGGCTAACAAGTTTAGCAAAACCGCTATCGAAAAAATTGAAGCTGCTGGAGGAAAGGCAGAGGTGATTTAGTATGGGTATGTTAAAAACTGTAGCTCAAGCATGGAAGGTTGCCGAAATAAGAAGTAAAATGATTTTCACACTTCTTATGCTGGTGGTATTCAGAATCGGTTCCAATATTCCGGTTCCAAACATCAACAGAAGCGTACTGGCAGATCTGTTTGCGGGAGAAACCGGTCTTTTCGACCTGTTTGACCTGTTTTCCGGAGGTTCATTCAGTAACTTCACAATTTTCGCATTGAGTATTACACCATACATCACTGCATCAATTATTATCCAGCTGCTGGGAATGGCTTTCCCTTACTTTGAGAAGCTTGCAAGAGAAGGCGTCGAAGGCAGAAAGAAGATGGCTCAGTACACCCGTTATCTGACAATCGTCCTTGCACTTGTTCAGGCAATAGGACTTACTGTAGGTCTTTTCAGGAAAGCAGTTGTAGATAAGAGTGCATTCTCAATTATCGTAATGGTGCTGGTATTAACTGCAGGAACAGCTTTCCTTATGTGGCTGGGCGAGCAGATTAATGACAGAGGCATAGGAAACGGTATATCTCTCATAATTTTCGCAGGTATAGTAGCAAGAATTCCAAGCGGAATCAGAGCTCTTGCAACGGCTGTAAGTACCGGTTCCTTATCAATCGTAACACTGATTATTTTCATTGTTGCAGCTGTACTTGTAACAGCAGGCGTTGTGCTGATTCAGGAAGGACAGAGAAGAATTCCTGTTCAGTATGCAAAGAGAGTAGTGGGAAGAAAGATGTACGGAGGGCAGTCAACCCATATTCCTATTAAGGTTAACCAGGCCGGCGTTATTCCAATCATCTTTGCGCTGTCACTGCTTCAGTTCCCTCTGACAATTACTTACTTCCTTAAGGCGGATTCCGGATTTACAGCTTTCGTTACACAGTGGCTGTCACCGTCAGGAATGCCGGGAGTATGGGTTTACGGCGTACTCAACGTTATACTGATTATATTCTTCACTTACTTCTATACTCAGGCAACTTTCAATCCATCTGAGGTTGCTGATAATATGAAGGCAAACGGCGGCTTTATTCCGGGAATCAGACCGGGCAAAGCTACTGAAGAATATTTACAGAAAGTAATGTCAAGAATTACTATTGTAGGTGCTGTTTTCCTTGCTGTTATTGCTACACTGCCTACAATTCTCAGCGTAATTGCCCCTGAATCACTGGGTTCAATCCACTTCGGCGGAACTTCCCTGCTGATCGCAGTCGGCGTTGCTCTGGAAACTGTAAGACAGCTTGAAAATCAGATGCTTATGAGAAACTATCAAGGTTTCCTGAAATAATCGAAGGAGATGAGCAGAATGCTTAGAACTATATTATTAGGACCTCCGGGAGCCGGCAAGGGCACTCAGGCCGCAAAGATTGTTGAAAAGTACGGAATTCCTCACATTTCAACAGGCGATATTTTCAGAGAAAATATTAAAAAAGGAACTGAGCTTGGAAAGAAAGCTCAGGAATATATGAACAGAGGCGAGCTTGTTCCGGATGATCTGGTAATTGAAATCGCAACCACAAGGCTCCTTGAAGACGACTGCAAAAACGGATTTTTGCTTGACGGATTTCCGAGAACAGTTTATCAGGCTGAAAAGCTTGACGAGTTCCTCCAGTCACACGATTCAAAAATCGACAATGTAATTGATATTGCAGTAGGAAAGGACGAACTTATTGAAAGACTCACAGGCAGGCGCGTATGCAAGTCCTGCGGAGCGAGCTTTCATGTTGTAAACATCCCTCCTAAGCAAGAAGGCATTTGTGATTACTGCGGCGGAGAGCTCATTCAAAGGGCTGATGACAATCTTGAAACTGTTACAAACAGAATTGATGTTTACGAAGATCAGACCATGCCTTTAATCGACTACTATGAAAAGGCAGGAACACTGACGCACATTGACGGCAGTACAGGTCTTGACAACGTGTTCGCTGACATCGTATCCGCTTTGGGTGAATAATAATGATCATCATCAAATCAAAACAGGAAATAGAATTGATGCGCGAGGCCGGAAAGGTTGCATCCCTGATTCTCCGGGAGCTGAAAGACCTTGTAAAGCCCGGGATTTCTACCATGGAGATAGACAGATTTGTGGAAAAAACCGTTAAGGCTCACGGCATGAAAGCCGCAGAAAAAGGTTACTGCGGCTATCCTGCCAGCGTGTGCACGTCGGTTAACGAGGAAGTTGTCCATGGAATTCCAAGCAAGAAGAGAATCCTGAGAGAGGGCGACATTGTCAGCGTAGACCTGGTGGTTGAGTACAAAGGATATATGGCAGATGCAGCCAGAACATATGCGGTCGGCAGGGTAAGCCCTGAAGCTGAAGAACTGATAAAGACCGCAGAAGATGCTTTCTGGAAAGGCATCCAATTCGCCAAGGTGGGATGCAGACTGTCGGATATTTCTCATGCGGTTCAGACAGAGGTTGAAGGACGGGGATTTGGCGTAATCCGTGATTTTGTAGGACACGGTATCGGAAACAAGATGCACGAGGATCCACAGATTCCAAATTACGGAAAGGCGGGCAAAGGCCCAAGACTTCAGGCCGGAATGACTCTGGCTATCGAACCGATGATCTGTCAGGGTTCCTATGAGGTAGATGTTCTGTTGGACGACTGGACGGCAGTTACTGTGGACGGCGGTCTTGCGGCACATTATGAAAACACTGTTGTTATAACTGATGGTGAGCCTGAATTGCTTACCTTGTAGATTGAGAAGGAGATGTATTTATGGCGAAAAAAGACGTCATTGAAGCAATGGGAACAGTTGTTGATGCACAGCCAAACGCAATGTTTAAGGTAAAACTTGACAACGGTTTCGAAGTGCTTGCACACATTTCAGGAAAAATTAGAATGAACTATATAAGAATACTTCCGGGCGACAAGGTCAAAGTGGAGCTTTCACCTTACGACCTGACCAGAGGAAGGATTATATGGCGTGACAAGTAATTAAGTGGAGGATAGAAATATGAAAGTAAGAGCTTCCGTAAAACCTATCTGCGAAAAGTGCAAAGTTATCAAGAGAAACGGAAAAGTAATGGTTATCTGTGAAAACCCGAAGCACAAGCAGAGACAAGGTTAATTAAATCAATAATGCAGCCTGCGTGAGATTACCGGGACCCGCGCCAAGGAGGCTGTTTCAAATTAAAAGAGATCCTGTCTATATCGCTCCCGGAAAGGCGACGGAAGATAGGGGAAGGAGAAAAAATATGGCTCGTATAGCCGGTGTTGACTTACCAAGAGAAAAAAGAGTAGAAATCGGTTTAACCTACATCTATGGTATCGGCAGACCAACTTCTTTAGCAATTTTAGAGAAGGCAGGCGTTAACCCTGACACAAGAGTTAAGGACCTGACGGAAGAAGAAGCTGGTAAAATCAGAAAAATTATTGACGAAGACTACCTCGTAGAAGGTGATCTGAGAAGAGAGGTTTCCTTAAATATCAAGAGGCTTATGGAAATCGGTTCGTACAGAGGAATCAGACATAGAAGAGGTCTCCCTGTAAGAGGTCAGAACACTAAAACTAATGCCAGAACTCGCAAGGGTCCGAAGAAGACCGTTGGCAGAAAGAAAAAAGCAACTAAGTAAAGGAGGTAGGATGTAATGGCAAAGACTGTAAAGAAAGCAGTTAGAAAAAAGAAAAGAGAACGTAAGAATATTGAAAAAGGCCAGGCACATATCCAGTCCACCTTTAACAATACTTTAGTTACTCTGACAGATATGAGCGGAAATGCCCTTTCATGGTCATCCGCAGGTTC
>CAKMLH010000071.1 GCA_927797855.1 uncultured Clostridia bacterium | reverse complement strand
AGGAAAGCCCTTTTACCAGTGAACATATTCCTTTGAGATTGCCGTTGCAGCCCCCGATGAATTCAACATCCTTAACTATACCGTCTTCAATGTCGAGAATGATGCTGCGTGAACAAACCCCTTTTGTTCTGTATTCGAATTTCATTATAAATCTCCTTTCAAAATGCAAGTGTCCTATGGTATAATTAACACGCCCATTGTAATCTAGACATTATACCATATTTTGAGGTGAAATTATACAGTATGGATGAAAATAAATTGTTTATGAAGATAATTGAAGACAGATTTCGGCGGTTTAAAGATTATTATACTGCCATGAACAGCGACTTCCTTACACCGGAGCAGCAGAGCAGCCTTTCCGGATTCCTGAGATCGCATCACGGTGAAGGTCTGATCCTTTTTGGGGGATATGAGGAAGCAGAAAGAAAGCAGCTGCTTTTTATGCCCGATTACACAGGGGTTACTGATGAACGCTCAGCCATGGAATATTTTCGTGAAAACCCGGAAGAATGCCCCATGGTACTGCTTGATGTGAAGATTCCCGCAGCACAAAAAGGCCGCCTTTCTCATCGTGATTACCTTGGAGCACTCATGGGAGAAGGAATCAGAAGAGAAAAAATAGGGGATATTATCGTGTCAGAAGACGGTGCACAGATTGTGGCGGCTAAAGAGCTGGCAGGATATCTTGCTGAGAATTTCAGACAGGCAGGACGAGTGTGCCTTGATGTTAAGGCGCTGCCAATTTTTGACTTAAAACAGCTAGAAACACGTACAAAAAACGAGAAGTTCACCATATCTTCACCGAGAATTGATAATATATTATCAGCAGTTTTTGGAATATCTCGAAAGAGTGCCAAGGAAGCTATTTCCGGCGGAAAGGTCTTTGTAGACGGAGTGGAAGCGGCTAAACCGGACTTCTTTTTGAAGGGCGGCGAGAAAGTTGTTCTAAGAGGCAGAGGCAAAGCTGTCTACGCAGGGGAAAAGGGAACCACCCGCAAGGGGAAGGTCGTAATAGAGGCTGTAATTTATATTTAGATTTTTATATTTAAGATTTCATACAGAAAACCGAAAGGAGAAACCCATGGATAAGAGAGAACTGACAAGAATTGAGGGGAAACTGAGATCCAAGTACCTTGAAATGCCAAAGGAAATATACAAGGCAAAGGGTCTTGTAATTATGGGGAGGAGAATAAAGTCGGTAATATTTACTACCGATATTGCTATAATAAGGAGCTGTAATGCTGATGCTGTTCTGGCGGTGTATCCGTTTACGCCTCAGCAGATTATTTCGCAGTCAATTATCAACGTGGCTCCTATGCCTGTTTTTGTGGGAGTAGGAGGAGGCCTTACCAATGGCGTACGATCTGCGATGATTGCAAAGGATTCTGAAGGGGACGGCGCATGGGGTGTTGTTGTAAACGCACCTATGACAAATGAAAATATCCAGCTGATTGCCGGCGTGGTGGACATACCTGTAATTGTCACAGTTATTCATGAAAATTCGGATATTCAGGCAAGACTTGATGCAGGAGCATCTATTCTCAATGTTTCAGCAGCTGCAAGAACCCCTGAAGTTGTAAGAAAAATAAGAGAAAAATTTCCTAAAGTACCCATTATAGCCACGGGAGGACCTACATCAGAGAGCATACTTGCGACCATCGAAGCCGGTGCTGACTGTATCAGCTATACACCGCCTTCGACAGCCGAAATATTTGCTGATATTATGAAGAGCTATCGAGAAGAGGAAGACGTATCCCTGCCTGCAGAGGATCAGGTGACAATCCTCGACGCTATGGATAATATTTAGCTGTATTATTTACACAATCTTAGTGGTCCAATCCTCCACGTTCCAGATGTCGGTGACAAAATCCTCATAGAAGGACGGATCGTGGGACACCAGAAGAATGGTTCCCGGGTATTCTATGAGGGCACGCTTAAGTTCGTCCTTGGCATCTACATCCAGATGATTGGTCGGTTCGTCGAGAACCAGCCAGTTGTGCTCCCTGTTCATAACTATAGCAAGCCTTACCTTGGCATTTTCACCGCCGCTTAAGACTCTCATCTGGCTGGTGATGTGTTCATTGGTGAGGCCGCATTTTACCAGGCACAGACGGACTTCCCTGTTTTCCATGGAAGGAAACTCTGCCCAGAAGGTATCAAGGGCCGTGACGTCAGAATCCCTACCCGCTTCCTGCTCAAAATAACCCGGAGATAAATAGTCTCCCAGATGAACTTCTCCGCTGACAGGAGGAAGCTTTCCTAAAATTGTTTTCAGAAGTGTAGTCTTACCAAGGCCGTTAGTGCCTACTATTGCAACCTTCTGACCGCGCTCCAGTGTAAAGGAGACCGGTTTTGTCAGAGGGTTTTCTTTTTCGTAGCCCAGTACCAGATCTTTTGCCTCCACAATAAACCTGCTTGGCGTTCTTGCCATAAGGAAGCTGAATTCCGGTTTAATTTTTTCTGTAGGACGATCCAGGATTTCCATTTTATCAAGCTGCTTCTGACGGGAGTTTGCCATGCCCCGGGTAGCCACACGGGCTTTGTTTCTGGCTATAAAGTCCTCAAGCTTTTCAATTTCCGCCTGCTGACGTTCATAAGCTCGCTGCTCCTGGGCCTTCTGTATTTCGTACATTCGCAGGAAATTGTTATAATCCCCGGTGTAGCGGGTCAGGTTGCCGCCGTCAAGATTATATATTACATTGACTACGGAATTGAGAAAATCCATGTCGTGGGACACCAGAATGAAGGCGTTTTCATATTCCTGCAGGAATCTGGTGAGCCAGACGATATGCTCGTGATCCAGGTAGTTGGTAGGCTCGTCCAGAATGAGGATTGAGGGATTTTCAAGAAGAAGCTTGACAAGAAGCACCTTGGTTCGCTGTCCGCCGGAAAGGTCGGATACGTCTTTATCCAGTCCGATGTCCCTAAGTCCCAGGCCGCCGGCCACTTCTTCAATTTTAGAATCCAGCTGGTAAAATCCGCTGTATTCAAGAATCTGCTGGATTTCTCCCGCATCCTCCATCATTTCGTTTATAGCCTCGTCAGATTCGGCACTTGCCATGTCATCGTAAAGCTTGAGCATTTCCGCTTCCAGTTCATACATGTGGTTGAAAGCCGTTTTGAGAACCTCCCTTATGGTGGTGCCTTTCTTAAGTACGGAATGCTGATCCAGATATCCCACAGTTACATGGCGTGACCATGTTATCTTACCTTCGTCAGGCATAATCTTTCCCGTAATTATATTTAAAAATGTTGACTTTCCTTCGCCATTGGCGCCGATAAGTCCGATGTGTTCGCCCTTAAGCAGGCGAAAAGACGCGTCTTCCAGAATCTGACGCGCCCCGAAACCGTGGGTTACTTTTTCAACTGTAAGTAAACTCATTTTTCAGTTTTCTCTCCTTATAATAATGAAAGCCGATCAAGCCTTCAGCAAAGGCGCTTGTCGGATTTTTTCGCCAGATGGTCTCCTACGCTCTGGAAAATCTGCACGATTATGATAAGCAGTATAACGGCTATGATCATAATGAGAGTCTTGTAGCGGTAATAACCGTAGTTGATGGCGATTTTACCCAGTCCGCCTCCTCCGATGATTCCGCTCATTGCTGAGTAACCGAGGATTGTGGTAATGCCGATGGTGGCATTGGAGATCAGCGAAGGAACACTTTCCGGAATGAGTACTTTAACTATAATCTGGAAAGGCGATGCTCCCATACTCTGAGCTGCTTCGATAATGTCCGGATTTACCTCGCGGAAGCTGCTTTCCGCCAGCCTTGCTACAAAAGGAAAGGACGCGATTACAAGGGGGACGATTGAAGCCACGGTTCCTACTGTAGTTCCGACGATTGCCCTGGTAAGAGGTATTACCATAATCATCAGAATCAGGAAAGGTATGGAACGCAGCAGATTGATAATCACATTCAGCACTGACATTACAGGCTTAGGAAGAGGCAGAATGCCGTTCTTGTCTCCTGTAGCAAGAAGAACTCCAAGAGGCAGACCTATGATGATGGCAAAAGCTGTTGCCACAAGGGTTACATATACTGTTTCCCAAAGAGCCAGGGGAAATTCGTTCTGAAGAACAACGAGAGCTTCACTGACCTTTTCCGGTGAAAAAACTTTATCTAACATGGTCTGTCACCTCCTCTACGATAACATCTCCTACGCTGCTGAAATATTCAATGGCCTCTTTAACTTTATCGGATCCGCCTGAAATGCCCAGGATCATGTTGCCGTAGGATTTCCCTTCGATAGTTTTAGTATTTGCCGACAGAATGTTTGCCGCGATATGTTTATCCATGGCAAGCTGCGCAATCATCGGCGTGTTGGTCGCGCCCTCGCCGTTGAACACAAGCCTGATGTGAGCCTCACCGTCCTGAATAGGCAAAGTTTCGGTTATACCATCCGGGAACACCAGCTTTTTGGCAGCTGCTGACTTAGGACGAGAGAAAACGTCTGAAACAGGGCCTTTTTCCACAACAACACCGTGGTCAAGGATGGCGACTTTGTTGCAGATTTCTTCTACAACGCTCATCTGGTGGGTAATTATTATCACGGTAATACCAAGTTTCTGATTGATTTCTCTTATGAGCTGAAGGACCTGATGTGTGGTTTTAGGGTCTAATGCGCTGGTGGCTTCATCACAGAGGAGAACCTTCGGGTTGGTTGCCAGAGCCCTTGCAATGGCAATTCTCTGCTGCTGGCCTCCGGAAAGCTGAGCGGGATATGCGTTTGCCTTGTCAGGAAGACCTACAACTTCAAGAAGCTCCAGGGCTCTTTTCTTTGCTTCTGCTTTGCCGACTCCTGCCAGTTCCAGGGGGAAGCATACATTTTTCAGGCAGGTTCGCTGCATGAGCAGGTTGAAGTGCTGAAAAATCATGGTGATGTTTCTCCGTACTTTGCGAAGTTCTGCATCTGAAAGGGAGCCAAGGTCGACTCCGTCTACAAGAACCGATCCTTCAGTGGGTCTTTCCAACATATTTATACATCGTACCAGTGTGCTTTTGCCTGCTCCGCTCATGCCGATTATACCGTAAATGTCCCCATCATTTATGGTGATGGAGACATTTTTAAGTGCTTCTACGGTGTTGTCGGCAGAGGGAAAGGTTTTGGAAAGGTTTTTAATTTCAATCACTTTATTTCCCTCCGGACTATTTTATTTTAATGCATCAAGTGTAGTCTGCTTTCCTCCGTAAAGTCCAAGAGGCTCAACGTGGATAGTTGCAACAGATACGATGTGTGTTCCGTTCTGTGCGTTGAAATCGTCAAGGTAAGGAACGTGCTGGAAGTAGTTTGCATCGATTTCGCCGCTTTCTACTACATTGTTAGGCTGTACGTAGTCGGTGTACTCTTTAACTGTAAGGGTGATGTCTTTTTCTGCAAGGATTTCCTTGGCTACTGCCAGAATTTCAGCGTGTGGTGTAGGGGAAGCTGCAACTGTAATTTCAGTTCCCTTAAGTGCAGCGTAGTCAACATCCGGGTCAAATCCGTCTCCTGGGTTGTCAACTGTGCTTACAACTGCTCCGCCGTAGGTGGCATCGATGAAGTCTGCAACCTTTTTGCTCTGAAGGGCTGCTACGAGAGCTTTAATTTTAGGTTCGTTTTCGTTTCCTTCTTTAACAGCCAGAATATTGCCGTATGCTGATGATGAGCCTTCAATTGCCAGTGAATCTTCTACAGGATTCAGTTCTGCTGAGATTGCGTAGTTGGAATTGATTACTGCATAATCTACATCCTGAAGTACATTTGGAAGCTGTGCAGCTTCTACTTCTTTAAATTCAATGTTTTTAGGGTTATCTGCGATATCCTGAATGGTAGCGGTGATTCCGGCACCGTCCTTTAATGTGATAATACCGTTGTCCTGAAGGAGCAGAAGAGCTCTTGCTTCATTGGTGGTGTCATTTGGAACTGCTATCTGGATAGCTTCGTCTGAACCGCCGCAGCCTGTAAGGCCGATTGCAAATGTGAAAATTAATACGAGTGATAAGATTGTGGTAATGACTTTTTTCATTTTGGTTTCCTCCTAATTTGTAGTCTTGATAATTTTGGGTTTAAACTATTGTTTTAAGTTTGGATTTTTCAAGAGCGGACTCTCTCTTAACCTGAGCGGTTTTTTATAATGCATACTGCTCAGATATAAAAAAAGGAGAGTCTCAAATGAACTCTCCTTGTAATTAACCTTTTGGTAATGCCTGCTTATAAGCACGGCTCACTCTTCATGACGGAAAGCGCATTTGAAAGATTTTCACAGCAAAACATGCACATGCTGCACATGCACATACCCATCATCTTCATTACGATTGCAGTCTTTGCTGAAAGCTTCTTCATATCTGCGTTTCTCCTTCCCTCAAGAATAAGTTGATTAACTATGTTGGTATGTTAACATGGCATTTAGAGATTGTCAATAGTTTTTTTAAAAAAAATTGTGGTTTTTGCACAAAAAAGGATAGCGGATTTGTGTGAGAAAGCCCCGCTATATTTTCACATTTCATCTGGAAAGGAAATTAGATTGAATTATTTGCCATATTATTATATAATATACATAAATAGAAAAAACAGGAGAGCGGGAGTGCGGTATTAAACTAGATGGTGATTTGCCAAAACAGGCCTTGCGGACACAGGAGGCCGTAAAAGACGTTAGTGTCCGCGATTAATAACAAAAAAGCGGACAAAGTGGTTTAAAAAACGGACAAACGTCACGAGATGGAAATAAAAGGGGGGATAAATATGATTTTTTACCATGAACTGCGAGAAATGCGGACAAGACTTGAAAAAAGACGTGAACTTGTCCGTCAGGCACTGATGGCTTGCCCACAGGGATATTTGCTCAAGACAAAATCTGCCGGCAGAATTGAATTTATACATATATATTATGAGGGCGGACTGAGAAGAAAGAAAAGAATTAAAGAAGGCTCTCCTGAAGCAATTATGCTTATCAAAAAAAGATGTCTTGAGACAGAAAAAGGGATTCTTGACAATAATATTAATTTGCTGGAGGCGTTAATTGATGGCTTTATTCCTACAGGCGCCAGCAGCATAATTGCGGGTATGCCGGAAAATCTAAGGGAGTATTTTTCCATGGCATCGTATCAGTCGGCTGTTTATCGCAGCAAGGAACTGGAGCAATGGGCTATGGCTCATTATGAACAAAGCAATTTTATGCCGGAAACAAAAATACATACAACATCATGGGGATTGAAGGTACGATCCAAATCGGAACTGTTGATTTCAGAAATATATCGCGAAAAGGGAATCCCCTTCAGATATGAACAGGTAATACATTTCGGAAAAAATATTTTGGTTCCCGATTTTACAATTATGAGGGCGGACTGGAAACTGTTTTATCATGAGCACTGCGGAATGCCGGGTGATAAAAAATACATGGAAAATCACAAACGGA
>CAKMLH010000070.1 GCA_927797855.1 uncultured Clostridia bacterium | reverse complement strand
GGTCTTACAAGTGCTGCATCTGTATGAAAAATGTCAGCGTATGTGCGTTCTATGGCATCTCTGCCCGGGTCATCATAACCATAACCCGTATTCCAGCTGAAGTGCATGTCGCTTATTCTGTTTTTCTGGAAAGCGTCAAGCACCTTATACTGGTTGTATGCCATAATATCGTCCAGTTTTGCAAACTGAGATTTAACTTCTTTTTCTGCGTCATCGACGAGAGAAAGAACTTTTTCATCTATTTTAAAATGTTCATTTAAAAGCTGGTTTGTCAAGTTCATATCTATTTTTCTTTCCTTTCAGTTTCCCATTCCATGTCTTTTACAAGATCTCTTTTGACGTTTACTTTCTGCCGTGCGTACAGCTGGGTTGTTGTAACCTGCTCATGATCCAGCAGAGCGGCAACATCGAAAATTGAATTGCCGCGGCCTATCAGACTGGTGGCGGCTGTGGCTCTGAGCTTGTGAGGACTGTAACCTGCCTTTCTGGAAGTTTTAAGAGCTATGGATGTGTATTTTTTTACAAGCTCTCTTATCTGTCGTTCGGTCATTCTCCTGCCCTGAAGGGAGAGAAAAAGTGCGTCCCGGTTTTCATCGTCCAGAGTTTTATCATCTGCTCTTTCATTATCTATGTAATCGTGGACAACTTCAGTGGCAGAATTGTTAAGGGGCATTATAGATTCCTTTCCCCTTTTTCTGTATATCTTAAACTCACCTCTGTTAAAATTAAAAGATGAAATATTCAGCTGCTGAAGCTCCGAGAGCCTGAGACCGTAAGTAAGAAAAAGTATGAGAATTGCCTTGTCCCTTTTCTTTGTCTTTTCCCAGTAAGCGCGCTCGTGTGCCGTAAGTCCGGCTCCTGTAGTAACAGCATCAAGCATGATCATAACCTCGTCATCCTGAAGCGCCTTGATTTCTCTTTCCCCGGGTTTTGGCACCTTAATTGGATCAAAACCGTCGGTAATGTTTTTTGAAAGAAGCTCATCTCTGTAGAGCTGTTTGAACATTACAGAAACCGATGATTTTTTTCTGGCCAGAGATTTGTTGGAATTTTCATATATATATGTTGTGTCGCCAGAGCGGACCTTATACTTCCTGCAGTAATCTATAAAAATATTCACATCTACCGCTTTCACATTTTCCAGATCCGAAAGCTTGATTTTGTCAGTAGTGTCCGCTTCAGTCAGATCTGTTTCATCTATAAGATACTGAAAGAAGAATCTGATGTCGTGAAGATACGCCAGCCTTGTTGCCGGAAGTACATTGCCTTTAAGATAAATAAAGAAGCCACGCAAAAATTTGGGGAGCTGGTTTTCAATCTCCTCACATTCCAGAAAGATGTCATTTTCCTTCTTTATAACATTGTCCGGTCTGTCACTTTTATTATGAATTTTTATAACATCTGTGTCCTTACCCATTCATTTACTACCTCAACAGCCTCATCATCGCTTTTATATTCACTGAGATTGAACCACTTCATATCTTCATAACGGCGGAACCATGTCAGCTGCCGTTTTGCCAGGTGACGGCTGTTCTTTTTTATAAGTTCAATTGCTTCGTCTTTATTGTAAAGTCCGTCGAAATAGCCGATAATCTCCTTATACCCTATACCTTTCATGGAGATATCATCCTCATTGAGCCCCATTTCCAGAAGTTCTTTCACTTCATCAAAAAGACCCTGCTCAACCATCTTATCTACTCTAAGGTTTATTCTATCATAAAGTTCGTGGCGATTTCTTGTCAATCCAATTAAGATTGCGTCATAATCCTTACATTTTTGTTTACATTTATTAAAGTCCTCTATATTGTTTCCGTTGGAGGCTCCCTCCAGAGCCCTGATGACCTTTTTTACATTGTTGGGATGAATACGCCGTGCTGCTTCTGGATCCACTGCCTCAAGCTTGCTGTATATATATTCAGGACCGAAAAGCTCCGCTTCCTTTTCTAAGGTAAGCCTTAATTGGTCATCTGCGGGAGCGCAGCCGAAGTCCATATCATAAAGCAAACTGTTAAGATAAAGACCTGTCCCCCCTTCGATAACAGGAGTTTTGCCCCGGGAAAAGATATCTTCGATAGCATTTTTGGCCATACTGCAGTATTTAGCCACACTGAAGGACGCCTTCGGATCAATTTCATCTACCAGCCAATGCTTAACCTCCGCCTGTTCTTCGGCTGTAGGTTTGGCACTGCCTATATCCATATATTTATAAAGCTGCATAGAGTCGCAGGAAACTATTTCGCCCTTAAAGGCCTTTGCAGTTTCAATGGCATATTTAGTTTTTCCCACGGCCGTAGGGCCTGCAACTGCAATGATTTTTCGCATAATTACACTCTCTTGAACATTTTTTCTATTTCGTAACGTGTGAGCCTGATAAAAGTAGGCCTTCCGTGGGGACAGCTGAAAGGATTTATGCAGGATGAAAGATCATTTATAAGTGCTTTCACCTCTCCATCGCTTAGCTTATCGTTGGCTTTAACAGCTGCCTTGCAGGACATCATTATCAGCTTGTCAATTACAACGCTGTTTGAAAGATTTGTTCTTTCATTAATGTTTTCTATAAACTGATTTATAAAATCTTCTGCCTCAGAAAGTTCCATAAACATTGGAATTTCAGTAATTCTAAAGGTTCCCGGTCCGAATTCATTTACGGTGAATCCCATTCTTGAAAGTGCATCAAGCCAGTCGAAAGAGTTCTCGCTTACTGAAAGAGATACATTGATAACAAGAGGAACAAGCAGAGGCTGTCTTACTTTTTCGGCTGATTCGTATTCTCCTACCAGTTTCTCATAGAAAATTCTCTCCTGAGCAGCATGCTGATCGATGAGATAAAAATTGGATTCGTCAACCGCTGTAATATACGTATCAAAAATTACACCTGTAACTTTCAATTGGCTGAAATCAAAAGGCTTAAATTTAGGTGCATATATTGCGATTTCTGATTCTGATTCTGATTCTGATTCTGTCTCCGCTTTATAAGGATTTTCAATAGTTGATAATATTTGTTTTATGTCAACTTGCTTCTCCTCTGTTTTTTCCCTTAAGGGTTCAAACACTCTTTCGTATACCTTTGATGAGCTGATAGAGTTTTCTCTGCCTTTAAATATATTTCCAGCATCTACAACTGCATCTTCAGATGAAAGGGCATCTCTGATTGCCCGGGCAATAAAATCAGTAATCATAGATTCTTCATTAAAGCGCACTTCTCTCTTATTAGGATGAATATTCACATCTATTGTATGAGGATCCACATGAAGGAAAAGGTAAACAACCGGGTATCTGCCTTCAAATAATCTTTCCCTATATCCTTCAGAAACACCCTTTTCTATAACCTTGCTGGAAACTACCCTGCCGTTGACAAAGTAAATCTGGCTTCCTCGTGTGGTTTTGCTGAAAGCAGGAGTGGAAATATATCCATCTACTGAAATGCCGTCTTCACTATGGCATACAGGCACCATATTTCTTGAATCTACATCGTGGTAAACTCTCAGAATAGTATTGAGTCTGTTTCCGTCTCCCTGAGTGGAAAAGAGAATCCTGCCGTTGTTTATAAGACGGAATTTCACATCCTTATATGCCAGAGCCATTTGGGACATAAAATCTATAATGAGGCCGCTTTCAGCGGAATCTGTTTTCATAAATTTAAGTCTGGCAGGTGTATTGTAAAACAGGTCCGTTACAATTATAGTTGTCCCGTCAGGGCAGCCTGTTTTTTCTTTTGTGATTACCCTTCCCCCGTGAAGAATCAGTCTTGTTCCGGTTTTGCTCCCTTTTGTCTTGGTAATCACTTCGGTTCTGGTTACAGCTGCAATAGAAGCAAGGGCTTCTCCCCGAAACCCGAGGGTGTCTATAGCGTCAAGATCGGCTGCGGTGCTGATCTTACTTGTAGCATGACGAAGAAAGGCTGTTTCAGCCTCTTCAGAGGGTATTCCACAGCCATTGTCGGTAACTCGTATATAAGATTTGCCGCCATTTTTTATTTCGACCACCACAGAGTCTGCCCCTGCATCAAGGGCGTTTTCTACAAGCTCTTTTACTATTGAAATAGGACGCTCGATAACTTCACCTGCAGCTATTTTGTCTGATACTGATTTGTCTAATAATCTGATCATAACGGTACTCCGTTTATTTTTCCTGTATGGTTTTTCCGGTCATATGCTCTACACTGACTGCTATAATCTGAACGGCGTTTATATCAGCACGAATCTCCTCTTCTGCCTCGTGGGCGTCAGGATAATATTTCATAGCAAAATTTCTGAGTTTATCGATGAAAATTTCGGGCTCTGTCATAATTTCCGCCTTGCCGAATACAACTACGCTGCTTAAGTATGGAGCCCATTCAAGATCTCTGATTTCAGGTTCGCTGAAGACGGTAAAACATACCTTGGGATTGTTATTAATTGAGTCTATTTTATGCCCTGCTTTAGCAGAATGAAAATAAATTTTATTTTCCGACTCATCATAATAAAAGTTAATCGGGAAGGCATAAGGATAGTCTTCATCACCGGCAACTGCAAGAACGCCGCGTTTTGCTTCTTTGAGAATCGCTTTGCATTCCTCTTCTGAAATTGATTTTCTGGCCTCATGGCGCATTTTTCTGAACATGTGTATTTCCTCCCGTCTTTATTTATCCAGAGCTGATTTAAGCTCCTCAAGTATTTTGATGGCCTGTGAAGGCGTTATTTCCATTAGATTTAATGTGCGAAGCTTATCAAGTACAGGGCTTGGCTCCGGTGAAAACATTGAAATCTGTTCCTCGCAGCCTCTGTCTTTTGAAACAGATGCCATGTCTTTATGAGGTTTTTCCGACTCAAGCTCACTAAGCTTTTCCTGTGCCCTTTCCAGCAGACTTCTCGGTATACCCGCAAGCCTTGCCACATGAATACCATAGCTCCTGCTGGCAGAGCCTTCGACAATCTTATGAAGAAAAACTATATTCCCGTTCTGCTCGGCCACATCAACATTAAGATTTTTCACACCCGGCAGCTGCTCTTCAAGGACAGTAAGTTCATGGTAATGAGTGGCAAAAAGTGT
This sequence comes from uncultured Clostridia bacterium, assembly GCA_927797855.1. Taxonomy (GTDB): domain Bacteria; phylum Bacillota; class Clostridia; order Peptostreptococcales; family Anaerovoracaceae; genus SUG1106. Next base: position 2,391 of record CAKMLH010000070.1, on the reverse strand, counting down.
CCTGATATGTTTTTTTTCATTGCAGAGGAATTCCACTGCCGCCCAGGCAATGGAAAGGCCGTCGTAAGTGCTTGTCCCTCTTCCTATTTCATCAAGAATTATGAGACTTCTTGATTTGGCATTATTTAAAATGTATGCCAGCTCGCTCATCTCCACAAAGAAGGTGGACTGACCCTGAGCCAGGTTGTCAGAGGCCCCTATTCTGGTGAAAATCCTGTCAACGACGCCTATCTTTGCACTTTCGCAAGGTACAAAACATCCTGCCTGAGCCATTAAAACTATCAGGGCAGTCTGACGCATATAAGTTGATTTACCTGCCATATTTGGGCCTGTAATAAGCAGCATACTTGTATCTTCATCATTTAAATAGGTGTTGTTTGACACGAAGAGGCCGTCTGAAACAGTCTGTTCAATAACAGGATGACGCCCTTTTACGATCTCTATTTCCATAGATTCATCTATGACAGGTTTCACATATCCGAGACGCTCGCTTACATGAGCAAAAGATGTAAGAACGTCCAGGGATGAAACGGCTGCTGAAGTTTTCTGGATGGTTTCTATGTACCCCTGAATGAAGCTTCTGATCTTTGTAAAGAGCTCATACTCCATCTGATTAATTTTAGTTTCAGCATTAAGGACAAGACTTTCCATCTCTTTAAGCTCCGGAGTTATGAAGCGCTCGGCGTTGGCAAGAGTCTGCTTCCTTATGTAGTTTTCAGGAATCATATCAAAGTACGATCGGGTCACTTCAAGATAATAACCGAACACCCGGTTATAACCCACCTTAAGGTTTTTGATTCCCGTCCGCTCTCTTTCTGAATTTTCAAGGTTGGAAATCCAGTTCTTTCCGTCCTTGATGGATAACTTAAGGCTGTCAAGTTCTTCTGAATATCCTTCCTTTATGAGTCCGCCGTCTTTCACTGTGAAAGGCGGTTCTTCGCAGATTGCTCTGTCTATAATATCATAAACGTCTGAAAGACAGTCGATTTCTTCGTTAATATGCCTGAGAAGCTCTGAAGATGCTGCCCCCAGTTCAGATTTTATTTCAGGCAGTACGGAGATTGAGTTTCTTAGTGCGATAAGATCCTTCCCGTTGGCGTTGCCGCATGCTATACGCCCTGCCAGCCTCTCAAAATCGTATATATGCTTCAGATTCTCCTTGATGTTGTTTCTCATAAGCAGATTTGAGTAAAGCTCATGGACAGCATCAAGCCTGAGATTAATCTCTTTAGCGCTGTTGAGAGGCTCTCTGAGCCACTGGCGCATTTTACGGCTTCCCATAGCAGTGTGAGTCTTGTCAAGGATGCCGAGAAGTGAACCCTGGACCTTCTTTTCATAGAGAGTTTCCGTAATCTCCAGGTTTCTGATGGTGGCCTTGTCAAGAGCCATATGAGTTCCTATTTCGTAGTGGTTAATATGGGTAATATGTGTAAGATTCTGCTTCTGGGTTTCCATAAGATAGCTCAGAAGTGCTCCCAGAGAAAGTACGGCAAGAGGTCTGAAGTCAAGACCAAGGCCGGTGAGAGAAATGCAGCCAAACTGGGATTTTATCGAATCCTCGGCACATTTTATCGAGAAATATTCATCGCTGAGTATATTTATATATGCCTCAGTTGTATGTTTGATTTCATCGAGAGAATATTCATCAGCAAACTGCCTGCTGCATATAATTTCCCTTGCCTTTATTTTTACAAGTTCATTAAGGATAGCAGAATAAATGTCCGGACCCTTATATTCCGTCAGATAAAGCTCCCCTGTGGAAATATCGCAGTAGCATACGGACATGGCGCCTTCTTCAGCGAATACTGCAGCGAGATAATTGTTTTCCTTTTCGGAAAGCATAGATTGTGAGGTCAATGTGCCGGGAGTAACTACCTGGATAACCTCCCGTTTCACTATTCCTTTTGCAAGAGCGGGATCTTCGGTCTGTTCACATATGGCAACCTTATACCCTTTTTCAACAAGTTTGGATATATAACTTTCAGCTGCGTGGAAAGGAACTCCGCACATGGGAGCCCTTTCCTCCTGTCCGCAGCTTTTTCCGGTTAAAGTGAGTTCTAATTCCTTTGACGCTAAGATTGCATCATCAAAGAACATTTCATAGAAGTCACCAAGTCTGAAAAACAGTATACAGTCCTTATATTGATCTTTTATTTTCATGTACTGCTGCATCATAGGTGATAACTTCATATAAAATCTCCCTTTAGTTAATAGATAATCATATTTTTAAAATGTAAACTATCCGTTTATCTTGCGTTGTATGCTTTGATACCTTCTTTGATAATATTGATACCTGCCTTCATGTCTTCAGCCTTGAGAACATAAGCGAATCAAAAATCCGACTGGCCCACACCCGGAGTTCCAAAGAAACCTCCCGCCGGCGCAAACATA
>CAKMLH010000069.1 GCA_927797855.1 uncultured Clostridia bacterium | reverse complement strand
GTGCATAAAATGCGTAAGGGTTTTGAAAGGCAATGCTGCTTTCTTTTCTAAAATCCGATTTTTTACACAACATTTCCCCCTATGAGAGCCTTACGAAGGTCTTCGCCGAAAGGAAATGTTGTGTTTTTTCTATAACTCGAATCAATTACGCAGCCGAAATTATTGGAGTGTTGTATGATTTTCTTCATCCCTGAAAATCACACAACATTCACGACTTTCCCTGCCCATTTCCTTGTCCGTCAGGCGTCCCATGTTGTGAAAATACTCATTCCGGTCAGTTTTTTACAACGAAGCCAGCAACTCATGGCATCACCAACGGTCAAGCAGTCGGGTTTACATACTATAAAGCCAAAAAACGGACAGCCGCCTCCATTACAGAAACGCGCTGTCCGCTCTTTTTCTTCTATTTAATTCCGATTCTACGGGGGCTAAAGCTCCTGTCTAAAAAAACATCGACGCGATCACTGCGCCCTGAATGACGGCGCCGATAATACCAAGGGCCACGCCTACGCCAAAGCCGATGAGTGCGAATTTGCCGATGGCCTTTGCTCTTCTCGGCGTTGAATCAACATAGACCAGGTACAGAATCAGGCCGACCAGGGGCAGGAAAAAGGCAAGGACATTGAGCCCTGTAGACGGTATATCCTGCTCGACGTAATTATAATTTGGCTGAGCATTCTGCCTTTGGGCATTTTGGCTTTGGGCATTCTGCCGCTCATAGTACCCCGCATAACTCGCTGAGGATGAATCCCCTGAGGATGTGTTTGCCGAAGCTGACCCATCACCTGCAGCACCAGTGCCTGCCGCAGCTGCACTTTCAACGGGTGCCCCGCAGTTCTGGCAGAATTTTGCGCCCTGAACAAGTTCTTTTCCGCATTGACTGCAATAACTCATAGTATGTCTCCTTCTGTCTCCTATACAATTACTATACGATTACTATACGATTACTATACGGCCACTATAAAGCAACGCCTACGATGGTGTTCAGCTTGTCCTGCATAAGGATCGGCGGCACTATAGGCACGAAAAACTCAAGTACCAGGCAGAGCACGCCAATGTCAGACGGAATGCCTTTCTCTGCGGCCAAGATATCTATGTACTTGGCGTGTTTGTACATCCAGTAAATAATATAGAACGGCACAAACATGCAGAGAAGCAGCTTTGTGGTCGGGTTGCGCGGCGGTTCTGCAGTAACGCAGTTGAGGTAGCGCGTGGTCCTGTATATCCATATGAGCTGCCAGATTCCGAAGGTAAAGATAAGAAGCAGCACATGCTTTACCATGCTGCAGTATCCGTCAGGTCTGGTAACATTCTGGGTGGTGTAGACCGCCGATGAGGCCGAACGGGATGCATATTGAGCACTCTGATCATTCTGGTCGCCCTGAGCACCCTGAGCACCCTGAGCACCCTGCTGATCTGCCTCTGCCGAAGGTGCTTCCTGTCTCTGAGCTGCACACTCCGGATATTTCAGGTTCAGTAAAACCGCAGCCAATCCTGCCGTATAAAGGAGTCCATACAGGAAAGAACTGAAGCTGTACCATCCGTAAATCCAGTAGATATTAAATATATTCAAAGCATAAAATGCGATGTACAGAATTATGCTGAGCAGTATTGACGCAGCCTCAATTATGACAGGGACAAACCATAAGTTCTCAGCTGTTTTTCTGTATTTTTCAAGCAGGTTGGTACCCATTGCGAACACAGCGAAACATGCCGCGCCCACAGCAAGCAGACTCAGAAGATCCGGCAGTATACACAGCAGGTTGAAATGAGTCTCATCGTAATATGAGTAATAGCTCATAATTTCGGTAGTGTATTTTCCGTTTATCAATCCGTTTATCAGATATACTAAGCTGCAAAGAGTTTCCGCCGCCAGGGCTATAGGAACCAGCGGATATCTGGTTTTGGAAAGCATAGCCACTGCCAGCAGAACAAAGGCACCTGTCTCCAGAATGTGCCAGAAGGCCATATACCCGGCAGAAAATACACTTCCCATACTCCATATGCCTAAAATTATAAATATTATACCGCCGATTATATTAATAGGCAGTTTCTTTTCCATAACTAATGGACTGCTTTGAGGCTGGCCGGACTGCTCAGTCTCATGGTTCTCAGTCTGGGCTGACTGCTCAGCCTCGTGGCTTTCCTGGGCTGCAAAGCTTTCCTCTTCAACCTTATGGCCGCAGCTTGAGCAAAACTTAGCGCCCGGAACCAGTTCTTTTCCGCATTGACTGCAATAACGCATAACTAAATCAAACTCCTTTTCTTTTTTTCATTATTTTAACTTCTCAGGGCAGGTCTGTCAATTTATATCTCCTGGATTGCCTTTCGCAGCTCTTCCGCAGAATTTATCTGATTTATTCTGCCGCGGAAAGCGGCCGCTCCGGGTACTCCCTTAAGGTACCAGCCCACGTGTTTTCTCATTTCACGCACCGCCACATATTCGCCTTTCAGGTCCAGGACATCGTTGAAGTGGCGGAGCATCATCTGCCTCTTGTCCTCTTTGGCAGGCGGAGGCGGCAGAGGCTCTCCCCGCCAGGCCGCATTGAGTTCTGTAAAAATCCATGGATTTCCAAGGGCGGCCCTGCCGACCATGACAAAGTCGCAGCCTGTCTCCTCCATCCTCCGACGGCCGGCGGCGGCATCTGTCACATCACCGTTGCCGATTACGGGAATATCCACCGCCTTCTTTACGGCGGCTATTACAGACCAGTCGGCCCTGCCGCTGTAATACTGTTCACGTGTTCTTCCGTGAACTGCAATTGCTGATGCCCCTGCTGCGCTGACTGCATGGGCAACCTCAACAGCATTTATGTTTTCGGCATCCCAGCCTGCACGGATTTTAACGGTCACGGGCTTTGAGGTGTTCTTAACCGCAGCGGAAACCACATCGTGAGCCAGGTCGGGATTTTTCATAAGAGCGGAGCCCTCTCCGTTTTTTACTATTTTAGGAACGGGGCAGCCCATGTTTATGTCAAAGATTACGTTTTGGCAGGTGTCAAGCTGCCGGGCGGCAAAACCCATTATTTCCGGCTCGTGTCCGAAAAGCTGGTATGCTGCGGGACCTTCTCCGTCAAGGATTTCAAGTAGCTTTCCCGTATTTTTATCATTGTACCATAGTCCCTTTGCGCTGACCATTTCCGAATAGGTAAGGGCAGCTCCGGCTTCGCTGCAGAGCCTGCGGAAAGGTCCGTCGGTTATGCCCGCAAGGGGAGCCAGCAAAAAGGGGCCCGAGAGCCCCACATTTCCGATTTTCAAATTGTCACTATTGTAACTTTTGCTTTTCATCATTTGGCCGTGTCCTCCAGCCTTCTCAGAGCAAGGGCAATGGTCAGTCCCGGAATTACACGGTTTCCCGTAATCTCCGCTCCGAGAATCTCGTTTATTTTTTTCAGACGATACTGCACAGTGTTGGTGTGAATGCCCATGAACTCGGAAGTCTTGCCGCTGTTCATGCCTGCATCCAGCACGAAGGTCTCAAGGGTCTCAAGAAGCTGACGGGCCTTGTTGTCCCCTTCCTTTCTGAAAGGTTCCAGAAGATCCATGAAATTTTTCTTAAGATGTCCGCCCTGAACCTGAATGTTGATGCAGCCTGCCACCAGAGCCAGCTCGTACTTGGAGAAAACTCTCTTATATGGGAAAATGTTTTCCACAAAGGCCCATGTCTCGCCTATGAGTCTGAAGCCGTCTCCTGCACCTTCAATGCCGTCAACGCCGGTCACATGGAAAATGCGCACGGACTTGTTTTCTTTAAGGGCATCGAAAAGCCGGGTGCAGACAGTCTTGTCCAGATTTTCCTCGTCATCCCTGAACTTCTCGCCTTTGAGAATCAGCCCGTAGCTTTCATCCTCTTCGGCAATTTTGATTACATCTATGATTCCTTCTTTAATGAAGCTGTCGATTATTTCGTCGCTGCGCCTTGTCTCGATATGTCTGGCGTAGAATACGGAAATAATATCCCCGGCCTTAACTCCGGCTTCTTCTCTGAGAGAATATGCAAGGCTTTTGTTTCCTCTCATGAGAGATTTGACAAGCTCCGCCTTGGCATCTCTTTCAGGAGTGTATTTCCACATTCCCATGGCCAGCTCGATTATTTCCGCCAGCTTTGTGATTTCTCCGGCTGAGTAGTTGTCTTCATTATCCACTATGCACAGATAGTACCGGTCGTTGTTTATGTTTACAAGTCCCCAGTAGGTGAGGACACCGTCAATGTCAATGAGGCTGTAAAGATTGCCCGGATTGAGAGCCACCTCTCTTCCCCGCCTTATGGCTTCATTGATGGTGGTCTGGTGTCTGGTTTCTACCGCAAAGACAGGGTTGAACTCCTCGCTGAGAAGCACCACCTGAAATTCGTTGCTGACTGCAGCCTCGTGGAGAGCCTGCTGAAAGCTTGCATATTTTTCGAAATTGAGCAGGTGGAAGATGGTGTTGTTTATAAGGCTGTTCTTGAAGTTGTTGCCAAAAAGCACATGCTCCATAACGTCGGAAATTATCCTGGAATAATCACCGGACATATCGCCCGCCATTACGATAAGAGGAAGGCCTGCCTCGTCAGCGGCTCTGATAACTTCCTTGTCCACCGACTTGACACCCTCTTCGCGAGGGAAATACACCATGGCCGCGATTCCTTCCCCGGCCAGGGCTTTTATGGTATCGCACTGGGTCTTCACATCGTCTTTCATCCCGGCAAAAGTTGTAAGGGTCATCATTCCGTCTGTGCCGCTGCATTTTACTGCTTCGGCAACGCCGGATTCATCCATAACAGATACTGCTTTTACTCTGTTTTCAATCTTTCTTTCGCCTGCAACCACTATACAGTTTCTGAAAGAGTCAAGCTGCAAGCAATCCTTAACTGTTACTTTCATCTTCTCCCTCTTTTTCTTTCTCCCCGGATCCGGTTTCTTCCGGATTTTCCGGGCCTGACAGATCATCTTCTCCCAGATAATCTCCGTCGTACTTCTTCAGTTCTTCCATGAGTCTGGCCTGTTCCTCGGCACGGAGTCTCTCTCTTTCGGCGGATTCCTCCGCATCTTTGGCCTTCTTTTCCTCACCGGCCTTGTCAACGCTGACCTTCAGATCCTCAGGAGAAATCTTTCCCGTGTAAAGATCTTCGAACTGATCGCCGTTGATGGTTTCAACCATGAGAAGTGCCTGAGCCACGTTTTCAAGGATTTCATCCTTCTCTCTGAGTATGGAAAGGGCTCTTTCGTAGGCATCGCCCACAAAGCGCCTGATTTCTTCGTCGATTTCCTTGGCTGTTTCTTCGGAGTAGTTCTTATGCTGTGTAAAATCGTTTCCGAGGAAAACCTCTCCGTCTCCGCCGTAGTTCACATTGCCCAGCTTTTCGGAAAAGCCGTACTTGGTAACCATTTCGCGGGCAAGGTCTGTGGCCTGTTTGATGTCTCCCGATGCTCCGATGGAAATGTCGTCCAGCTTCAGGTTTTCGGCAGCACGGCCGCCCATGCAGGTTATGATATGGTGATACATGGCCTGTTTTGTCTCAAAGAGAGTATCCTCCTGCGGAAGGTACATGGTATATCCGCCGGCTCTTCCGCGAGGAACGATGGTAACCTCGTGAATCGGCATATGGTCAGGAAGTGATCTGGCCACAACGGCGTGACCCGCTTCGTGGTAAGCCGTAAGCTTCTTTTCCTTGTCGGAAACAACCTTGGACTTCTTGGCAGGTCCCATTTCAACCTTGCGGATGGCTTCTTCGATTTCTTCCATTCTGATGAATCTTCCGTTGCGTCGTGCAGTAATGAGCGCCGCCTCGTTAAGAATATTTTCAAGGTCTGCAGGTGTGCAGCCCATGGTTCTTCTTGCAAGAATTGAAGGAGTAACGTCGTCGGCCAAAGGTTTGTTCTTGGCATGGACTTTGATTATCTCCTCTCTGCCCTTTATATCAGGCAGGCCGATTACAATCTGACGGTCGAATCTGCCCGGTCTTAAAAGTGCAGGGTCAAGGACGTCAGGTCTGTTGGTTGCCGCCAGAATTATGATTCCGGAGTTTTCCTCAAAACCGTCCATCTCAACGAGAAGCTGGTTTAAGGTCTGCTCTCTTTCGTCGTGGCCGCCGCCTATGCCGGAACCACGTTTACGGCCTACGGCATCGATTTCATCTATGAAAACGATACAAGGTGCGTTTTTCTTGGCCTGCTCAAAGAGGTCGCGCACACGTGAGGCACCAACGCCTACAAACATTTCCACAAAGTCGGAACCGGATATGGTGAAGAAAGGCACTCCTGCCTCTCCTGCCGCCGCCTTTGAAATGTAGGTCTTACCTGTTCCCGGAGGGCCTACAAGGAGAATTCCCTTAGGTATTCTGGCACCCAGTTCTCTGTATTTTCTAGGGTCCTTGAGGAAATCAACGATTTCCGAAAGTTCCTGTTTTTCCTCCTCCAGACCTGCAACGTCATCAAAGGTAACCTTCCTGTCCGCCGACTTGACCATTTTGGCTCTGGACTTGGCAAACTGGAAGGCCTTGCCGTTTCCTCCCTGGTTCATCATAATATAGAAGAGGAAAATCAGAGCTCCTATCATTATAATATTCGGAAGAAGCGTCAGCAGGAAGGAACCCTTGTCAGGTTTCGGGCTGGAATAAGTGATCTTGCCCTCCTCCGCCTGCTTCATCAGGTAGTTTTCGTCAAGCCACATAATCTGGCTTATGGACGGCGCATAGGAGTAAACATAGCTGTTTTTGCTCAGCTGCCCGGTAATGGTAGTTCCGTCAATCTCAACGGATTCGAACTTTTCCTGGCTTGTGAGCTGTACGAATTTTGAGAAAGGTACTTCTTTAACGCTGACATCGGTATTATCAAGTCCCTTGTAAAAGAATGCTACTGCCAGCACTACCACGAATAAAATCAGGTATATACTTATATTTTTTGTGAATCTTTTCAATTTTTATCCCCTTTCCTGCCTCGGCGGTCTTCACATCCATGTTCCCCGCCGGGCTGACAATGTTCTTTATCCATAAAGTTTTTAAAAATTATCTGTGATTATAGACTAATTTGTATTTTAACACAAAAACTACTTTTGTTCAAGCACAATTATTGTTTCATCGCTGACAGGGTCGGCTTTAAATTCCGCGGAAAACCGGCCTTTCTGCCTGTTTATCCCGTCAGGAAAATGCTCCGACGGAAGCACCCATAAAATGCGATTTCCAACTGCAAGAAGCAGCATCTCATCTCTGTACATCCTGGGCACTTTGCAGTCTGTAAAAAAGTCGGAAAGCTTTTTGGTTCCGCCCTTTATTGCTATTACATCGCCGTCGCGCCTTGTCCTCAGCTCCGGCTTTGCCCCCTGCTCCAGTGCTTTGCCGCTGAAGGCACCGTAAAGATGACTGGTGCGCTGGCTCTCTTCAGTGCCTTGATGCTCTTGGGAGCGCTGGCTCTCTTCCATAAATTTACAGTACTCCTGTCTGTTCATTACAGTAAGCTTCCAGCTGTCCTCTGATGCAGTCTTTTCACTGCCTCCGCGCCGGAATACGAGCCTGTCATAGGCTTTGTATACTTCAAATCCCCCTGCAAGACTGCAGGAA
>CAKMLH010000068.1 GCA_927797855.1 uncultured Clostridia bacterium | reverse complement strand
AGCGGCTGCCATGATGGAAGAAGAGACGGATTACATCATTCTTGATGTCCGTACACAGGAGGAATATGAGGCTGCCCACATTCCGGGTGCAATCTGTATTCCTAACGAAACTATCGGAACCGAGGATATTCCGGAGCTCCCTGACAAGGAACAGCTCATTCTTGTTTACTGCAGAAGCGGCAACCGGAGCAAACAGGCTTCCGAAAAGCTGGCAAAGCAGGGCTATACCAATATCGTAGAGTTCGGCGGCATCAACAGCTGGACGGGCGAAACTGTTTCCGGCAGCGAGGAATAGATAAATATGCTCGATTTTCAACAATAAAAGCGCAAGAACGCTTGTTCTTGCGACGGAATCATGTTATAATAATTTTGTCAAGAGGATAAGTGGAAAGCGGCTGGCACCTTACTTTCAAAAGGGAGAAAGGAGCCTGTATGATTAGAGTAACATTCACATACTCCAAAGGGGTATTGAGGATTACAATAAGCATGAAAAAAGCCGCCCAAGCTTAGGACTAAGGCGGCAATCCGCAATTAGTCAGCCGTTTTCAACGGCTTTCCTCTTGACCTCAGTATAGCACAAACAGTCTACAACTTCAACATAAAAAATAGATTACCGAGTATAGACAGACAAGGAGACCCACATGAACACAATTACAATTAAAAAAATGGACATAACAAAGGCTGACACTGATTGCATTGTCAACGCAGCAAACAAGAGTCTGCTGGGCGGCGGAGGTGTCGACGGAGCCATTCACCGGGCGGCAGGTCCGGAGCTTCTGGCAGAGTGCAGAACCCTTCACGGCTGTGAAACCGGTCAGGCCAAAATTACAAAGGGATACAATCTTAAGGCAAAGTATGTGATTCATACCGTAGGACCCGTTTACTCCGGCAGCGAGGATGACCCTAAGCTTCTCAGGGATTGCTACATTAATTCTTTAAACCTTGCAAAGGCAAAGGGCCTGCACAGCATAGCCTTTCCTGCCATCTCCACAGGAGTATACGGCTATCCTGTCATGGAAGCTGCGGAGGTTTCATACAAAGCTGTGACAGACTGGCTTGCCGAAAACGCCGACTACAACATGGAAGTACTGCTGGCCTGCTATAACGACAAAACAATAGAAGCATACGAGGCGATTCGCTAATTGTCTTTTTTCACCTATTCTCCTTGGAAATCGCAGACATATTGTGCTATAATGTATCAGTCGAAGTCTGTGCCGGCACCAGAAAGCGGCGCCGGAGAAAGGAACCGAAAATGTTATTTAAGACTATAACGATTTTAGACGAGAATTTTGAGATAAAAAAGAATATGTATGTAGGCACTGCAGGAAGCCGTATTACATATATAGGAACAGAGGCGCCGCAGAGCGGAATGGAACCGCAGAGCAGCATGCAAACGCAGAGCGGAAAAGACGTCAGCAGGGCGGAAGACTGGGGCGAAGCCTACGACGGCAGGGGCAAACTTCTCATGCCGGCCTTTTATAACGCCCACGGACATTCACCCATGGCTCTTATGAGAGGCTACGGAGAAAACATGGCACTCCAGGACTGGCTTAACAAGCTGATTTTTCCATTTGAAGACAAGCTGGACAGCAATGCGGTGTACTGGGGCACAACCCTTTCCATGGCAGAGTCCATGAGATTCGGTATTGTCTCAACCACAGACATGTACTATTTTATAGATGACATGGTAAGAGCCACCAAAGATGCGGGTATGAAGGGAAACATCAGCCGCGCTATAGTAAATTTTGATGATTCTGATGTATGGCAGCTCCCTTCAATGCAGGAAATGAAACGGACTTTCGAAGCATATCATAATACGGAAGATGAAAGAATAAAAATGGATGTGAGCATTCACGGCGAGTACACCTCCAACCATCTGGCGGTGGAAGCTGTTTCTGCTTTCGGCCGGGAGCATGGAGCCAACATGCACATTCACATTTCCGAAACCAGATCGGAGCACGAGGAATGTAAGGAACGCCACAACGGCATGACACCGGTGCAGTACTTTAACAGCCTGGGAGCGTGGGATATGCCTGCCACAGCGGCCCACTGCGTCTGGATAGAGGGAGATGACTTTGATATTCTTAAGGAAAAGGGCGTTACAGTTGCCACAAATCCTGTCAGCAACATGAAGCTGGCAAGCGGCGTGTGCAACGTACCAAAGCTACTTGATAAGGGCATCAATGTAGCCATAGGAACCGACAGCGTAGCCAGCAACAACAGTCTGAATTTCTTTGAAGAAATGAAGGTCATGGCCCTGGCGGCCAAAGTGAAGTTCAGCGACCCTACGGCGGTAACTCCGGAGCAGGTTCTCAGGGCAGCCACCGTAAACGGAGCAAAGAGTCAGGGAAGGGGAGACTGCGGACTCCTCAGAGTGGGAAACAGAGCAGACCTGATTGTGGTGGACATCGACAGGCCAAATATGCATCCCGTTCATAAGCTGACAAACAATCTTGTATACTCTGCATCGGGAAGTGACGTGCTCATGACCATGGCAGACGGAAAAGTTCTCTACGAAAACGGAGAATACAAGACCATAGATATTGAGAAGACTATTTTTGAGGCGGAAAGAGCCACAGAAAAGATATTGAAGCAGCTTTAGATCAGACCAGAAAGGACATTTTTTACTCATGTCAAAGAATAACTTTTTAAAGGGTGCGGCCATTCTGGGTATCGCCGGTATAATCGTAAAGGTTATGGGCGTTTTCTTCAGAATCCCCCTGACCATGTGGATAGGTGAAAACGGCATGAGCTATTACGGCTCTGTTTATCCCATATACACTTTGTTCCTGATAATATCAACAGCAGGTATACCGGTGGCTATTTCCAGGATGGTTTCCGAGAGAATAGCCGTAAAAAACTATGCCGGAGCTCACAAGGTTTTTCAGATTTCCGTCTGGCTCATGGCGGCGCTGGGGTTTGTTTCCTTCTGCATAGTTTACTTCAATGCAGGATTCATAGAGACATCCATCCTGCGCAACCCGGGAGCGCGCCTTTCTCTTGAGGCTATAGCCCCGTCCCTGATTCTGGTGCCTATAATGTCGGCCTACAGGGGATATTTCCAGGGACGTCAGAATATGAATCCCACCGCTGTGTCTCAGCTTTTCGAACAGTTTTTCAGAGTTGCAGTCGGTCTGGGACTGGCATATTTCCTCCTCGATTCGGGCTATGAGGCCGTGTGTGCAGGTGCAACCTTCGGTTCCACTGCAGGTGCCGGAGCCGGTCTTTTCATAGTAATTATAATTTATCTTCTTAGCCGCAAAACCATAAAACGCTATATAAGGAGAAACAAGTCTCACAGCGAAGAGGAAAGCTGCTGGAGCATAATAAAGAAAATAATCATAATCGCTGTTCCCATAACTATCGGTGCATCTATTCTGCCGCTTATGGAGGCCATAGATTCTTCAATGGTAATGGGAAGACTTCAGGATACAGGGTGGACTTTGGCTCAGTCAAAGTCTCTCTGGGGGAGATTCAGCGGTTACTGCAACTCCATCATAGGACTGCCGCAGGTTTTTGTTCAGGCTATAGCCATGAGCCTTGTGCCGGCCATTTCCGCCGGATTTAAGGTCAATGACATGAACGAAGTAAAGGACAATATGAGATTTTCCATGAGAAGCGCTATGATTATAGGCTTTCCTTGTGCCGTAGGAATCTTTTCCCTGGCGCATCCTATACTCAGCCTCCTTTACAGGGATCCGGAAAGAGCTGCGGAGGTTGCTGCAGCTGCCCCTACTTTGCGGGTAATGTGCCTTTGCATAATCTTCATGTCGTCCCTTCAGACTCTTACGGGAATTCTTCAGGGCATAGGCAGACAGAATGTGCCTGTAAAGAATTTGGCAATCGGTGCTGTGGCCAAGGTGATAATCACCTATATCCTCGTAGGGATAAAGGCTGTCAATGTAAACGGGGCATCACTGGGAACCGTTGCGGCTTATCTGGTGGCTACAGTGCTCAATATGAGAGATATTAAGAAATATACGGGGGTTACCTTCGACTTTAACATGACGTTTATAAAGCCTTTTGCTGCTTCGGCAGTTATGGGTCTGTGTGCAGCGGCTTCATATAAACTTCTTTTCCTGGCCACTTCTTCCAACGATATAGCCTGTCTTGCGTCTATTATCATAGGAGTGGCTGTTTACGGCGCCCTTATCCTGGGACTTAAAGCCATAACCAAGGATGAGATAGCCAGACTGCCAAAGGGCGATAAGCTGGTAAAAATTCTGGATAAATTTATAAAATAAACTGAGACGCAGAGGGAATAATAATGATCAAAGAACAATATATACATCTATGTGAGGCTGCCTCAGACAGCGAGAAAGCATTGAAGCGCCTCTATGAGATAATTAAGATTCTCCGCGTGGGATGTCCGTGGGACAAGGTTCAGACACACGAAAGTCTTCGCCCGTGTATGCTGGAGGAAGCCTACGAATCTGCCGATGCCATAGATAATCACGATATGGTGAATCTTAAGGAGGAACTTGGGGATGTACTACTACAGGTAGTATTTCACTCAATTCTGGGGGAAGAAGAAGGCGCCTTTGAACTTAGAGATGTCATAAATGAAGAATGTGATAAAATGATTCGCCGTCATCCTCATGTTTTTTTGCAGGAAAACACAAATAATAAGGCAAAATCTATTGACAAAGTTCTTGAAAAATGGGAAAATATCAAGGAACAAGAGAAAGGTAAGAAAGATACTTCCTCGGCCATGGCAGATGTGCCCAGAGCATTGCCTGCACTCACCAGAGCCTTCAAGGTTCAGAAGAAGGCAGCGGAAGCCGGGTTTGACTGGGACGATGTATCAGGAGCCTTTGACAAGGTCCGCGAGGAGACTTGTGAGCTGACGGAATGCTGCACTGCAGAAACCTTTGACGGAGAAGCTGCAGCAGAGGAGCTGGGAGATCTGCTGTTTTCGGCAGTTAATGTTTCCCGTTTTTTAGGCATTGACCCGGAGGCGGCTTTGGATTATACTATAAGTAAGTTCATAAGGAGATTTGCTTACATCGAAAAGAAAGCTCTGGCTTGCGGAAGAGCACTGGAAGATATGAGTCTTTCCGAGATGGACGAGTTATGGGACGAAGCCAAAGAAGTTGAGCGTTCCGGGTTATAATACACTTGAAATTATATGTTATATTATGAAGGAGGAACTTTAAATGAACAAGGCCGAATTAGTAGCTGCAGTAGCAGAGAAGACTAATTTCACTAAGAAAGATGCAGAAGCAGCTATCAACGCATTAGTTGCAAGCATTGAAGAAGCATTAGTTAAAGGTGATAAGGTACAGCTGATTGGTTTCGGAACTTTCGAGACTAAAGAAAGAAAGGCAAGACAGGGGAGAAATCCTAGACAGCCTGAAGAAATCATCGAAATCGCTGCATCAAAGGCTCCTACCTTTAAGGCAGGCAAGGCTTTAAAAGACGCTGTTAACAAATAATAGCGGACAGTGATTTAGTCGATGAAAATCGATTGACATCGATAATTAAGGTAAGTGATTACCTTTTTTATAATACGGTCGCAAGACCAAAAAAATTAAACCTAATAGCTCATTATAGGTTTATGAAAGGCGTTATGAGAGTCGATAAATTTCTTAAAAACTCCAGACTGATAAAACGGCGGACCGTTGCGAAAGAAGCTTGTGATCAGGGGCGTATTTCCATAAACGGCAAGCCTGCAAAAGCCGGTACTGAAGTCAAGTTGGGTGATATCATCCATATCGAATTCGGCAGCAGTTCGGTGTCAGCCCGGGTTTTGGAACTTTGCGAATCTTGTAAGAAAGAAGCCGCAACAAAAATGTATGAAATAATTCAGTAAAAAAGGCCTGTCAGGCCTTTTTTACTTTATAGGGAAAATCTGCTGTTAAGACATCTGCACGTTTTTAAAGAATGTTTGCGGCGGAAACTTCATCGTTTTTCTTGAGAAATGTGAGCTGCTCTATGATGGCATTCAGCTCACCTGCAGAATTAGATACGTCTTCAGCTTTTACATACTTTATGGCTCTGGCCAGAGAGTAGTCGATTTCGTTGATGGTCTGTGTGTCGAGAAAGAGAAGAGCAACCTTTTTGTAAGAGTGCCAGTCTTTATCTATTTTATCCAGAAGCTGTCTGCTTTCCTCCCAGTTTTCCGCCTCAACGGCCGGAATAACCTCTTTCTTTATAGAATGAGCGTAGGAATCTATATTGTCCGAAGAATATTCAAAAAACACCAGCCAGGAGCCGATAAGCAGTGCAACGGCAAGAACAGAAATAATCAGATCCTTCATATTTTCACCTCCGACGCAAAAGGAACAGCATTGTCCGAATACAGATATACATGAAAAGCTTTGTTTTCATCGTAAAATGCAAGAAAAATATCCTTATAGGAAGAAATACCCGAGTCCCTCAGTTTTTGCCGGAAAAGCTCCTCCGGCACGCCGGCGGCAAGAAGATTTTTGTTATAGACGGTTCCGTCGGATACAACAACCATAGGAAGAAGACCGTCGTTAACCGTAAGTCCCATATCTTTGGGGGTGAGAGGTTTCTGCTCCGCCTTTGGAATGACGGTCAGCTGGCCGTTGGCTTCCATAATGGCATATTCCACATCACTGAGAGACGGACAGTTGGCAAGGCGCAGCTGCTCGAGAAGATCAGTGCTGGTAATTCGAAGTTTTTTAAGCTCTTTTATGTTCAGCTTTCCTTTTTCTATAAGAATGCTGGGCTTGCCGGAAACAAGGTTCTTGAATTTTTCGCTTTTGATGGAAAGAAAAGAAATGAGGACCTGCAGCAGCATCAGTGTGAAGATGGCCATCACCCCGTTAATGAGAGAGGTGGAAGGGTCGTCAATAGGCATGGCAGCCAGCTCTGCTATCATAAAGACGATGACAAGCTGGAAGGGCGACATTTTGGAAAGCTCGGATTTCCCCATTATGCTGACGGCTATCAGCACTATAATATAAAGCACAAAGGTTCTAATTGCTACAATTAACACAGCAGCACCTCCAAATCTATATAATTTAATACTTGATATTGTTTGCCGCCTGAGCCATTGTTATACCTTCCGTAAAAGATGAAATTTCATTGCTTTTTCCGCATTCAAAATTTTTGTCAAAAAAAGTTGAAAAAGGTGCTTGACAGGGAGAGTAAAGGGTGGTAATATAGTCAAGCTGTCAGTCGTGAGACGGCGGCGGGAAAGCATATCAGGGCGCTTGTTTGAGCCTTAAAAACTTTGAAAAAAGTTTGAAAAAGTGCTTGACAATGAAGGCCCCGTATGCTAAGATGTTAAATGTTCCGCGTAATGCAGAACAGGCGGTTTGAAAAAGCCGCAATGAACCTTGAAAACTTCATAGTGTAGAAATTTAGTCAAATAAATTTTTTTATGAAACAATCAGCAAAATCGGTAAGACGATTGAGCGGATAGTTTCCGACAATTTCTTAAAACAATAATTCGAAACGAATTAGCAAAACGCGAGTTGCGTTTATCTGAGAAATCAGAGAGAACTTTTAAGAAGATATTAAAAGCTTCGGCTTTAAATATACCATTTAATTAAGAGTTTGATCCTGGCTCAGGATGAACGCTGGCGGCGTGCCTAACACATGCAAGT
>CAKMLH010000067.1 GCA_927797855.1 uncultured Clostridia bacterium | reverse complement strand
TTAACCAGCATCAGAGGACCTACAACTTCGCTGATCGTCTTATATTCCTTAATCATCAGTCTCCTCCTTGCTTACCAGCTCCGAAATTTCAGCTCTCATGGTTTCCATAAGCTGATCAAATGCCGCATCGATTTCCTTTTCTTCAATATATTTAAAACGTCCGATGCTTTCGCGGACATCAAGGGCAGCAATCTTATTAAAGCTTGCGCCTTTGCTGATGGCTTCAACACCCATTTCATAGAAGGAAAGAATGAGTTTCAGCATCTTGTACTGCTTGTTCATGGATGTGAATGTATCGATCTCATGGAAAGCATTCTGATGGAGATAGTCCTCACGAATGGATTTGCAGACTTCAAGCTTCATTCTGTCCTCGAAGGAAAGGGAATCCACACCAACCAGCTGAACTACTTCATTAAGTTCCGCTTCCTCCTGAAGAAGGTGGAGAGTCTGTGCACGCATCTTAGGGAATTCCTTGGCTACATTTTCTTCATACCATTTTTCCAGCTTGTCAACGTACAGTGAATAGCTCTGCAGCCAGTTGATAGCCGGGAAGTGTCTCTTGTAGGCAAGCTGTGAATCCAGGCACCAGAATACCTTTACAATACGAAGGGTCGCCTGGGATACAGGTTCTGAAATGTCGCCTCCCGGAGGAGATACTGCTCCGATTGCGGAAAGGGCTCCCAGCCTTCCCTCTTTGCCCAGGGAAATTGTACGGCCTGCTCTTTCGTAGAACTGAGCAAGTCTCGATGCCAGGTAAGCAGGATAACCTTCTTCACCGGGCATTTCTTCAAGTCTTCCTGACATTTCACGAAGTGCCTCCGCCCATCTTGATGTGGAGTCTGCCATAAGGGCTACGGAATAGCCCATATCTCTGAAATATTCTGCAATTGTTATCCCTGTATAGATGGAAGCCTCACGAGCTGCAACGGGCATATCGGAAGTGTTTGCGATAAGCACCGTTCTCTTCATCAGCGATTCGCCTGTGCGAGGGTCCTTCAGCTCAGGGAATTCCATCAGTACGTCTGTCATTTCGTTTCCGCGCTCACCGCAGCCGATATATACTACGATGTCGGCATCGGCCCATTTTGCCAGCTGGTGCTGGACTACGGTCTTACCGGAGCCGAAAGGTCCCGGAACTGCAGCAACGCCGCCTTTTGCAATAGGGAACATTGTGTCGATAACGCGCTGTCCTGTAATAAGAGGCATATCCGGAACAAGTTTTTCCTTGTACGGTCTGCCGCGTCTTACCGGCCATTTCTGCATGAGAGTAAGGTCGCGGACAGTGCCGTCATCCTGCTTGACTCTGCATACGGTTTCCTCAACAGTAAAGTCTCCTCCTTCAATGGATTCAACAACACCCTTCACTCCGTAAGGAACCATTATTCTCTGTTCTACAACTACGGTCTCCTGTACGGTACCGATAATGTCTCCGGCTTCTACTTCGTCGCCGGCCTTAACCGTCGGAACGAAGGTCCATTTTTTAGTTCTGGAAAGGGCAGGCACCTTGATTCCTCTTGTAATGTTTGAGCCGCACTCTTTAACCATTTCCTCCAGCGGTCTCTGAATACCGTCGTACATGGTCTCAATAAGTCCCGGCCCCAGCTCAACGGAAAGGGGTGCGCCTGTTGAAACAACCGGAACGCCCGGTCCTATGCCTGCTGTTTCCTCATATACCTGAATGGAGGCTCGGTCTCCTCTCATTTCAATAATTTCTCCGATAAGTCCCTGCTGTCCTACATGAACCACGTCAAACATGTTGGCTTCCTCCATACCGGAGGCCACAACCAGAGGGCCGGATACTTTTAATACTTTTCCCTGACTCATTTGCTATTCTTCACCTCCAAATAGTATATCTGCTCCCACGGCCCTTTCCACCGATTTCTTAACGCTTGCCATTCCTATACCAAGGCTTCCGTCTTTGTTAGGAATCGGAATTATTGCCGGGAGTCTGGAGTCTTTATACTGGTCGATTTCTTCGCCCATATACTGATAGAGCTGTTCTGTCACATATATTATGGCGAAGTCCTCTTTTGCAATTTTCTTCAAAACTTTTTTTGCCTCATCGGCAGCGTCGCAAGGGAAAACGTCAAGGCCAACGGCTTTAAATCCCAGAATACTCTCGCGATCGCCAATTACACCTATCTTATACATAAGTTTCCCTCAGCCTTTCCTTTGTTACCTCTCTGGATGTACCTGCAAGCATCCCCGTAAGTATCATCCTCAGGTTCTTCACTTCGCTCTCCTTCGCGGTGAGGAAAGCGCACACCGGCTCTATGCCGAAGGTTTTATATTTGGCATCCTTCATGTATTTCATCTTCATATCGTCACAGAGCTTTTCAAGGAGAGTATATTTACCCTCTGCCTGAACCGCTGCCGCACCCTGTGCAAATACATCACGGAATCCGAAAGGTGCCATCTTATCAGCCAGCTGCTGATATCCCTCTTCGTATGAGCCCGTAAATACTTTCTCATCAATGTCACCGCCCGGCAGAAATACCTTGCGGAAGAATTCAAAAGGCTTTCCGATTTCTCTCAGCCTGATGAAAGTATTTACATTTAAAATATCCGTAAGCAGTTTCACATATCCGATTATGAAATCGTTTCCCGTAAGTTCTGCCCTTTTCTGCATGTCCCTGTAGCAGGCCTTGTCAAGAATAATGTCTATTTCCTGCGGGTCTCTGCCCTTTGAGAATACCTCCGCAGCCTCAAGAAGTCCTTCCTTCATCTCGGCTGACAGAAAGATATAATTTCTTTCCCTTACCGCATCGGAAAGTTTTTCCGCGGCAACAGTGCCCGTGTCCACGAGAAGAGGCGCCGCGTCTATGCCCAAAAACTCCGACTTCAGGAGTACCTTTGCATTGTGGTAATCATTGGGCAGCAGGAAAAGCTCTATTTCTTCCTTGTCCGGCACTATGGAAAAAACCAGGCTGTACACTCTGTCAAGCTCAGCTCTCAGAACTTTTTCAAAGTCTCTGGGGCTCGCAAGTTCTTTACCGTCTCCATAGCCGAATTCCGCAAGAACATTCATGGCCTGATCTATCTGATCCGACTCAAGGACCCGATCCAAAGCGGCCGGATCAAGAAGGGTTTTCTCGTTTGCCCTTATAATCGCACAAGGAAATGCATACTGGTCTTCTTTTATCTTAGCCATAAGACACTCCTCTCCTTATGCCGGAAACATCATTTTAGCAACTTCAGCAGTAAGATCCTGCTTTGATTCTTCAACAAGTGCCTCAACGGTGTTGTTGGCAAACTTTTGTCCGCACATGAGCATGTACCCGCCTCTGATGTTTCTCGTCTCCTCTGACAGTGAAAAATCCCCGCCGGCAACTGCCCCATTGAGAGCTAAAACTACCTTTGCGCCGATGGACTCTTTCTCTTTTTCATTAAAGATAAGCTGTCCTTTAGTCATGCCGCTGCTTTTCCCCAGCTCCGTGAGCAGGTCTATATATTTCTTCTCATCCATAGATATTATGTCGTCGACAGCCTTTTCAAAGCACTGGCCTATAAGCTCCTGCTTTTTTGCAAGGAATACCTTGCGGCAGTCAATATCAGCCACAGATTTACGCCTTGAAATGATCTTATCCTTTTCTTCAAGACCGCGTCTTTTGCTGTCTTCAACCATTTCCTGCGCCTTTTTACGGGCCTCCTCAAGGACTGCATCGCTGTCTGTCGCGGCCTGGCTCAAAGTCTGTTCCTTCAGTTCCTGAGCCTCTGCTAATATCTTCGATGTAATCTTTTCGATACTCATATCAATTCATCTCCTGCCGGCTTCTTACTATAACTGAATTCTCAGCCAGATGAGTACGGATACCAGAAGGGCGAAGATAGCATATGTCTCTACCATAGCAGTATAAATGATACCCTTAACCATCTGATCCGGTCTCTTGGCGGTAAGCTGAAGAGCTGCCGCTGCTGCCTTTCCCTGTGCAATACCTGACCAGATTCCCACAAGTCCGATAGGAAGACCTGCTGCCAGGAAATAAGCTCCCTGCGGAATTGTCAGTTCAATCATGTTTCCTCCCAGAAGGCCGATTTTAACCATAATGAGGAAAGCGATAATAAGACCGTAAATACCCTGTGTTCCCGGCAGAGCCTGCAGGATAATTGTCTTACCGAATTTCTTAGGATCTTCAGCAACAACACCTGCTGCCGCCTGACCTGCTATACCAACGCCCATAGCGCTTCCGATACCTGCCAGAGCTGCAATTGCGGCTCCAAGTAATGCTAATGTGTTACCATCTATTAAACTCATTTTTTTAATCCTCCAATTTTATATACTTTGTCTTTCTGCGGAAAGGATCAAATGGCTCTCCGCCGTCCAGATAAAACTTTCCGAAAAATTCAACATACTGCAGTCTGCTGGAATGTATAAAGGCACCCAGCGCATTTATTGCCAGATTCAGTGCGTGTCCCAGGATGAAAATCAGCACAAGGGCGATTAATCCCCCGAATCCTCCTCCGAAGAGGGTTCCCATTGTGTTGACAACCTGGGCGATTACACCGGTAGCCAGTCCCAGAGCCAGAAGTCTGGCATATGAGAGAATATCCGACATATAGCTTGTAATGCTGTAGATATTGGAAAGACCTCCTGTAATCTTGCCGAAGCCTTTGTTATGACGTCCTCCGGTAAGCAGCAGACCCGCCGCTCCTATAATGGACATGTACATACCCACCTTCGGAAGGGCCGTACTGACGGTTCCGCCTCCAAGCCACGCAATCAATCCTAAAATGGTTATATACCAGAATCCTTCATCACATACAGCATCCAGCCACTTGCCTTCTTTAATCTGCATATAGGCCTTTATGCCCATACCGATAAAGATGTGAACTATGCCCAGAGCCAGAGAAAGTATCAAAAGCTTCATAGGGTCGTCCAGCGGATTGAACCAGATAGGCTGTAGAACTACCTCTTTGCCCAGGAACGTTCTGGAGAACACAGCTACAATATCTCCGAACCATCCTCCGAAAAGGGCACCCCATATTATGGTTGAAATGCCGCAGTAGAAGAACAGCTTGATCATCTTGTAGGTCATTCCTTCAAGGTTGAACTTCTTAAGAACGATGAAGCAGCCCACCGCCATCAATATTCCGTATCCCGCATCTGAAAGCATCATTCCGAAGAACACCGCATAAAACAGTGCAAAGATACTGGTCGGGTCAAATCCCCTGTAATCCGGCAGGGAGTACATCTCCGTAACGGCCTCAAAAGGTACCACAGCGCTGCTGTTATGCAGAAGTACGGGCACTTCCTCATCCTCCAGCGGATCTCTGAAGGTATAATAGCATCCGTTCTCCTCCAGGATGGCCGAAGCCTTCGGAACACACTTTTCAGGTACCCATCCTTCTATGAAGAATGTCTTTCTGGTCTTAAGTAGTTTTGTTCTGATTTTTTCTTTCTTCCGCATAATCGTCAGAATGTACCAGTACTGCTCAATACCGCCCTTCATGCCTGCTGCAGCTGCGATTTCCGCCGCCGTCTCTTCTTTTTGTTTTTCTAATACATCTTTTTCCCCTGCAATTCTTTTCAGATTTTCACCCACAGTCTGGGTGTACCCTTTAAAGGCCGTCTGTGAAAATCCGAACTGCTTCAGTATGGCCAGGACATCCTCCTGCCTTTCCTTAGGAGTCAGTGCTGCGGTGTAGATCAGGTCTTTATCACTTCCTACAACCTTAAACAGCACCCTTTCGATTTCTTCTTCCAGACGAGCATTGAGCTTTTCCGTATCAGTTCCCACAGGCAGTACACCTGTGAAGACAGCCGTTGTCTCAGTGCCCTCCGTCTCAAGAGGCAGATCGTAATTCACCCAAGGACTGAGAAATGCTTCATCCTGAATCAGCTTGTTAATCTTCTCGTTTATGGAGTGGATTCTGTCATTAAGTCCGAGAATGTAATCAACGTTTTTTTCGTTCTTTTCCTCGCCCTCAATGAGTTTGTCCATCTGAGATTTTTTCACGGCGCGCCTGGTCCGAAACAGCGGATGTTTGATATCACCGTATCGGTCAATTACCTCCAGCGCCTGTTCTGCCCTGTTTGCCTTTGCCTCCAGAGAGATGACCTTTTCACGATCCTCATCTACGGAGGCGGTCTGCGCCCAAATTTCCTCAGAAAGCTTTTCGGACTGGTCGGTCAGCTCTACCGCACCGAAGTCCATAAGCTGGTTCATCAGCTTCTCTTTTTCTGTGTCAAGGCCAATTACTGCAACTCTCTGCATATTAACAATTGACACTTGATTTCACTATCCTTTCTGAAATAAATTTTACAATCTGTTCTTGGTTTTTGCCGGCCTCTTCTGCCATTTTCACGCAGCTCTTTTCGGCCTCTGAAATAGCCTGCTCATAAGCTTTCTGCGCAATTTCCTGGCCTTCCTTTACAAGACCTTCAAAGCAGTCCTTTGCTTCTTCTTCGGCCCTGTTTATGAGTCCGCCGGCTTCAGTGTTTGCTTTGTCTATCATCTTCCTTGCCTGGGTACGCGCGTCTTTCTTTATTTTTTCGGCTTCTTCCTCGGCATTCCTGATGACATTCAGTTCTTCCGTAAACACTATTCCTCCTCCTTTACTCTTATTTCTCCAATCCATTATTTTTTAGTCTTTGATTTTTCTTCCCGAAAATACCTTTTTTCTAAAAAATCGAATTCTTTCCCTTATAACTAATAATACCACACTTATTCAACTTTTTCACTAAACAAAACACAAAACATGTACATTTTTTTGTTTGAAAGAATAACAGCTACGCCGGCGGAATCCGCCGGCGTCTTTTTCTATAGTTTTGATGCAATTTCTTCAATTTTTTTAAGTCTCTTGCTTATACCTGCCTTCTTAAGGGGAGGATTACAAAGCTCCCCAAGGGCAGTAAGGGAAATGTCAGGATTCTCCAATCTGAGTTCCGCCGCTTCCCGCAGGTTGTCGGGAAGACCGGAAAGCCCCTTTGCTTTCTCAATTTTTTTAATTGCCTCTATCTGCTTCATGGAAGCGTCGATGCTGCGGTCCATATTGGCACTGTCGCAGTTGCTCATCCTCCTTGCCGAGCCGATCATGCTTTTTTTAATCCGGGTTTCCTCCATGCTGAAAACCTGGTGGCTGGCTCCCATTATTGCCAGCATATCGCTGATATAATCGGCTTTTTTCATGTACACTACGTACTTGCTTCCCCTCTGCACCACCTTGCAGGAGAGATCCACAAAGGAGTTTATCAGCTTTCTCAGATCTGCGGCCATAGTCTGTGAGTCCAGAACGAATTCAAGGTCGTAGCTTTTCTCCGGGTCGCTCATGGTTCCTGCACCGAGAAATACTCCTCTCAGATATGACTTCTTGCAGCATTTAGTTCTGACAATGCCGCTGTAAATGCCGTCGGATATGTAGTTATTGCCTTCTTTTACAAGAAGTATCCCCGTCTCTCTTAATATCTGTTCGGAAAGGTTGTCTGCATCGATGGTTATACTGTACGAAAACTTTTTGCCTGCACGGTTTTTTCCTACAGCTCTGCTCTCTCCGATTTCCAGCTTGGTTTCGATGCCGAAATAGTCCTGTAAAAGTTTCTTGTAATGACGGGCAATTGCCGGGCTGTCAGTGGTAACTATTATCTTGAATTTTCCGAATCCCACCAGTCCTATGCTTCCGGCCACGCGAAGAAAGCCGGAAATCTCCGCAAGCATACAGCATTTCTTCTCCGGCTCGATTCTTGCCAGTTCATTTTTCGTTTCAGATGCGAATGACAT
>CAKMLH010000066.1 GCA_927797855.1 uncultured Clostridia bacterium | reverse complement strand
CACTTCCAGGTAGGAACCACAGTTATCAAGCTTATTCCGCTGCTGCTGCTTGCTGTAGTGGGAACTATTGTAGGTATTTTCGGGGAACACGGCACTCTGGTAGAGAATCTCTCATATACGGGAATGTCCGACACACCTAACGGCAACCTCCTTTTCGGAGCTGTAGTTGCCACCGCCTTTGCTTATGAAGGATGGATCATAGCAACATCAATCAATGCAGAACTTAAGGATTCCAAGAAGAATCTGCCGATTGCCCTTGTTACAGGCGGCATAATCATAGTGGTCATTTATCTGTTCTACTTTATCGGTATTGCAGGGGGCGCGGATGTTGAAACACTGATGAACGACGGCGCAACCACCGCATTCATAAATCTTTTCGGAGGAGTTTTCGGAAATATCCTCAACCTGTTTGTTGCAATTTCATGTATGGGTACACTGAACGGCCTTATGCTGGCATGTACCAGAGGCTTATACGCCGTTGCAGCAAGAAATGAAGGCCCTAAGCCTGAAGTATTCGGACAGATTGACAAGAGCACCAATATGCCTCACAACGCTGCAATCTTCGGACTGCTTCTGGCAGCAATCTGGTTCTTCTTCTTCTACGGCGCTAATCTGGCACCGTTTGCATGGTTCGGAGTATTCGGCTTTGACTCATCAGAACTTGCCATCATTACAGTTTACGCAATGTACATACCTATTTTTATAAACTTCATGAGAAAGGCTACAGACATGAGCTTCGGAAAGAGATATGTGGCTCCGGCTCTTGGAATTATCGGAAGCGTGTTCATGGTAATTGCGGCCATCTACGCTCACGGCATTCAGCCTTATCAGGCAGCTGCAGCAGAGGGAAGGTTTGCATGTCCTGTACTCTTCTACCTGATTATATTTGCAGCAATCATGATAGCCGGCATTGTGCTCAACAAAAAGAAAAAATAGATAACTGCAGTATTTGCAACATTTAAGAATATCATATATAATAGGGACAGGGAAAAGACCTGCCCCTGTTTTTTTGGGAAAGGGTCAGTAACGAAAGGGAAAAAAGAAAATGGATTTAAACCTGCTTCAAATTGTAAACAGTCTCGGACGCTGGGTATTCGTTGCCCTGGCAGTATACATACTGGCAAGATGTATAATGTCACTTATCAGGACAAAGAATCCGGCAGAAGTATGGGCATATATGCACATGGTCACCTACAAGTCCGACGATACCGGGTCAGTAGGGCCTGCAGAAGAGATCAGCGTGCCCATAACACACTGGGAAAATGTAATAGGCAGAGCCAGAAGCTGCGACATTCAGGCAGAGGATTCAACACTTTCAAGGAATCACGGGATCCTCATGCGGGGAAGCAGCGGAGAATGGTCATACCGCGACCTGGGCTCAAAAAACGGCACCTACCTTGAAGATGTTAAAATCAGCAAGGAAAAGGAAATGGGGCCTCCCATCAGGCTGGAATACGGCGACACTCTCAGGGCAGGACTTACGGAATTCACTCTGCTGCCCATAAGTCTGGAAGAAAAAAACAACAATACAGCCATGAGGAAGTCCGACACCAAGGTCATGTCTGCAGGTCCCACACTGGCAGCCCTGACGCTGTTTCAGGTTCTTACTATCCTGCAGCTGTGGATCACACTGGGTCCTGACTGTCTCAGCGAAGTAATAGTATCAATCGGCGGACTCTGCGCCGTAATGTGGATTTACACAGGAGTGCTGAGAAGCATGGGCCGGACGGGTTTTGAAATGGAGACAATAGCCTTTTTCCTTTCAACTCTGAGTCTGGCTGTGGTGGCAAGTTCCGCTCCCGAAAAAATGTATAAGCAGTTTATGGCCGCAGCTCTTGGCGTGGCAATTATGTTCGTCATGTGCCTTTTCATGAGAAATCTGGAAAGGTCAAAGGCACTGAGATGGCCTCTTATGGCCGTGGCTGCACTTCTTCTCATAATAAATCTGATTTTCGGAACCATAGGCTTCGGAGCAAAAAACTGGCTGGAAATAGGAGGCTTCAGCTTCCAGCCGTCGGAACTTGTTAAAGTGGCTTTTATCTGGATAGGAGCAGCTACACTTGACGAGCTCTTTCAGAAAAAGAACCTGTGGATTTTCATGGGATTCTCGGCCTTCTGCTTCGGATGTTTGGGACTCATGGGAGACTTCGGCACCGCAATTATATTCTTTGTAACATTTCTCATAATTTCATTTTTAAGAAGCGGAGACTTTTCCAAGCTTATACTCATAGTGGGTGTAGCCGCTGCAGGAGGATTTATGATACTGCGGTTCAAGCCTTATGTGGCCCAGCGGTTCGCCACATGGGGGCATGCCTGGGATCCTGAGGTGATGGATGCGGCAGGTTTTCAGCAGACCAGAACCATGAGCGCAGCTGCAAGCGGAGGACTGGTGGGCTCAGGAGCTGCTGAAGGGTGGCTTCACAGTGTTCCTGCGGCGGACACCGATATGGTATTCGGTATGCTCATTGAGGAGTGGGGACTGATAATAGCAGTGCTGGCGGTGCTTTCCATAGTGACCCTTGCGGTCTTTGCAGTGCAGTCCATAATGGCCGGCCGGTCTACATACTTTACCATTGCAGCCTGCGGCGCAATGAGCATGTTCGTCTTCCAGACAATATTAAACGTCTTCGGCTCAGTGGATCTGCTGCCATTTACCGGTGTGACCTTCCCCTTTGTGTCCAACGGCGGAACAAGCATGATGGTCTCCTGGGCGCTGCTGGCATTTCTTAAGGCGGCAGACACGAGAGAGCAGGCCAGCCTTGCGGTGAAAGGGGGAGCAAAGAGATGAAAAAACTTGAAGGAAGAGCGGTTCTTTGCCTTACCCTGGCGGCGGTTCTGATTATAGGGCTGGCGGTATTTATTTTCCGCCTGGAAACAAATGGAGGCCAGTGGGCGTCATTTTATGCAAACAAGCACATCTACACCAATGGTCAGCTTGCCGTGGGATCGGTATACGACCGTGACGGAACACTTCTGCTCAAAAATACCAAGGACGGTTCCAGATATAACGATGATCCGGAGATAAGAAAGGCCACCCTCCATGTTGTGGGGGATAAAGGGTATAATATTGTAACAGCGGCAAACAACGCCTTTCGCGGCAGAATGGTAGGCTACAACTTCGTTACCGGCACGAATCCAATTCTGACAGGGTCATCCAGAAAAGTGAATCTCACCATAGACGCTGATGCCAATGTGGAAGCCTACAGGGCGCTGGCCGGCAGAAACGGATTTGTGGGAGTTTACAACTGGAAGACCGGGGAAATAATCTGCATGGTAAGTTCGCCGACAATTGACCCGGCTGTTCAGGCTGACCCGTCTTCTGTGCAGTCAGGCACATATATTAATAAGGTGCTTTCCGCCAAATTCACACCGGGCTCAACATTTAAACTGGTTACTACGGCGGCGGCTCTTGAAAACATTGATGACATTAACAGCCGTACTTTTAAATGCACCGGTTCTTGCGAAATAGACGGAGAAAAGATAACCTGTCCTATGGCTCACGGCACCATGGACATATACGGCGCGCTGTCCAATTCCTGCAACTGCGCTTATGCCAATCTGGCCGTGGAGCTGGGCGGTGATGTGATGAAAGAGTACACAGAAGAGCTGGGGCTCACCTCAAGCTATAATATTAACGGAATAAAGACAGAGCCGGGAAGCTTTGAATTCGATACATACAACATCAACCTGGGCTGGGCGGGAATCGGCCAGTACGAAGACCAGGTGAACCCTCTGTCCATGATGGTTTATATGGGAGCCATTGCGGGGGGAGGAAAGGCTGCAGAGCCTGTTCTCATTAAAAACGCTGCCAAAGATATAATCCCCGGTTCCGAAAACCGCGCATCATCAGGCAGCGTATCACTTCTTTCATCTGAGACAGCAGGGCAGATTAAGGATATGATGAGAAACAATGTAAAGACCAACTATGGAGATGCAAACTATCCGGGTCTTGAGCTTCACGCCAAGTCGGGAACTGCGGAGACAGGCAGCGGAAGAGCTCCTCACAGCTGGTTCTGCGGTTTTTCCGGAGACTATGCATTCGTTGTATGCGTCGAGCACGGCGGATACGGCGCTCAGGTGGCAGGACCTGTAGCGGGCAGGGTGCTGCAGTATATACAAAGTGTCCGGAAATAGTAATTGACTCACGAGAAAACAGGTGATAAAATATAAATAAGAAGAGCTACCGATAGACGGTTAGCCACATTTAGTTATTTGGAAATAACCGCATGTGCATTAATTGGCGGTTATTTCTCTTTTTTTGTATATGTAAGAATTAGTACAATTAAAGTGGCAATGCCAACTATAATTGAGAGTTCTTCATAAGTACTCAAAAGATACCACCTCCTTTATCGTGCAATTTGGATTAGTCCGAGGACGTACCTTGATGCAGCAATATCGGATGGGCTAACCGCCTACCGCTTTCTGGTAGCTCGTAGTAACATTATATCATACAAGACTCCCAAGAACAAGAGTTTGACCGAAACTTACGTTCGCATATTCTGCAGATATCAAAAAAATGGAAAATCCCGTATAGTTCCCAATAAATAAGGAATCCATTACGGGATTTTTAGTCTTGGTTTTTAACTAAAGCCTACGCACCGGTAACACTGTTTATAAAGCTATTGGCATTCTTTTCACCAATATGGAAGGTAAAGGCATTGCCCGAAGCCATCTTTACATAGAGATAACCGTTGTCGCTTACACCGAAATCAATCACCGAGCAGGTTGGGTTTCTGCTTGACTTGAAAAGCACATGCACATTGCCGTTCCGGTATGAGCTGTAGTCGGCAAGACCGGCGTTTCTGCAGCTGAAGATATAGTCGGAAACCAGCGAGCCCAGGCTGTCGATGTTAAACCTCTGATATGAGGAATAACCGATTTTTTCGCCTTTACAGTATACCGCCTTCGCAAAGGATGTGTTTCCCGCAAGTCCTGCATCATCCATGAACTGCCCAAGAGATGACGGAAGGTAATCTTTATTGGTATAAAGAAGGGTATCCTTGAAGCCGTTTGCATCTACCGCAACCATAAGATCTTCAGATACATTTTGAACCTTCTTGACAGTTGCCTTGACGGTGGTGTGGTTGGTGGTGGAAGTTGCAGGTATCTCCAGGGAAATGGTCTTGACCTCTGTGCTGGCAACCGATGGAGAAGATGTTACTGTCTCAATGACGTAATTGGTGCCGGAAACGGTAATGCTTGAAACCGAATCCTCAGCCAGAATCTCTCTGTCCCAGCTTATATCAGCTTCCCCCGGGGCTCCCGGAGTAACCTTGGAATCATCTTCTTCAGGAGGCGTTACGATATTGGAATTACCCGAATCGGAACCGGGACCCGGCGAAGACGAATTCTCATCATCTCCGCTGCCTGACTGGCTGTCTCCCGACGGCTTGCTGCCGCCGTTTGCGTTTCCGGACTGATTCTTGCCATCCTCTTTATCTGCATCTGTTTTTTCACTGTCGTTACGGTGGAAAAGCTTGTCTAAAAAGCCTTCTTTCTCCCCGTCATCATCTTTGTCAATCAGTGCACCGGACTTATCCGGATCTTCGCTGTTGTTGACATCGGAGCTGTCACCGGGAGTGACTGCAACATTAGGATTGTCAATAATACTGCCCATGGCGTTTTTAACAGCTGACGGATCCGAACCGCCCATAAGAGAAAAAACTGATATAAGCACAATTACGCTTGCAGCAGCGACGGTGCCATATAACCATATTGATTTTTTAGTTGTATGCTTTTTAGCTTGCGATGCTTTCCTCTCCGAAACTGCGCCGGCATCTTTCGCCAGGCGGAAGCTCTCGAAGGAGTCCACATTGTCCATTGTTTCCGGGGAAGCTTCACAGGCTGAGATTTTTGCAAGAAGGTCTGAAATCACGTCATCCGACGGGACCATCTGTTCCTTCATGCTGCGAATAATATCGTCAGTCATCAGTAGTCTTCCTCCTTAAGTTTAGTCTTCATCATTTCGCGGCCCCTCATCAGCTGAACCTTCACAGTTCCGGCCTTGATATCAAGTGCCTTACTGATGGATTCAACCGACATATCCTCGAAATAGAAGAGCTGGAGAACAATTCTGTATTTTTCGGGAAGTTCCTGCAGTGCAAGGTAGACTGCATTTTCTTCCTTTGATTCAAACTGAAATGAGCCCTCTTCCATTTCATCCATCGGTACGGTCCGTTTACGGTATGTACTTTCAACCACCCGCAGTGAGCAGTTAATGGTGGTCCGAATCAGCCATGCCTTGCGATGCTCTTCGTCATTGAACTGAGGCTTTACCTTAAAGTAGATGAGAAAAACCTCCTGGAAGATATCGTCGGCGTCTGCCCGATTGCTGGTGTATGAAAGCGCCACGCTGTAAACAGTGCCTTTGTAACGCTGGATTACGGTCTCAATACTTTCGTTCTGAACAAAAGTATCACTCATTATCCGTTCTCCTTTCATTAATAACTCAAATTAACCCCTTAAAAGGTTACAATAAACTTTTTTTTGACCGGAGAAAAAATTTTGGAAAATTTTGGTGTTTTCCCGCGGCCCTAGTCATGCTACAATGAAAGCAGCACATACTTTTTACATTATAACAAAAATTACGATAAAAAACAAGCCGGGCTCTTTTAAAGAATTTAAAGATTTCTTAAGAAAATACCCACTTTATTTGTAATAAATATGCTTTATTATGGAAGTGCAAAAGGGTCATTGAGACTTTGAAAGATGCAGGTGAAAGGAGCGGAAATGTCTGACATCAATATTCTGGTATGCGACGACGACAGAGAAATTGCAGGAGCCATTGAAATCTATCTGAGAAATGAGGGCTACAATGTGTTCAAGGCCTATGACGGGGTAC
This sequence comes from uncultured Clostridia bacterium, assembly GCA_927797855.1. Taxonomy (GTDB): domain Bacteria; phylum Bacillota; class Clostridia; order Peptostreptococcales; family Anaerovoracaceae; genus SUG1106. The sequence continues at coordinate 1,014 of CAKMLH010000066.1, read as the reverse complement.
AGGCCCTTGAGATTGCAGGAAAGCAGAAGCTTCACCTTATCATAATGGATGTGATGATGCCGGGAATGGACGGGGTGCAGGCCACAATGAAAATCAGGGAGGAAAAGAACATACCCATCATAATGCTTTCTGCAAAATCGGAGGACTACGATAAAATCACCGGTCTCAATGTAGGCGCAGATGACTATGTGACGAAGCCTTTCAATCCTCTGGAGCTGATGGCAAGGGTCAGATCTCAGATACGAAGATACATGAATCTGGGCAGCATCCAGGGAGAGCAGCAGCATGAAGAAGGGGTATACTGCTCAGGGGGACTTGTTGTAGATGACAGGCAGAAGCTTGTAACCGTAGACGGAGAGCAGGTGACCGTGACTCCCATCGAGTACGGCATTCTGAAATTTCTTACGGAAAACGCCGGCAGAGTATTCAGCATCGGACAGATTTATGAGGCGGTGTGGAATGAGCCGGCCTACAGCCCGGAAAACACCGTGGCGGTACATATCAGACGCATCAGGGAAAAGATTGAAATCGACCCGAAAAATCCAAAATATTTAAAGGTGGTGTGGGGAATTGGATACAAAATTGAAAAATACTGACAGGACAGCTGTTTTGCGGACGGTTTACGGCCTCGGGTGGCTTGTGACCGCCCTGAGCGGTGCAGCCTGCGCCATTCTGTCAAGCATGGCAGCATGTCTGGCATCAATGACAGATCTTAAAAGCTATATTCAAGCCGGCGGAGATAAGCAGTGGGCGGAAGGTAATCCATGGTTTGTGGATATTCCGGATATGGATGCTTTCAGCGATGTGCTTGCAAATCTCATAACCTGGGCTGCAGTGTGCGGGGTAATTCTGGCTGCGTCTGTGGTGGTTCTCTGCGTCCTTACCGGTCGCATGGGCAGAAACGAGGACGGCAGTATTCACCTTAACTGGTTTGACCGGATCTGGTCGGAGATTCACATGGGAGGAGTCTGCGGCTTTGCCACGGCGGCGGTAGCCCTGTGTATGCCTATAATG
>CAKMLH010000065.1 GCA_927797855.1 uncultured Clostridia bacterium | reverse complement strand
CTTGAGGTTCACCTGGGACTTGCTGCCAAGAAGAAGGGTTGGTATATTTCCACTCCTGTATTTGACGGCGCTACCGAAAAAGACATTATCGAGCTTCTCGACGAGTGCGGATATCCTAGAACAGGCAAGCTGCGCCTGCGTGACGGAAGAACAGGCGAGTGGTTTGATAATCCTGTAACCGTAGGATATATGTATATGCTCAAGCTCCACCATCTGGTAGATGATAAGATTCACGCCAGAAGTACCGGCCCGTACTCACTGGTAACACAGCAGCCTCTGGGCGGCAAGGCTCAGTTCGGCGGACAGCGTTTCGGCGAGATGGAAGTATGGGCTCTGGAAGCTTACGGTGCTGCATATACACTGCAGGAAATCCTTACAGTTAAATCGGATGATATCGTAGGACGTGTCAAGACCTACGAAGCAATCGTAAAGGGTGAAAACATTCCTACACCGGGAATCCCTGAATCATTCAAGGTACTGATTAAGGAAATGCAGGCTCTCGGCCTTGATATCAAGGTTCTGTCAGAGAACAACGAAGAAATTGAAATCAAGGAATCATCTGAGTATGACGACGATATTCCTAATCTGGAATCCATTATGGATGTTGAAACCGAAAGGGAAAGCGATGAGCAGCTTTTCAGCGCAGGCTACAGCGAGGAAAACAATCCGGATGAAGAAGACGAAGTAAGCTTCGAAGCAGACGAGGCTGACGATTTTGCGATGGATGATTTTAAAGATGAGTAATTGAAGAAAGGGGAGGGGCTCCTTGAATAATAACGTAAATAACGATTATGAATTAAATAATTTCGAATCTATACAGATCAATCTGGCATCTCCTGAAAAGATTCTCGAATGGTCCCACGGCGAAGTAACCAAGCCGGAGACCATAAACTACAGAACTCTTAAGCCTGAAAAGGACGGACTTTTCTGCGAGAGAATCTTCGGACCTATGAAGGACTGGGAGTGTCACTGCGGTAAGTATAAGAGAATCAGATATAAGGGCATAGTATGTGACCGCTGCGGAGTTGAGGTAACCAAGGCAAAGGTAAGAAGAGAGAGAATGGGCCACATCAAGCTGGCCGCTCCTGTCTCTCATATCTGGTACTTCAAGGGAATTCCGTCAAGAATGGGACTCTGCCTCGACATTACGCCGAGGAACCTTGAAAAGGTTCTGTACTTCGCTTCCTATATAGTAACCGACCCGGGAGACACGGGCCTTGGATACAAGGAAATCCTCAGCGAACAGCAGTATAGAGATGCCAAGGAACAGTACGGAGACAGATTCGAGGCAGGGATGGGCGCAGAAGCCATTAAAAAACTTCTCACTGCCATCGACCTTGAGGAACTGTCAGCAGATTTAAGAAAAAAGCTTAAAGATGCGTCCGGACAGAAAAAGATCAGAATAGTAAGAAGGCTGGAGGTAATTGAGGCATTAAGACTTTCAGGAAACAGACCTGAATGGATGATCCTTGACGTTATACCTGTAATTCCGCCTGACATCAGACCTATGGTGCAGCTGGACGGCGGCAGGTTTGCAACTTCCGACTTAAACGATTTATACAGAAGAGTAATAAACAGGAACAACAGGCTTAACAGACTTCTTGAGCTGGGAGCTCCTGACATTATCGTAAGAAATGAAAAGAGAATGCTTCAGGAAGCTGTTGACTCCCTCATAGATAACGGCAGAAGAGGCAGAGCCGTAACAGGTCCGGGCGGAAGACCGCTCAAATCCCTTTCAGATATGCTTAAAGGAAAGCAGGGCCGTTTCAGACAGAACCTGTTAGGTAAGCGTGTGGACTACTCAGGCCGTTCTGTAATCGTAGTAGGACCGGAGCTGAAGTTCTACCAGTGCGGACTGCCGAAGAAAATGGCTCTTGAGCTGTTTAAGCCTTTCATTATGAAAGAGCTTGTGGAGCAGGGATATGCCCACAACATCAAGAGCGCCAAGAGAATGGTTGAAAAGGTAAGACCAGAAGTATGGGATGTGCTGGAAGGCGTTATAAAGGAACACCCTGTAATGCTTAACCGTGCGCCTACACTTCACAGACTGGGAATTCAGGCCTTTGAGCCTGTGCTGGTAGAAGGTAAGGCTATCAAGCTTCATCCTCTGGCATGTACAGCGTTTAACGCCGACTTCGACGGTGACCAGATGGCCGTGCACGTACCTCTTTCCGTAGAGGCTCAGGCAGAGGCCAGGTTCCTTATGCTTTCGGTAAACAACATTCTTGCGCCAAAGGACGGATCTCCTATTACCACCCCTACTCAGGACATGATTCTGGGTTCATATTATCTGACTTATCCGGGTGTTGATGAAAGAAACACCTATGCAGAAGTGGGCGACGGCAAAGTATTTACAGACCTTGACGAGATGCTCATGGCATATCAGACAGGGGCAGTGGGAATTCATGCCAAAGTAAAGGTGAGAATGTTTGCGGAGGGAGATACCAGAGGACAGCTGGTTGAATCCACTGTAGGCAGATTTATCTTTAATCAGGGAATTCCTCAGGACCTTGGTTTTGTAGACAGAGAGAAGGATCCGTATTCACTGGAGGTGGATTTCCTCTGCGACAAGAAGAAACTGGGAGTTATTATCGATAAGTGCTACAGAAAGCACGGTAATACAGGTACTGTAATCATGCTTGATTATATCAAGTCAATGGGATACAAGTACTCAACTAAGGCGGCAGTTACAATCAGCGTAAGCGACATGGAAATCCCTGCTAACAAGTGGGATATAGTTGCCGATGCGGAAAAAGAAGTAGATAAGTACGAAAAGGCATACAGAATGGGTCTTATGTCCAATCAGGAGCGTTATGAGCAGATTATTAAAATCTGGTCAAAGGCCACGGATGATGTTGCAGATGCACTGATGGATTCCCTGGGACCTCTTAACAACCTTTTCATCATGGCTAATTCGGGAGCCAGAGGAAGCAAAAACCAGATCAGACAGGTCGGCGGCATGCGTGGACTTATGGCTAATGCAACAGGTAAGACAGTAGAGATTCCTATTAAGTCCAACTTCCGTGAGGGACTTTCCATATTGGAGTACTTCATTTCCTCTAACGGCGCCAGAAAGGGTCTTGCCGATACGGCTCTGCGTACAGCTGACTCGGGATATCTGACAAGAAGACTTGTAGATGTATCTCACAATGTAATCGTAAGAGAATATGACTGCGGTACTGACGAAGGCGTTGAAGTAAGAGCTTTCACCGACGGCAAGGAAGTTATCGAACCGCTGAGACAGAGAATAGTCGGAAGAACTGCACTTATGGATATTACCGATCCTGAAACGGGAGAAGTTCTCGTAGAGCAGAACGAAGAAATTCTCGAAGATGCAGCTGCAAGAATTGAGGAATGCGGCATTGAAAGCGTGGCAATACGTTCAGTAATGACATGTCATTCAAGAACAGGAATATGCGCTAAGTGCTACGGCAGAAACCTTGCTACAGGAGAAGAGGTTAACATCGGTGAAGCAGTTGGTATTACAGCAGCCCAGTCCATCGGTGAACCGGGTACCCAGCTGACAATGAGAACCTTCCATACAGGCGGCGTTGCCGGCGGCGACATTACCCAGGGTCTTCCGAGAGTCGAGGAGCTTTTCGAAGCCAGAAAGCCTAAGGGACTTGCAGAAATCTGTGAGGCTGACGGACAGGTAATCTCAATCGAAGCAAGAAAAGACAACAAGACAGAGGTAAGGGTAAGAGGCGAAAAAGAAGACAGAACCTATGTTATCCCTTATGGAGCCAGACTTAATGTAAAGGAAGGCGACATGGTATATGCAGGCGGTCAGATTACACGGGGACCTCTGAACCCTCATGACATATTAAGATTAAACGGTGTTGAAGGCGTATATCAGTACCTGCTTAAGGAAGTACAGCGCGTATACAGACAGCAGGGTGTTGATATCAACGACAAGCACGTTGAAGTAATAGTAAGCCAGATGCTTTCAAAATACAAGATTGAAGATTCCGGCGATACCGATCTGCTCCCGGGCGGACTTTACGGAAAGTTCGAAATTGAGGAAGCAAACGAAAAGGCTGAGGCAGAAGGCGGAGAGCCGTGCACTGCCAAGAGAATCCTTTTGGGTATCACCAAGGCTTCACTTGCGACCAACTCGTTCCTTTCTGCAGCATCCTTCCAGGAAACTACAAGAGTCCTGACAGATGCAGCCATAAAGGGAAAGAACGACAAGCTGCTGGGTCTTAAGGAAAATGTTATCCTCGGAAAACTGATTCCTGCAGGAACCGGAATGAAGAGATATAAGAATATCGAAGTTGACTACGGTGTAAACGCTGAAATTATGGAAAATTATGAGCGTGAGCAGGAGAGACTCAGAAGAGAGGAAGAGCTGGCAAGAGCAAATGCCGAAAATGTAGACATGAATGACCATACGGAAACGGATGAAGATATGGAACTGCAGCCGGGCGATGAAGCTGCAGCGGCAAATACCGAAAACACAGATTCCGATGTTCCTGCGGATATCGTTGAGCTTGAATAGATTTTCAATTGACACAGACAATAGATTTGTGATAAAATGTATGTTGGTTTTGAGCCCATTTGACCTAAAATGAAAGCGTTTTAGGTCATTTGGCTTGAAAATAAATATGACTTTTGAAGAAAGGAGAAAAAGGATGCCTACTATCAACCAATTAGTACGCGAAGGTAGAACCAGTGCTGTTAAGAAGTCAACAGCTCCTGCTCTTAACAAGGGAATGAACTCTTTAAAGAGAGTCGCTACTGACACTCATTCACCGCAGAAGAGAGGCGTTTGCACTTCTGTAAAGACTGTGACACCTAAGAAGCCTAACTCAGCACTGAGAAAGGTAGCCAGAGTACGTCTGACTAACGGTATTGAGGTAACAGCTTACATTCCGGGTATAGGCCACAACCTGCAGGAGCACTCTGTAGTTCTTATCAGAGGCGGCAGAGTTAAGGACCTTCCAGGTGTAAGATACCACATCATCAGAGGCACACTGGATACAGCCGGTGTAAATAACAGACTTCAGGCACGTTCAAAATACGGCGCTAAGAGACCGAAAGCCAAGAAGTAGAGTTTCTCTGGATGTGCCTGCGGCATTGCCGTCGGCGCAGGAAACAAGAATGAGGTAGAAGAGCATTCTTTTGTATACAAAGAAGCGCTCGCGGCCATCATATAGATAGGTCGAGTACCCCGTTAGCAGAACCTGCGTGTCTTTTAATTGCGGGACAGGCAGGAGTAATCCCCGCATTGCAGGGGTGAAGGATTGTGCAATTGACTAAAAACTATATTGTGCAGATAGTACCGTACTAGATAAGACAGAAACGGAGACTATCAGGCGAGGAGGGAAGAGAAGTGCCAAGAAAAGGTAACGTACCAAAGAGAGAAGTACTTCCGGATCCTGTTTACGGAAGCGTTGTTGTTGCAAAATTAATCAACAGCATTATGCTTGACGGTAAAAAGGGAACTGCTCAGTCAATCGTTTACGGCGCATTTGACATGATCAAGGAGCAGACAGGAGAAGAACCCCTGGAAGTATTCGAAAAGGCAATGAACAATATCATGCCTGTATTAGAAGTAAAAGCAAAGAGAATCGGTGGTGCAAACTACCAGGTTCCGGTGGAAGTAAGACCGGAAAGACGCCAGACTTTAGGATTAAGATGGCTTACAAAATACACTAGAGCCAGAGGCGAAAAGACTATGGCTGAAAGACTTGCAAAAGAGCTTATGGACGCAGCTAACAACACAGGTGCATCCGTTAAGAAGAAAGAAGACACCCACAAGATGGCAGATGCAAACAGAGCATTCGCACACTTCAGATGGTAGTCTTTTTGAGGCAGGTCAGAATGTACAATAAAAATAAAGCAGAAGGGAGGATATAACCGATGCCAAGAAGTTTTCCGCTTGAAAAAACAAGAAATATCGGTATCATGGCCCACATCGATGCGGGCAAAACCACGACAACCGAAAGAATTCTGTTCTACACAGGCAAGACTCATAAGCTGGGCGAAACCCATGAGGGTGCCGCAACTATGGACTGGATGGAGCAGGAACAGGAACGTGGTATCACTATAACCTCTGCTGCTACTACAGCACAATGGAAAAATCACAGAATTAACATAATCGATACTCCGGGTCACGTAGACTTTACTGTAGAAGTTGAAAGATCTTTAAGAGTTCTTGACGGTGCAGTAACAGTGCTTTGCGCAAAGGGCGGTGTTGAACCTCAGTCCGAAACTGTTTGGAGACAGGCTGAAAAGTACGGTGTACCAAGAATGATCTTTGTTAATAAGATGGACATTATGGGTGCAGACTTCTTTAGAGTTGTCCAGATGGTTAAGGACAGACTGAAGGCAAATGCAGTGCCGGTCCAGCTGCCTATAGGTGCTGAAGATAGTTTCGTAGGAATTATCGATTTAGTAGTGATGAAAGCAGAGATTTATAAGGATGCTCTCGGCAAACAGTATGAAATTACTGATATTCCCGCTGAGATGGCAGACCTTGCAAAGGAATGGAGAGAAAAGCTCGTTGAATCCGTTGCAGAAACAGACGAGGAGCTTATGATGAAATTCCTGGAGGGCGAGGAGCTCTCGGTGGAAGAAATAAAATCCACAATCAGAAAAGAGACAATCGCAGGAAGAATGGTTCCTATGCTTTGCGGTTCAGCCTACAGAAACAAGGGTGTACAGATGCTGCTTGACGCTGTAGTTGACTACATGCCGTCACCTCTGGACATTCCTCCGATCAAGGGCATCAACCCGGAGACAGAAAAGGAAGAGGAAAGACATGCTGATGACAATGGTCCTTTTGCAGCTCTTGCATTCAAGATTATGGCAGACCCATTTGTGGGAAAGCTGGCTTTCTTCAGGGTTTACTCCGGTACTCTCACTTCAGGTTCCTATGTATATAACTCAACAAAGGGCAAGAAGGAAAGAATCGGACGTATTCTGCAGATGCATGCCAATAAGAGAGAAGAGATCCAACAGGTTTACTCCGGCGACATTGCCGCTGCAGTAGGTCTGAAAGACACAACTACAGGAGACACTCTCTGCGACGAAAAACATGAGATTATCCTTGAATCAATGGATTTCCCTGATCCTGTAATCGAAATCGCTATTGAGCCTAAGACAAAAGCAGGCCAGGAAAAAATGGGTATTGCTCTTGCAAAACTGGCAGAAGAAGACCCTACTTTCAAAACCTATACAAACGAAGAGACGGGACAGACCATCATCGCAGGTATGGGAGAACTTCACCTTGAAATTATCGTAGACAGACTTCTTCGTGAATTCAAGGTAGAAGCCAATGTAGGCAAACCTCAGGTATCCTATAAGGAAACCTTTACTGCCACTGCAGAAGTTGATCACAAGTACGCTAAGCAATCAGGCGGACGCGGACAGTACGGTCATGTCAAGATCAGAGTATACCCGAGAGAACCGGGTGCAGGCTTTGAATTCAAGAACTCCATCGTGGGAGGCGCTATTCCTAAGGAATACATTCCTAAGATTGAGGAGGGAATCAGAGAGGCCATGCAGAACGGACCTATCGCAGGATATCAGGTTGTGGATGTAGGCGTTGAGCTTTACGACGGTTCATATCACGAAGTGGACTCTTCGGAAATGGCCTTCAAGATTGCTGCATCAATGGCCTTCAGAGAAGCAGCCAAGAAAGCAAAGCCTGTTCTTCTTGAACCTATCTTCAAGGTTGAAGTTACTGTTCCTGAAGAATACATGGGTGATGTAATCGGCGATATTTCTTCAAGAAGGGGAAGAATTGAAGGATCAGACATTAACATGGGTGCCGTATCTGTAAGAGGATACGTTCCGCTTTCTGAAATGTTCGGATATGCAACAGACCTGAGATCCAAGACTCAGGGCCGCGGCGTTTATGTAATGCAGATGGATCACTT
>CAKMLH010000064.1 GCA_927797855.1 uncultured Clostridia bacterium | reverse complement strand
TGATTCTGTCTACAGCCTACATGTGGATAAGATATATATAAATATTTAAAAAAGAAATAGTTCAGTAAGAGCCTCCTATGGTATAATAATGACAGATTGCCTTAGGAGGCTTTTTGATTGTGAAAACAAAGAAGGAAAAGAAAAAATGGAAAAGGAATATGTAAAACTGAACCCTGAGGCAGAAAAATGCATGAGGGTAAATGAAATTATCAAGGATATAATATTTCTGGTGGCAGCAATTGCCGCGGATTATTATATACTGTGGGAAAGGTCACATATGGCCTGCCTTCTGACGGGTGCAGCTCTTCTGGTGCTGGCTGCAGTCTGCATTATCATTATTCCGAGAATCAGATATGAAAGATACAGGTATATAATAGACAGTTCCAATATAAGAGTGAGGGAGGGAATCTTATGGATTAAAGAAACTATCATTCCCATGGAAAGACTCCATAAGATTCAGGTTTCTCAGGGACCTGTCGACAGAATGTTCAAATTATCCTCTGTAAGGGTAACCACCGCAGGAGGCGACGGCATGATAAAATTCCTTGCTGACGATGAGGCCGCCCTGATTGTTGAGCATCTGAAGGATAAGATCAATCAGATTGCAGCTGAAGAAAGGCGGAAATAGATAATGGCAGGAGAAAGTAATTCGGAAAAAATAAGAGTGCGCTGCCATTTTTCCTCCATATTTGAGGGGCTGTGGCAGTTCTGGGCAGTGATTATAATAGCGCTGTTTAACCAGATTGACACGATTGTCGAGGTAGCCCGGGAGATTAAGACATCAGGCATAAGACAGATTGCGGCAGAAGGGGGCATATGGGGACTTGCAGCAGTTCTTGCAGTTACTGCAGCAGTATTTATTTTCCAGTTCCTGAGGTGGAGAAAAACCTGGATCACTCTGGACGGGAACCTTATCATAATAGAAAGAAACACATTAAACAGACTGCACAACACTATAGCTGTTGAAAACCTGTCTGCTGTCAACGTGGAGCGTAACCTTTTCGAGCGCATTGTGGGCACAGCCAGAATCAAAATGGACACAAACAGTATGACCACTGCGGATAAAACTGATGTATCCCTTGTATTCAGAGAAGACAAAGCTATTGAATTCCGCCAGGCCGTAATCAGACAGATGAATCTTGTGAAAGGAACAGCAGAGGAAGAAAATCTCCAAAAGGATATGAGACCTGAAACTGTTCCTGAAGAGATTGAGAAAGCCGGAAAAGTATTTTTCTATGGAGCCGGAGATATGGCACTTCACTGCTTTTTCTCCATGAGCATATTTAATTTTCTCCTGGTTGTCTGCGGCATTGCAGCATCTGTCTGGTACTGCACATCTGAATACTACGAGCCGGGAGTGCTGACTGAAAATGCCGGTGCCCTTATACCCGTGCTTCTTGTATTTGCCGGTGCAGCCTGGAGCCTGATAAGAAAATATATAGTATACTATAATTTCAGAGTTTACAGGGACGGCGACGACCTGCATCTGAGATATGGCCTTCTGAAGCTTAAGAGCTATACTGTGCCTGTGGACAAAATAACCGCCCTGAAGATATGTCAGCCCACTCTTTCCAGAATTTTTAAAAGGTACCAGGCAAAAATAGTAACGGTTGGTGTGGGTGATGAAAAGGGTGAACTGTCAAATCTGACCATGGCGGTGCCAAAAGAAGAACTTCTGCACCAGCTCGGTGTGCTTATTCCTGAGTTTATGGGGGAAAGCATTTTTGAGGACGTGTGCGGCGAAAGCCGTAAAGGTGTTGCGGTCAGAGCTGTCAAGTCCGTCAAGTGGATACTTATGATTGCGGCTGGAGCCGTTGTCACCGGATTGTGGACTGACATTCAGACTTGGATGATAGCGTTGTGTGCTGCCGGCTTGCTGGGATTCATCATTCTGCTCTATGGACTTTCACACATATCCGCGGGGTGGAAAAAAGGTGAGCAGGCTCTGGTACTTATGCAGGGATGTTTCCAAAAGACATGGACCGTCTGCAGATACGATAAAGTTCAGATGATAAGTCTGGTTGCTCATCCGGCGGCAAGACCAATGAAAATCAAAAGAGGCACTGTTCATATGCTGCAGATGGTGGCCGAGATACCGTATATGAAGGATGAGCAGGCGGAGGAAATTGCAGCGGCAGTGCTGTAGGCTATGAGACTTTAGAGGTGATGGAGTACCCCCTGCATGGCATCCCCCACGAAATAATCAAAAAAGCCGATTTACTGGGTGTTTTTTGTAAGTAAATTACCAAATATGGGTTAAAATACGGCAAAAATCGCTCTAAAACGCAAAAAATTCCCCAGTAAATCGTACTTTTTTACACGATTTTTGGGGAATTGAGCCCTTGAGAAGCAGTTGGAGAAAAAAATATGTCAGAAAGCAGAAAAGAACTGAGAAAATCAAAAATACAGGCAAGAAACAGCCTCTCCCGAGAAGACAGGGAAAGGTTTTCTGCCGTTATATCGGAGAGAATTGCCGCCTCAGAGGTTTTCAGGAAGGCGAAGACTGTACTCATATACCGGGCTACCAAAGGAGAGGTCAGACTGGATGCCCTTGAAAGGGCAGATGAGGCGGCAGGAAAGAGGCTGGTTTATCCCCTCTGCATATCGGACAGTGAGATGATCGCCATGCTTCCTCAAGGAGAAGACGCCTGGAAGCCGGGATATTTCGGCATAATGGAGCCTTTACAGGAGAAATCCCTGGAGATACCGCCGGAGGAAATAGATCTGGTTATATGCCCTTGCACAGTATTTGACCCGCAATGCGGCAGAATGGGAATGGGTGCAGGATTTTATGACAGATATTTAGAGAAGTGTGTCAATGCTCACATAGCTGCAGCGGCCTTTGAAGTGCAGAAGACAGATCACATACCCATGGAACCCTGGGATAAACCTATGGAAATGGTGTTTACGGAAGCAGGCATATACTATCAAAAATAATAAATCAGGAGGAAACAGCATAAGTGGAAAAAAGGGATTTTAACAGATCAATTTTCAAAGTATTCATATCGTATTTCCGAGCACACAGGAAGCTTTTCATACTGGACATGCTCTGTGCCTTTGCGGTTGCAGCCATCGATGTTGCATTTCCCCTTGTTTCGAGATATGCAATGTATGAGCTCCTTCCGGGAAAACTTTTTGGCGCATTCTTTACGGTTATGGCCATTGCTGCGGCGGCTTTTGTCCTGAGGGCGGGACTCAATTATATTATAACTTACTGGGGCCATACCTTCGGTATCAGGGTGGAAGCCGACATAAGAGAAGACCTTTACAGGCACTTTCAGGAGCTGGATTTTGACTTCTTCGACAGAAACAGAACGGGCAAACTGATGAACAGGCTTACAGGTGATCTTTTTGAAATTACTGAGCTTGCCCACCACGGCCCGGAAGACCTCCTGATTTCCTCTGTGACAATAATAGGGGCTCTTGCGGTAATGTTCACGGTAGAGTGGAGACTGGCACTGGCTGTGCTGGCTATAATTCCCGTTTTTGTGCTGGTGGTGGTCTTATGCAAGAACAGTATGATGAGTTCCTCTGCCAGAGTAAAACAGAAAATGGCGGACATTAATGCTGATATTGAATCCACCCTTTCCGGAATGAAGACTTCAAAGGCATTTGATAACCAGGAAGTGGACTACCGCCGCTTTGACCGCTCCAACGAAATATATAAGGGCTCTAAAACAGGGTATTATAAGGCTATGGGACGCTTTAACGCCTCCATGGAATTTTTTATATGCTTTCTCCAGGTGTCAGTTATAGCAGTGGGAGGCCTGCTGATTATGCAGGAGAGAATGAACTATATCGATCTCATAACCTTTATGCTTTATATCACTTCTTTCATCACACCGGTGAGAAAACTGGCCACCTTTGCAGAAGTATTCACCAACGGTCTTGCAGGGCTCAAACGCTTTGTGGAAATTATGCGTGTTGAACCGAGCATAAAGGAAGAACCCCATGCTGCCGTACTGGAAGATGTAAAAGGACATCTGGTTATGGATAATGTGGTCTTCAGCTATAACAACAATGCGGAGGTTCTTCACGGAATTTCACTGGATATAAAGCCCGGTGAATGTGTTGCTGTAGTAGGACATTCGGGAGGTGGAAAGAGCACTCTGTGCCAGCTGATTCCAAGGTTTTATGATGTTGAAGAGGGAAGCATCTCCATAGACGGACATGACATCAGAACTGTGACAAAGAGCTCCCTGAGAAATGCGGTGGGAATAGTTCAGCAGGATGTTTTTCTCTTTGCAGATACCGTTTACGAGAATATAAGGTACGGCAGGCCCGACGCTTCCTTTGAAGAAGTTCAGGAGGCGGCGAAAGAAGCCGAGATTTACGATGATATAATGAATATGCCCGATGGTTTTGATACTTATGTGGGTGAGCGGGGGACTCTGCTTTCCGGAGGTCAGAAACAGAGAATATCCATTGCGAGAATTTTTCTTAAGAATCCGCCGATCCTCATACTCGATGAGGCGACTTCGGCTCTTGACAGCGTGACGGAAGCCAATATACAGAAAGCTTTCGGAAGATTGTCACAGGGAAGAACCACAATAATAATTGCACATAGACTGGCTACAGTCAAAAATGCAGACAGGATTGTGGTCATAGACGACGGAAGAATCCAGGAACAGGGTACACACAGTGAGCTCATCAGAAAAGGCGGCATGTATGCTCAGCTGTATCATACGCAGATGCTTGCAGGACAGGATTAAAAACAAAAAATCCAATAAACATCTTTCGCTTATGGGTATAAGTATGGTATAATATTTGTCAGTAATTACAGCGGCTGAGATGTGACGCAGCAAGGAGGCTTTATGAAACCTATATATAAACGAGTTCTGCTTAAAATAAGCGGAGAAGCATTGGCAGGCAGCCAGCGTTTCGGAATAAACGAAGAGATGACGCGCAAAGTTGCCGGCGAGGTGAAACAGATTCACGATCTTGGCGTTGAGGTCGCCATTGTCGTCGGCGGAGGCAATTTCTGGAGGGGCCGCACCAGCAAGGATATGGACAGAGCTACGGCCGACTATATGGGAATGCTGGCCACGGTAATGAACGCCTTGGCTCTTCAGGATGCTTTCCTGGCTCTCGGCGTACCTGCCAGAGTTCAGACGGCCATTGAAATGAGAGAGGTTGCTGAGCCTTATGCCAGAAGAAAAGCCCTGAGCCATCTTGAACATGGGGATGTGGTTATATTCGGCGCCGGGACAGGCAATCCTTTCTTCTCTACGGATACGACGGCAGCACTGAGAGCTGCAGAAATCGATGCTGATGTCATACTTCTGGCCAAGAATATAGACGGAGTGTACGACAGCGATCCTGCATTAAATCCTGATGCTAAGATGTTCAGCGAACTGACCCACATGGAAGTTGTGGAGAAAGATTTAAAGGTTATGGACCTTACAGCGGCAACTCTATGTAAGGATAACAATATAAAGATACATGTATTTGCCATCGCTGAAGAAGGCAATGTACTTAAGGCCATAGCAGGCGAAAAAATTGGAACAATAATTAAATAAAATCTGATAATCCGGAGGAAACAAAATGGAAGGTATTAAAAAGAATCTTGAGGAAAGAAGCAAAAAGACAATTTCAGTTTTAAAAGAGGAGCTGAATACAGTAAGAGCCGGCAGAGCCAATGCCGCTTTACTGGATAAGGTTATGGTGGATTACTACGGAACACCGACACCCCTTAAAAACCTGTCAAACATTTCCGTTCCTGATCCCAGAACACTTCTGATTTCACCTTTTGACCCTAAGTCAATCCATGAAATCGAAAAAGCAATAAACATTGCGAATATAGGCATTAACCCTTCCAACGACGGAAAGTGCGTAAGGCTGGTAATTCCTCAGGTTACCGAGGAAAGAAGAAAAGAGCTTACGAAAACAGTCAAGAAAATGGGAGAGGACTGCAAGGTTGCAATCAGAAACCTGAGAAGAGATGCCAATGACGATTTAAAAAAGCTTGAAAAGAATCACGAAATAACCGAAGATGATCTCAAGAAGGCTCTTGATGATGTGCAGAAGGCTACGGACAAGACCATCAAGGAAATAGACCAGGTGGTGGCTGAAAAAGAAAAAGAAATTATGGAAGTATAATAACGTGTGTGGCTGCTTGTGCTTGGGGCAGCCACATTGTTTAACAGGAGAAATATGGAAGAAAGTATTAAAACACCGCGCCATGTGGCTGTCATAATGGACGGCAACGGGCGCTGGGCCAAAAAGAACGGCGTTTCACGATTGACAGGACATAATCAGGGAATGCTGGCCATGAAAGAGATAATTAAAAAGGCTGATGTGATGGGAATCAAGTACCTTACAGTCTATGCCTTTTCTACTGAAAACTGGAAACGCTCTCAGGAGGAAGTGGGAGGAATATTCAATCTGCTGGTGAAGTTTGTGGGAAGCGAACTGGCAGAACTTGATGAAAACAATGTGAAAGTTCATATTCTCGGAGATTACCATGAGAAGGTGCCCGCTGCAGCTGTTGCAAGTATTGATAAGGCCCTTGAAACCACTTATGACAATGACGGGCTCCAGTTTAACATTGCATTGAACTACGGCAGCCGTGCCGAAATTACAAGGGCAGCCGAAAGGCTGTGCAGAAAGGTGGAAGAAGGAATAATCAAAGCCGGGGATGTGACGGAGGAACTCCTTTCAAGGGAGCTTTTCACCGGCGATGAAAACGGAAATATTCCGGACCCTGATCTCATTATAAGGACAAGCGGTGAGGAGCGGCTTTCCAACTTCCTGCTCTGGCAGGCGGCATACAGTGAATTTGCATTTACCCAAACCCTCTGGCCTGATTTTACGCCGGAGGAGTTTGAGGACATAGTAAAAGAGTTTTCCTCCAGGGGAAGACGTTTCGGAGGGAGGAACTGAAAATGAAAACAAGAATAATATCCGCATGCATTATGCTGCCCCTTTTTATACTTGTATATCTGGGAGGGCCGTGGCTCTTTGCAGCAGCCTTTGCTGTGGGAATCATAGGGCTCCATGAGTTTTACAAGGGATTTGAAGCAGTAGGGACCAGACCCTGCGTCCCCCTGGGATATATAGCCGTAGCAGCCCTTTATACACTGGATGCATTTTTCCCCGATGACTACAGATTCGTAATGTTCTGGGCTGCAGCAGTTGTAATGTGCTCTATGATATACGGCTTCAATGTGGAAAAAAGGAAACTTCAGGATATGACATCAACTCTCATGGGAATTTTCTATACGGGATTTCTCTCTTTCCATATCGTTCTTATCGACCAGACACCTTTCAGGCAGCTGATCTGGCTGGTGTTTCTCGCAGCCTTCGGCACGGACATCATGGCATATTTTACGGGAATGGCAATAGGAAAACACAAGCTCTGCCCTCACCTGAGCCCTAAGAAAAGCATTGAAGGTGCAGTGGGAGGAGTAATCGGAAGTATGATTCTTTGTATACTTTTCGGACATTTCTTCGCACCGGACTTCAAAATCCTGTGCCTTATCACAGGCTTCTTCGGCAGCATCGTGTCCCAGCTGGGAGACCTTTCGGCTTCTGCATTCAAGAGACAGATGGGTATTAAAGACTACGGACACCTTATTCCGGGTCATGGCGGTATACTTGACAGGTTTGACAGCGTCCTGTTTACTGCACCGGTAGTATTTTACTGTATAGAATTCCTGGCTTAGACAGAGGCGTTGGTTTTGATAATGAAAAAGATTGCAATTTTAGGAAGCACAGGGTCCATAGGTACCCAGACTCTTGATGTTGTCAGGGAAAACCCCGGACGTTTCAAGGTGGAAGCCCTCACCTGCGGTGGGAACACAGAACTTTTGGAAAAACAGATAGAGGAGTTTAAACCTCAGTTTGCCGTAACGGCAAGAGAGGCAGATGCTGCAGCTCTTGCTCACAAGTATCCCGGTGTGAACTTCGGCTGGGGAAGGCGAGG
>CAKMLH010000063.1 GCA_927797855.1 uncultured Clostridia bacterium | reverse complement strand
ACTGTGAGGCCCATGTAAAGAAAGCACTTGAGGCTCTTGAAGGCGTTGAAGCTGCAGAAGTAAGCCACGATAAGGGAACAGCTGTGGTTTATTTCACGCCAAATGCCGCAGCTTCGGATGAGGCACTGAAGAAAGCTGTGGAGGAAGAAGGCTATACCGTAATTGCCATCGACTAAAAAATTTTTTAGAAAACCCCTTGACTCTGACCTAACGTCATAGTTTATCATAGACTTAAAGTTCCAACTGAAAAAACAAGTTTTGCAAAGAGAGGGTAAGGCATATGAGGATAAACGAGGCGGCTGAGCTGGCAGGCGTAACCGTGAGGACTCTGCATCATTATGATAAGATAGGGCTTCTCAGTCCGACCAAGTCCGCAGAAAACGGATATAGAGATTACGGCGAGGCGGAGCTTTTAAGGCTTCAGCAGATAATGTTTCTCAAGGAAATGGATTTTCCCCTGGAGGAAATCAAAGAGATGCTGGATGAGCCGGGGCTGGACCGAAGACGCATGATGGAAGCACAGCACGACTTGCTTCTGAAGAAAAAGCAGCGCCTGGAAAAAATCATAGCCCTTCTTGAGGCAGAAATGAGAGGAGAAAGTAAAATGAGCTTTAAGGAATTTGATACAAAGGAGATTGACGCGTGCCGCAAAAAGTATGCGGATGAAGCCCGTGAGAAATGGGGAAACACCGCAGCTTTTAAGGAAAGTGAAGAGCGCACTAAGAACTATGACGAGGGGAAGTGGCAGAAGGTGAACCAGGAGCAGAGCGAAATATTTGCAGAGTTTGCAGCACTTGCGGCAGAAGGGATAAGGCCGGACAGCTCTGAGGCTATGGCACAGGCAGCCAAATGGCAGAAGTATATCAGCGACAATTTCTATACCTGCACCGATGAGATTATGGCCGGACTTGCAGAAATGTATATCGCTGATGAACGATTTAAGGCTAATCTGGACAAAGCCGGGGATGGAACGGCGGAGTTTATGTCGGCGGCTATAAAGTCCTATATCCGGAGCAAGAACTGTTAGGAACAGGTGCAGATAACCAAAAATCAATATAAATGAAGGAGCGTACCATAGTATAAAGAACGGTACGCTCGTTTTTTTAGTGCATTAAAATCTTTGATTATGTAATTTACTACAGGAGCAGGTCCTTGTCTTCGCCCATGCCCATCATGCCGTCAAGTACATATTTCTTGCCGTCCTCGTCGCGAACATATCCGTAGAGGGTACCAAAGGCAACGAAGTATTCGATGTTGACAAAAGGCTTAGCGTGGGTGATCATTCTGAATACGTTATCCACATGGAAATCAATATTTACCATGTCGTGCTCATCCCGTACCTGCCAGAGAGCATGATCCTTAAAATCTATAGTCGGAACGTCTCTGGTGAAAGTGATTGGAGTCAGCAGACTGGTCTTATTTTCAAACCAGATAAGATTTTCGTTGTACTTATCCTGATCAATTGACTGATTTCTGGTAAGATTAAATGCAAACCATTTGCGCTCTCCGTCAGCATCGTGAATTCCCATGGTGGTAAGCCAGTCATAATGAGCTTTTCTCGGATAGTATCCTCTATGGTCATCTATAATTGCAGCGCTGTTTTCGGTAGTGTGGAAGGTTTCACCGTTCAGGGTGAGACTGCCTTCGATTTTAAAGAAATCCTTCTGTGAGTAGAGAGGACGATGCCGCTTTGCCGGGTCTGCAAAGGGGATGGACACCACTCCGGGCTTGGAAAGACGCTTCAGCTCAAAATTGTATTCAATGTGGCCGTCATCTCCGTCGTGATGACCCTCTGCATGACAGCAGCCATCCTGAAAGTTATTTACGTAACGAATATGGAAGTTCTCAGCCTCTGCTTTTGTTTCCGCACCGTTTAAGAGATTCGGGGAGATGAATGTCTCCTTGCTCTTTACGTTAGTGCTGAAGCTGTAGACTTTTTTGGTGCGCTTATCAAAGAAAACATGGAATGTAAGTCCGAAAATGCCCATATCGCAGCATACTGCAAGGAGAACTCCCTCCTCAAGATGCACTTCCATAGCCTCCCAGAGTGTCAGTTTAAGGCGTTTAAAACAATCCGGAGCCGCCGTGGGATTTTTGATGCCCAGAAGATCCATGGTTTCAAATTCCTTATCGAATGTACCGAAGACACATTTTCCGTCTTTGACCATATCCTTTGGCGTCGGCACACTTCTGCGTTCCGGAGCGATAAATTTGCTGTAATCTCCCATATTCTTTTCCTCCTTGTTCAATATGAATATAGTGCTTTTCTTTTATTTTATACCATAAAGAGGAAAAATTAAATACAAACTTTTATCTGAGAAATTTTTTCAGATTAAATTGTTCCGCCGCTATAAGTGCTGCACCCAGGGCACCGCAGAATTCAGGATGCTCCGGAATGAATATCTTTGTATTGAGCTGCTTTTCAAGCTCTGAAACTACCCCCTTGTTATTGGCAACACCTCCGGTCATCATAAGGGCGCTCAGATCTTTGACACCGGCTGAAAGAGCCTTTGTCTTTAATGCCACGCTTTTGTTGAGACCGTGGACGATATCTTTGACGGAGTTGTTTTCGGCAATAAGAGAAACCACTTCAGACTCTGCAAAAACGGTACACATGCTGGAAATATTCAGATCTTTTTTATAATTCAATCCGATTTCAGACATGCTTTCCATGTCCAGCTCAAGGATCTTTGCCATGTTTTCAAGAAAGCGGCCTGTGCCTGCTGCACATTTGTCGTTCATAGCAAAGCCTGAGACAAGACCGTTCTCGTCAAGGCTTATTACCTTGCTGTCCTGCCCACCGATATCAATAACTGCTGTAACATCATCGTAAAGATATTTGGCACCTCTGGCGTGACATGTAATTTCTGTTACATTGTAATCGGCGAAATCGATATTTTTTCTTCCGTAGCCTGTAGCTGTTGTAAATGCTATATCGCCGTCATCGATCCCCGACTGCTCCAAAGCCTTTTTTGCACCTACGGCTGCTTTTGCTCCCGTAGGTACTTTCACCATTTTGACTATATTCAGATCACGGTCCAGGGCTACGAGCTCAGTTGAAGTTGAGCCGCTGTCTATGCCTAAGAAAAATTTTCCTTTTGTCGGGCCGGTATCCTTTAGTAAAGCTTCGCCGCTTTTCTGGCGTACAGTCTCATAAAAACCTTCAAGCCGGGTTGTAAGCTGCCCTGATGACTGGGAAGTAAAATCCGTTTCCACTTTTATAACAGGAATTCCTTTATTTTTCAGCTGTGAAAATTCAAAATCATAATAATCGCAGAATTTTACAGTACAGTAAATAATGCCGAGACAGTTTTTGCTTTCAATGAGAGCTTCCCTTCCTTTTATATCCCGCATCCGCATACAAGGCACCTGCGAAAGGAGAGCCTTTGAGTATTTAAGCATAATACTGTCCAGAGGCTCATCAGAAGCTGCTTCAAAAGGAGGTAAATCCCTGTTGTTTGCGCATGTAAGATCCAGAACATCTATACCTTTGAAACATTTTCTCACGGTTTCCGCAATGGTTTTATTGCTCCTTGCACCGAGAAGAGCAACATATTTTCCCTTTATTTCTTTTTTGCTGCAGGAAAAAGAGGAAAGAAAATGTTTCACATCAAAGGTTATGCCGCTGAATTTTTCATATCTATTTATAAAATCCAGAAGGTCGTCCCTGAACTTTTCCACAGCGCAGCAGGAAGTGCAGGAAGGAAGGTCCAGGCAGCAGGAGAAATCCACTCCGCTGTCCATGTCTCTGCTGACCGCATCGAAAACTCTCCTTGAGCTGTCGCAGCAGTTCATAAACAGCAGCTTCCGGTACCCGCCTCTGTGGACATCTTCCAGCACGGCCTTTGCGTGGGAACACATATTGGGATGAAGTATGGCCGAAGAATAGTCAAAATTTTCGGCCACATTATTTATAAGCTGGTATTTTTCTCCGAAACCTGCCATAATTTCAACAGGTGCGTATTTGCAGTTATATCCGATCATTTTCTCTTCTCCAACAATTCAAGAAAAGCTTCCATTCTGGTGACTGCCTGTCCGTCATTGGCATTCTGCCGGCTGCAGCCGTCACCATCTAAAATGAGAGTAGGAAAGCCCTTTTCTTCAAGTATTTTTTTTGCAGCTGAAGAGCTTCCTGCCGTCTGCTTGCATCCCCAGTGGCAGAACCAGACGATGCCGTCTGCATCAAGCTCCCTTGCGTACTTTAACACTGCGTTAATCCTGTTTTCTCCTGCTCCGTTTGATGTGTTTCGAAGGAGCCTGTCCGCCATATAGGTAAAAGGATCCTCCTGACCGGTGTCAGCGTCCAGAGCATCAAGAACCATATCGCATCCGACAATTTCGCATCTGTCCGTAAAATTAAGAAGGCTGCGCAGCCCGTCCTGCCAGTAAGGCAGGGTATGTACCCAGAAGAGGCGGACTCCCTTTCGCCCTCTGGGACACCTGGAAAGCTGTTGTACCATGTCTTCGCTGTATTTCTCCGCTTCTTTTGACCCAAGCATTACGTGGGTGGCAAATACGGAAAGCATATGGGAAGTCATCTCGTCAGATAAATATATGTCTTTTCTCAGTTCCAGGATTTTGCGGAAATTATCAAGAGTGCGTCTGCTTCTTCCTGCTGCCTCAGCAAGCTTGTCCTCGTTGAGCCGGAAGTCGCTGTTTTCTTCAATAAAATCAACCATACGGTGCAGCTGATCCTTCACGTAATCTAGGTTTTCAGGGCTGTACCGGGATGGGACGTCAATCATAAAATGAGGGATATTGTAATAATCTGCCACTCGTCTGAAGGAAAGATGATTTACATCACAGGCAAGACTTGTATTGATAATAAATCTAGGTTTCGGCAGCACTCCCGATTCAGCAAGGCCGATAAAGCTCTTGTGGTAGGAGCACAGGGTACCGGGCATACCGGCTTCCTCAGCTTTCTCAATAAAAAACTTTTCGCTTCCTCCTGCAGCAAGATAGCAAGCCAGAGCTTCGGGAAACATCTGGTATATTCCCATGGCGTGCAGAACCTCGCAGGGAAGGTAGATGCTGACAATCGCTGAACGGTCAGGTTGAATAAGGGGTCTGACTGCGGAATCTGCTGCTGCCCACTGCATATACTGTCTGGCAGGAAGCAGAGACCTGGACGGGAAGTATCTGCACTTCAGACCGGCTGTCTTGTAAACAAAGGAGAGCTCCTTCAGTGCTTTGCGGGGACTGGTCCGTGCCAGCCGGTATATATGATTTCCGAAGATTTCTATGGCTTTGTTCATATCTGTCATGTTTCCTCTTTGCTGAAATATTACCTTGGATTATACCATATAGGGGATTAATTAGCAATTTAAGGAAATAAAAGATGTCAGGCTCACCTTCAAGGCAAAACTTTTTTGTAAAATCCAAGCAAAGTGTAATAAAATGTGACACGTAAGGATTTTTGTTTATTTTCAGTTCAGATTAATCTTTTAAAATCGAAGTAACAGGGTATATATAAATCATTACTTTTTGAAAAGGATGGATAAAATGAACGAAGTAAAGAAACCGAGAAAGCCTTTGCTGTACTACTATTTTGTTATTCTCATTGTAATATTGCTGTTTAATGCACTGGTGGTGCCGTACATGGGCCAATCCCAGGTTCAGGATGTGGATTATGGTACATTTATAACCATGACGGAAAAACATAATGTAGGGAAGGTGCAGATTGAGGAAAATCAGATTATTTTTACAGATAAAAATGAAAAGAATATTTCCAGAACAGGTGTTGTAAATGACCCGCAGCTGATTGAACGGCTGTATGAAAATGGGGCAAAAATCTATGGAGAAATCGTCCAGGAAATGTCGCCTCTTATGAGCATTCTGCTTACATGGATTCTGCCGCTGGTTATTTTTATCGGTTTGGGAGAAATGCTGTCACGGAAGTTCATGTCCAAGGCCGGCGGACCTAATTCGATGATGTTCAACATGGGAAAGAGCAATGCCAAGGTGTATGTCAAGTCATCGGACGGAATAAAATTTTCCGATGTGGCGGGAGAAGATGAGGCCAAGGAAGCTCTCAGCGAAGTCGTTGACTACCTTCACGACCCGAGCAAATACCAAGAAATCGGCGCTTCAATGCCAAAGGGAATCCTGCTTGTGGGTCCTCCGGGAACGGGCAAGACCATGCTGGCAAAAGCCGTTGCCGGCGAATCCAATGTTCCGTTTTTCTCCATGTCCGGTTCCGAATTCGTGGAGATGTTTGTGGGCATGGGTGCCTCAAAAGTAAGGGATCTGTTTAAGCAGGCCAAGGAAAAAGCTCCGTGTATCGTGTTTATAGATGAAATAGATGCCATAGGCAAAAAGCGTGAAGGAACCATTGGAGGAAACGATGAAAGAGAGCAGACGCTCAACCAGCTTCTGACAGAAATGGACGGTTTCGAAGGAAATAACGGCGTAATCATTCTTGCTGCCACCAACAGACCGGAATCCCTTGACCCGGCACTGACAAGACCGGGAAGGTTTGACCGTCGCGTACCTGTAGAGCTTCCTGACCTTAAAGGAAGAGAAGAAATTCTTAAAGTCCACGCCAAGAAAGTTGCCATGGACGAAAATGTGGATTACAGCAAGGTTGCACGTATGGCCTCCGGAGCATCCGGAGCCGAGCTTGCAAATATAGTAAACGAAGCTGCACTGCGTGCCGTAAGGGACGGAAGGGAAACCGTAACCCAGGCGGATATGGAGGAAAGCATTGAAACTGTAATTGCAGGATATCAGAAGAAGAATGCAATCCTCACCGATAAGGAAAAACGCATAGTGGCATATCACGAAATAGGGCATGCTCTTGTGGCGGCACGTCAGACAAATTCCGCCCCTGTGCAGAAAATCACCATCGTGCCGCGTACTTCCGGCGCTCTTGGCTATACCATGCAGGTTGAGGACGGCGATCATTATCTTATGAGCAAAGAGGAAATCGAGAACAAGATTGCAACCTTTACAGGCGGAAGAGCCGCCGAGGAGGTCGTATTCGGCTCCATAACAACAGGTGCAGCCAACGATATTGAGCAGGCTACAAAGCTGGCCCGCGCAATGATTGCAAGATACGGAATGAATGATGAAATCGGAATGGTTGCAATGGAAACGGTAACCAACCAGTATCTGGGCGGAGACACATCTCTTGCTTGCTCTGAGGCTACCCAGTCTGAAATAGACAAGAAGGTCATTGAGCTTGTAAAGAAACAATACGAAAAGGCTCTTGACATTCTGCGTAATGACAGAAAGAAGCTGGATGAACTTGCGGAATTCCTTTATGAGAAAGAAACCATTACAGGTGAGCAGTTCATGGAGATATTGAACAGGTAAAGAAAGATAAAATAAATCAAAAAACAAATTAGGACAGCCGTACGACTGTCCTAATTTTTGTGGTGCATCTTCAGGGGTTCGAACCCTGGACACCCTGATTAAGAGTCAGGTGCTCTGCCAGCTGAGCTAAAGATGCATACTTATCGGCACATTTGACATATTAGCATTTTTGGGGGCTGATGTCAATAAAAAAATATAGATTTTCAAATTAATTTTAAAAATTTCCATTTGCTTTTTTCAAAAGAAAACCTCATTTTACCTATAATACTTTGAAACGTGATGCACAAAATATCTTTTGAGGAGGGATTCAAAATGAAAGAGACAAACAGAAACAAGTCTGCAAACAAGCAGTCCAATAAAAATACCGATGAAAGGTATAATAACAACAATTTTACTGACTGTGGAGATGAAAAAAACCAGAAAAACCAGAAGAACCAGAAGAATCAGAAAAATCAGAGCAACGAAAGATATTAGTCTTTCCATGAGGTAAAGAAAGGAGCTGTCAGGCAGCCGCGGCAATTTCTGCGGCAATGGCAGCTCCTTTTTGACGTGAAAATGATAATTAAAGAAGGCGTTTATCAGGCACATTTCCTTTGCATTTAGATACGTTTT
>CAKMLH010000062.1 GCA_927797855.1 uncultured Clostridia bacterium | reverse complement strand
CAACCCAAAAGATTTTGAAGACCGCATATACGAAATGTGGGAAACAAACGGCTGCTTCAGAGCGGAGGTGGACAAGGACAAGAAACCTTTCACCATCGTAATGCCGCCGCCAAACATTACAGGACAGCTGCACATGGGTCACGCACTTGACCAGACTCTGCAGGATGTTCTCACAAGATGGAAGAGAATGCAGGGCTACAGTGCACTCTGGCTTCCGGGTTCAGACCACGCCAGCATAGCCACTGAGGTTAAGGTAGTAAACAAAATCAGAGAGGAAGAAGGCCTGGAAAAGGAAGACCTGGGCCGAGAAGAGTTCCTTAAGCGTGCATGGGCATGGAAGGAGGAGTATGGCGGCAGAATAACCCGTCAGTGCCGTAAGCTGGGAGACTCCTGCGACTGGTCAAGAGAACGCTTCACTATGGACGAAGGCTGCAGCAATGCGGTAAAGACAGCATTTATAAGGCTTTATCAGAAAGGCCTTATATACAAGGGTAACCGCCTTGTTAACTGGTGCCCGTCCTGTATGACCACGCTGTCAGATGCGGAAGTGGAGCATGAAGACAGAAACGGAAAGTACTGGTACTTCAGATATCCGTCAGCAGACGGCTCCTTTGACGGTATAGTAGTGGCAACATCAAGACCGGAGACAATGTTTGCCGATGAAGCCATTGCGGTTCATCCTTCTGATGAAAGATATAAGGATTTAGTAGGAAAGAAGGTTATATTGCCGCTGGTGGGCAAAGAAATTCCTATTATAGCCGACATATATCCTGATCCTGAAAAGGGAACAGGCGCAGTAAAGATTACCCCGGCTCATGACCCTAATGACTTTGAAGTGGGACAGCGTGCCGGTCTGGGCTGCCCGAGCTGCATCAACAAGGATGCTACGATGAATGCCCTTGCAGGAAAGTACGAGGGACAGGACCGCTATGAATGCCGAAAGAACTGGGTCGCAGACCTTGAAGCGGCAGGCTATCTGGTTAAGACAGAGGAAAAGGTCATCCCAATGGGTGAATGCTACAGATGCCACACTGTAATTGAGGATATGATCAGCGACCAGTGGTTCGTTGCCATGGAAGAGCTTGCCAAGCCGGCAATCGAAGCGGCTAAGAACGGAACTCTGAGACACATTCCTGAAAGATTTGAGAAGACTTATCTTCACTGGCTTGAGGACATTAAGGACTGGTGTATTTCCCGTCAGCTGTGGTGGGGACACAGAATCCCGGCATATTACTGTGATGACTGCGGCGAAATGGTTGTTGATTATGAAATGCCGAAAGCATGTCCTAAGTGCGGCAGCACTCACATGCGTCAGGACGAGGATGTTCTGGATACCTGGTTCAGCTCCGCTCTCTGGCCTTTCTCAACTCTCGGATGGCCTGAAAAAACACCTGATCTGGAATATTTCTACCCAACGGATGTACTTGTAACAGGTTACGACATCATTTTCTTCTGGGTAGTAAGAATGGTATTTTCCGGACTGGAATATATGGGAGAGGTACCTTTCCACGATGTATATATCCACGGACTGGTAAGAGATGCAGAGGGACGCAAGATGTCCAAATCCCTTGGAAACGGCGTAGACCCGCTTGAAATCATTGACAAATACGGTGCAGATGCATTGAGATTCATGCTTTCCACAGGTATAACACCGGGAAATGACATGAGATTCAAGGAAGACAGACTGGAATCCTGCAGAAACTTTGCAAATAAGCTTTGGAACGCTTCAAGATTCGTAATCATGAACCTCCAGAATGAGGACGGCAGCTTTAAGGAAATGGCCAAGTGCTGCCGGGACTGCTGCGGCGGATGCTGTGCCAATACTACCAATTTTGCAAACATTGCCCTTAAGGATGAGGACAAGTGGATTATAAACAAAGTAAATGATGCTATCGAGTATGTGGACCAAGCTATGGAAAGATACGATCTGGCGCTGGCAGGACAGAAGGTTTACGACCTTATCTGGAATGAATACTGCGACTGGTATATCGAGCTGGTTAAGCCGAGACTCTGGGGAGACGATGAAGAGGACAAAAAGGTTGCAAGGTTCACGCTGGTTATGTGCCTGAAGAATATGCTCAAGCTCCTTCATCCGTTTATGCCTTTTATCACCGAGGAAATCTGGGGCTTCCTGCCGCACGGCGAGGACGAGAAAGGCTATCTCATCAAGGCACAGTGGCCTAAGACAAGCTTAAATTATATTTATCCTAAGGCATCGGGAATCCTTGAAACGTCAATGGATGCAATAAAGGCCATAAGAAACATAAGGGCAGAAAAAAATGTAGTGCCTTCCAAGAAACTGAGAGCCATTATTCTTTCAGAAGGTGAAAAAGAAGAGACTTTGAAGGCAGGGACTCAGTATCTGAAAAATCTCGGCAATATCACTGAAATCACTTTTGCGGCAAGCAAGTCAGAAATACCTGATGATGCTGTTTCTGCCGTTATCGACGGTGCCGAAATTTACGTTCCGCTGGATGATCTTGTTGATTACAAAGAAGAGTATGACAGACTCACCAAGGAAAAAAAGAAGCTGGAAGGCGAGGTTGCCAGAGTTAACGGCAAGCTTTCAAACCAGGGCTTTGTAAGCAAGGCGCCGGAAAAGGTAATAAACGAAGAAAGGGCAAAGAAGGAAATGTATGAGGAGATGCTGGCCAAGGTAACTGCACAGCTCGAATCAGTTTCCCAAAAGATAAAATAAAGTAGGGATAATACAATGAATTCAGTCAGCGCAAATTCAGCAATAGAAAAAATCCATGAATTTCAGCGGTTTGGGAGCATTCTGGGACTGGAAAGGATGAATTCTCTCATGGAACTTCTGGGAAATCCTCAGGATGAACTTAAGATTATTCACGTTGCAGGGACCAACGGCAAGGGTTCAATATGCAGATATATTTACAGCGTTCTTCAGGCAGCCGGATACAAAACAGGTCTGTACACTTCGCCTTTTCTTGAAGTCTTTAATGAGCGAATAGAGCTGGACGGAAAGTATATTACCGACGAAGACCTTGCATTGTATACAGACAGAGTTCTCCGCTGCGCAGAGATTATGACTGCAAGGGGAGAACAGTCACCTACAGAGTTTGAAGTAATAACGGCCATAGCTTTTCTTTACTTCAGGGAGAAAGGCTGTGACTATGCGGTTATGGAAGTGGGACTTGGCGGCAGAGGCGATTCCACCAATGTGTGCAAATCACCGCTGGTATCTGTAATAGCATCAATTTCATACGACCATACTGACAGACTGGGAAAGACTCTTTCGGAAATCGCTTTTGAAAAAGCCGGTATTATAAAGGAAGGCTGCCCTGTGGTAACAAGTGCAGAAGCACCTGAGGCTCTGAAGGTAATTGAAAGCAGAGCCGCAGAATGTAAGAGCCTGTACTTTGAAACCTGCAATATCCCATACACTGTAAAAAGGCAAGACCTTGACGGAATTACTTTTGATACGGTAATTCAGGGCATACTATACGAAAATCTGCAAATAACCATGCTTGGAGAGCATCAGATAAAAAATGCCATCTGTGCCCTGGCAGCACTGGATATATTGGAGGAAGAGGGAGAGGTAACACTTTGCAGAGAGGATATTTACAGGGGATTTGCTTCAGCAAAGCAGATCGGACGTTTTGAGGTGATGTCTCAGGCAGGAGACAGACCCGTGGTTGTAATAGACGGCGCTCACAATCCTGACGGAGCGAAAGCCCTCAGGAAAGCAGCGGAAACCTACCTTTCCGGAAAGAAAATCCTCATGGTCACTGGAATCCTCGCCGATAAGGATACAAAGGGCATCCTTTCAGAGTTTGTTAAAGTATCGGGAAACTTTATAGCTACTGAACCGGACAATCCGCGCAAACTGGGTGCAGAGGCCTTAAAAAAACAGTTAGAAGAAATGGGAGCATCATGTCAGAGCATACCTGATATGGAAAGTGCCGCTCTCGCAGCACGAAAAATCGGGAAAAACTATGATGCAGTCATATATGCCGGATCCCTTTACATGATAGGAAAAGTAAGAGGGCTTCTTACTGAAGGCAGACAGGAGAAATAATATGGTTAAATTTACAATGAGATCAACAGACGAATACGAAAGACTGGTGAAGTTTTTCGTGGATAACCAGCTGGAGTTTGACGGCGACGAAGAAGTTGATACGGATATAGTAAAATGCTGGAAAATAACACAGGGGGATGATTATCTGGTGGCAGGATGCGCTCTTGCCAAAAGGCAGGGAGAATATATCATCGACGGCATTGCAGTTGACAAGGTGCTGAGAAAAACCGGCATGGGAAGAATCCTTGTCAACAAGGTCATTTCAGAAGTAAAAAAGCTGGGCGGAAAGAGAATATATCTTGTTGCCAGAGCACCGGGCTTTTTCAGAAAGCTTGGGTTTGAGGCAATAGATCCTTCGGAGGCACCTAACTTTTTCGAATGTAAGCAGTGCCCTCAGTACGGGGTAAGCTGTCATCCCGAAGTCATGAAACTGGAGATCGAATAATGGACTACAATAAGCTTTTGCAGGCGATTCTCGATATTGCCGAAGAAATGCTGGTATGCGGAGCAGAAGTAAGCCGCGTGGAGGACAGCATTGAAAGAATGTGCAGCGCATACGGATGCACACGGGTCAACGCATTCATAATCACATCAAATATTCAGGTGACCATGGAAGACCCCGACGGAAGCATCATCACACAGATACGGCGGATTGTCAGAAACAGCGTGGATTTTGATAAACTGGATTATCTCAACGATCTGTCCAGGTATATATGTGCCAATAAGCCACAGCTGCCTCAGCTGAGAGAAAAATATGAAAAGGTTATGGCCAGAAAGAATTATCCCGTATGGGTCAGCTATCTGGGGGCGGCGCTTATTGCAGGCGGATTTGCTGTTTTCTTTGGGGGAAATGCTATGGACGGTATTGCATCGGCAATACTGGGAACAGCAATTCTGGCCATGATGCGCTTTCTGGGAAAATACGAGACTAATCAGCTTGCCATGGTATTTGTAATATCTTTTCTGTCGGGGCTATGTGCAATTCTCCTTATGAAGCTGGGTATAGGTGTCCATCAGGACAAACTTATGATAGGCGGCATAATGCTTCTTATTCCGGGAATTGCAATGACCAACTCCATAAGGGATATGCTCATCGGAGATATTGTGACAGGTATGCTGAGGCTGACCAACTCTCTCCTTCAGGCTGCAGCCATAGCCTGCGGATTCGCCCTTTCGCTGATGATAACGGGAGGTGGCGCCATATGATTATTCAGACGGCAGCAGCATTTCTGGGTTCAATCGGCTTTGCTGTTTTTCTTAAAATGAAGGGAAAACAGATTGTACTGGCCGGAATTGGCGGAGGGGTTACTTGGCTTGTTTATCTGCTGATGCAGAACTATATTGACGGCTATTTCGTGCCTTATCTTATTGCATCAATATTTGTAGGAATATATGCCGAAATTATGGCACGTGTAAACAAAGCACCTGCAACTATTTTCCTAACGGCTGCGGCTGTTCCTCTTATACCGGGAGGAAGCCTTTATTACACCATGCTGGGAATAGTTGAAAAGGACAGCGCTGCATTCAGTGAAAACGGTATTGCAGCCCTTACTATTGCATTGGCTATTTCACTGGGATTTGTCATTGTGGCTCTTTCAAATAAATATATAAACATTTTCCTGAAAAGAAAAACACGATGAAACAGGAATACTTTTCTTCCGGAAAAATACAATGTAGAGACAACAAAACTATGGAGGAAAAGTATGGAAAGCAATATAGCGGAACTTTGCGGAGCGGTGCTGTCGGACCTTAAATTCAGCCACAAAACTTACGGCGAAATATTTTATACCTTCGTTCTGGGTATTGAACGCCGAAGCGGTTATATTGACGAGATAAACGTAATGGTATCCGAAAGGCTTATTTTTGAAAATCCGCCAAGGATAAACGATTTCGTTGAAATTAAAGGGCAGATAAGAACCTACAATGAAACATTTGAAGGAAGAAATAAGCTGAATATTGTGGTCTTTGCAAAGGAAATCAGCCTCAGCGAGAACTTTGGATATAATGAGAATTACGTATATCTGGAAGGCTATTTGTGTAAATCTCCTTTGAGAAGAACATCGCCTCTGGGACGTGACATATGTGATCTCATGCTTGCGGTCAACAGAATGTACAACAAGTCCGATTACATACCTTGCATCGCCTGGGGCAGAAACGCAGGATATGCAGAAAGCCTGGGCATCGGAACCAAGCTGGCCGTAGAAGGCAGAATACAGAGCAGAGAATACAAGAAAAAGCTGGAAGACGGAACTTCGGAGATGCGCAAAGCATTTGAGGTTTCTATTGTAAAAATAGAAGAAATCTGATATGCTTCCTCCATATATTTTCTTGAACTGCAGCCCGATATGTGGTAAAATTATCCCTGTTAGTTTTATTTTTATGGAGGAAAGTTAAAATGTTCGATGTTAACGGAAATGACAACAGCACATACAATATTGATAATATTGAATTGATCAAGAAGACGTCGCCGGTGGTAGGAGGCCTTATTGAAAAGGAATATAACCGCCAGAAAAACAATGTGGAGCTTATCGCTTCCGAAAATTACTGCTCTGAAGCGGTGCTTGCAGCCTGCGGCAGCTGTCTGTCGTGGAAGTATGCGGAAGGATATCCTTATGTACGTACTTCCGGCAATACAAGCCGTTACTACGGAGGAACAGAGTATATAGATGAGCTTGAGGAATACTGCTGCGATATGTGGAGAAAGGTTTTCAACACCGACTATCATGTGAATGTACAGCCTCACAGCGGATCTCAGGCAAATTTCGCCGCATACAAGTCTGTTCTGGAGCCGGGAGACACCATTCTGTCCCTCAGCCTTGACAACGGCGGTCATCTGACCCACGGATCATCGGTGAACTTCAGCGGAAAACTCTACAATGTTGTATTTTACGATGTGGATGAAAGAGGCTATATCGATATGGCTGACGTAAGAAAGAAAGCTCTGGCATGCAGACCTAAGCTGATTATGACAGGTGCATCCGCATACTCAAGAATAATCGATTTCCCTGCTTTTGCGGAAATTGCCAAGGAAGTGGGAGCTTACTTCATGGTGGATATGGCTCATATAGCAGGCCTCGTGGCCGGCGGAGTTCATCCGTCACCTTTCGGATATGCCGATATTATAACAACAACTACTCATAAGACACTGAGAGGACCTCGCGGAGGACTGATTTTCGCTAGAAAAGAACTTGCCAAGAAGGTGGACAGCGCTGTATTCCCTTATGCACAGGGCGGCCCGCTGGAACATATTATTGCAGGAAAGGCTGTGTGCGCAGAAGAAGCATTAAGACCTGAGTACAAGGAATATGTTAAACAGGTAGTTAAAAACTGCAAGGCTATGTCCGATGAATTTATAAGACTCGGATACAAGATAGTTACAGGAGGTACAGACAACCATCTCATTCTTCTTGACCTTTCAGATGAACCTTTCAGCGGCAGAGTCCTTCAGGAAAGATGCGATGAAATCGGCATAACTCTCAATAAAAACTGCGTTCCTTGCGAAAAGAGGTCTCCTAAGGAAACTTCAGGTGTAAGAATCGGAACTGCTCCGATGACAACAAGAGGCTATAAGGAAGAAGACTTCGTCAAGGTGGTTCACAGAATCGATGAGCTGATCAAGAAGCTGAGAGAAGAGTACAAGTAATATAGTATATCCATTCGGCGCAATCCTTTTGAAGGAAAGCGCCGATTTTTGTTAATTTAAAAAAATCGGAAAGGCCCGATGACCATTCCGATTATCTGGTGGAGCATAGGGGGCTCGACCGCCTGCATCGCTTCGCTCGCAGGCTTCTTCCTTGGCTCCCGGTTCGGTCGCCTGCGGACCGCTCACTTTTCGAATATCCACAGGATATTCTCACTTACGCTCGCGCCCTCTCGGGTTCGACCCCCTATACTAACTTCAACATAAAAAGGAATGACCAGATGATCATTCCTTTATTGGTGGAGCATAGG
>CAKMLH010000061.1 GCA_927797855.1 uncultured Clostridia bacterium | reverse complement strand
GATGCTATCGCGCAGAAGACCATGAAGAGGGTAAAGGACAACTTCGGACTGGGAATTGAATAGATTCAACAGGAATCAGATTTTTAATATTAAAATAAAAGCGGACAGGCCGGAGTCATTTGATGCAGCTTTGTCCGCTTCTATGTATTTTTTGTCCGCTTTTTATCTTACTCTGAATTTTACTCCCAGCTTGGTTTCGGCAATCTGACGGCAGGTTTCTACGTCTTTTTCAGGTATGGTTCCTCCAACCACAGACATGGTCACATCAGGTACATATTGTTTTACATCCTCAGTGAACTTCAGAATTGCAGGCCATGCTTCAAGACCGAACTTCGGATGGCAGAGGTCATCGTATTTCTGTGCATCGGCAGCATTGAGACTGATGGAAATCGCATCAACAAGACCTGCAAGTTCAGGGGCAGTATCCCGCCCGTGAAGGAGATCAGACAGACCGTTGGTATTGATTCTTGTTTTCAGATGAGTGTTATCTTTAATATATCTGCATAATGAAAGCACATCATCGAGTCTTTCCATTGGCTCTCCGTAACCGCAGAAAACCAGTTCTGTGTATCTTGACAGATCCCATTCTTTCAGCAGCTCCTTAACCTCATCAACTGTAGGCTCACGTTTCAGCCACAGACTGTCTGCGCCGCCCAGAGAATCTACCATATTGCGGATACAGAACTGGCACCTGCAAGGGCAGCGGTTTGTCAGATTTGCATAGAGCCCGCTGGCATAATCATAAAGTACATCTCCTATATATTCCATCTTAAGACCTTCTTTCTCACATTTCGGATTTCGGTTTATTTTTATAAATGTATTCTATCACACATCGCAATAAAATGAAATACAGAAAAAACAAGGAAATAAAATGGAAACTATATTGCAAAAAAAGAAATATTATGGTAATATAATGGTAACACAGGATAAGTGCCGAAAGGAGTATTATCATGACTATCGCAGAAATGAAAGAACGTAAGATTCAGCTTGGCTATACCAATGAGATGATTGCAGAGCTTTCCGGGGTGCCGCTGAGTACCGTCCAGAAAATTTTCGCAGGTGTAACTGAGAAGCCGAGATATGAAACCCTGAGGGCTATTGAAAGCGTATTAGGCGGGCCTCAGGGAGGAGCCGGCAGAGTATGTGAGGAAGCGTCTCCTTATATGGCCAAAAGGCAGGGAGAATATACGATAGAGGATTATTTTAAGATACCCGACGAGAGGCGTGTGGAACTTATCGACGGAGTGATTTACGATATGACTGCGCCCTTCTCTGTGCACCAGATGATTCAGGGTGAAATTTACTACACAATTTCCACTTTCATCAAGAAAAACGGCGGCAAGTGTATCGCCGGTATTTCTCCTTTTGATGTGCTTCTCAATGCCGGCCGCGTCGATGAGAACAGAACCATGGTTCAGCCCGATGTCATAGTGGTTTGTGACCGGAGCAAGGTAACAAGGACCAGGATTGAGGGGGCACCGGACTTTATAGTTGAAATCCTGTCGCCGTCAACTAAAAAGAAGGATGCGTTTATCAAGCTTCATAAGTATGAGGATGCAGGCGTTCGCGAGTACTGGATGGTTGACCCTGATAAAAAGAAAATAATAACATATGTCTTTGACCGTGAAGAGGATGATATTTACCCGACAATTTACGGATTTAGCGATAGAGTTCCTGTGGCCATATTTGACAACAGGTGTCAGGTGGACTTTGCCGAGATTTATGAGGGAACAAAGTTCCTTTATTAAGATGAAACGTAAAAAGTCGCATGAATTCAGGGGAAAACCCTTCTCATGCGACATTTGAATTTATTCTCTCTCTGCAGTCTTTCCTGCCTGAATTTCATCCATACCCCGGCGGATGATTTTCTCAACTTTTTCATGGACCACTGCAAGCTCCTGCCTTGACATATCAGCGGTTTCAATTACAGGATGAACCATGAAATCAATGTGAGCACCCTTTGTAATCACGCCCTTTTCCTCAAAGGTCCTATAGCCGCCGTCGATAGTAACGGGAACGATGGGAACCCGTGCCTTGGTGGCAAGCTTAAAGCTGCCCGCCTTGAATTCTCCTATATGTGAAGAACGGCTGCGGGTGCCCTCAGGAAAAATTACAAGAGAAAATCCCTGTTTAAGATATTCCACGCCTTCATTTATTGTCTTAAGAGAAGCTCTGGCGTCACCGCGGTGAATGTAGATGCCCCGAGTTCTGGGGATCCAGCTGCTGAAGACGGGTATTTTGCGGAAAGCATCTTTGGCGATAAAGCTTATCTGATGCTTTCTTATAACGTAATAAAAGGCCAGCACATCTGCATAAGACTGGTGGTTGCATATATAAACAACAGGACCGTGATCCGGCAGGTTTTCCGGATGAATAACCCTTATGTCCGCCTTAAAGTGATTGACAACCTTGTCCGCCCATTCGTTAGAAGCTTTAAGAATCATAGCTTTTTCCTTTTCAAGATCGCCGGACTGCCTTGCCTCATCAATAGGTTTATGATATTTCTCCATTGACAGAACTGAATTTGCTACTGCAATAAAGCCTGTTACATTATCGATTAACTTCAACTTGTTTTCCTCCAATGTTTCTATCTAGGTGATATTGTATCACAAAACAGGTGGTCTTTTCCATAGGAAAAGTGTATAATAATTTCAAGAAAAAAGCAAAGGAGAATCAGTGTGGAAAAAAGGATGATTTCAAAGAAAGCATGCAGGATTATGCTTGCTGCTGCAGTTGTGCTTGCAGCACTTGCGGCGTTCATTACATATGAAGTGGGAGTGGTTTACCATACAGCTCCCCTGCCTCTTGACCTTGCGGTTCAGAAGGCTTTCTTTTCTTTAAGGAACCCTGTGCTTAATCCTGTCATAATTGTTATAACACATCTTTCGGATACTGTGACTATTGTGGCCCTCTGCGTGGCGCTGCTCATTTTGCCCACAAGAAAAAAATACGGACTGCCTGTTTCTCTGGCCGCTCTGGGAGGGCTGGCTTTTTACAAGCCCATGAAGCACATATTCCTGAGAGCACGTCCTGACGCAGCTCTTCATCTGGTCACTCAGGGAGGGTACTCTTTTCCAAGCGGCCACTCAGTAACATCAGTAGTTTTTTACGGACTGATGGTCTACCTGGTTAACCGTCACTGCAAAAATGAGAAGCTCAGGAAAGTGCTTACCGTAATCTGTACTTTTCTTGCCATAGTTATAGGGCCAAGCCGGATTTACGTAGGGGTTCACTGGCCTACAGATGTGCTGGCAGGCTGGTGCATCGGCGGCATGGTTCTTCTGATTTCCATCTGCATTTTAGAAAGGATTTACGATGGGTCTGACCGTTAAAGATTTATTCGACATTGATATTTTTAAAGACTTCAAGCTTATAGCCGGAGAGAAAGGCCTGGGCAGGCCTGTCAAAGCTACGGAAATTCTGGACTTTGAATTCGTCCAGGGTGCAGGCATGAGCCGGGACAAGGTTTTTGAAGGGGAAAGCATAGTCCTGTCAAGTCTGCTCTTTGCAAAAGATGATCCGGCGATTATTACAGATGCGGTCAGAAGGCTCAACCAGCTGAATATAAGCTGCCTTGCTTATAAACCGGTCTTCATTAAGGAGCTGCCGGCCGAGGCAATAGAGTATGCAGATGAGCACGGCTTTCCTATTCTGGAATTTGGCGGAGATGAATTCTTCGAGGATATAATCCTGGCCGTGAGGACGGAGATAGGTGCCGGAAGCGATATGGCGGAAATTGAGCAGAAGCTGGAAAGCATCATCGACGGCGAGCTTACGGACAAAGAAACATCTCGCTTTGCCAGAAGACTCAATCCCGATTTTAAACGCTACATACGTGTGGTAGGTATCATGGACAGGGAGTTTTCGCCGGAAAAGGCCGGAACGCTCATGAAAAGATATTCCTCTGTTGAAAAAGTTCGCAGAAAAACTGCTGTCACCAGATTCCGGGACGGTTTCTTTATATTCCTGAGTCAGGATACAGACGAAACCAGCAGGTTTGATGCCCTGTTAAGCGATGTTCTGGCAGTTATGGATATAGAACCGGGAAATGTCAGAAGCGGATTCAGCTCCATAAGACACACGGATACGGAGCTGGGCAAAGCTGTCAGGGAGGCTTTCTGGTCATGCATAGTTGCCGACCTTGAGGAGACTGAGCAGAAACATTATCAGGATCTCGGAATATATCGCTTCATTGTGCCGGAAATTAATTCCGACAGCATGAGGCAGTATATGGAGGAATATCTCAGGCCGCTGCTGAGCGACAACATTGAGCTTCTCAGAACAGCAAAGACTTACGTTCTCACAGGAGGGGAGCTTGAGGAAACGGCAGCAAGGCTTTACTGTCATAAAAACACCGTAAGGTACCGCCTGGCCAGGATGCAGGAAATGCTGGATCCCCATACCACAGAAAAAGAATTCTTTGAGAATCTGGCTCTGGCAATAAGAATCTACATGCTGATGGGCTACAGATAAAAAAGCAAAACAGGAAGGTTTGTATAAAATACAAAAACCTCCCTGTTTTTTTGGAATATAATATAAAGATTTTCACTGTGATGGCTGATATAATCTAGTTAACAAGCCACACAATATAATTTACCCTTAAAAGCTCATTAAGGGTTCACTGTTCAGCGGAGTACGGCGCCGGGGTTTCTGTCAAAGTAAATGCTCTTTGAGCTTATGCTGAGAGGAATGCCGTAAGCGATTTTCACGTCAGGCGGCAGCATACCTGCCTTTAAGGCGCCCTTTCCCGCTGAATACATAACCCGATTGTCGATTCGGTGATCTGCTGCGACGGAAACGGCAGAGCCAACGGCAATACCAAGGTCGGTCACATTAAAAACACAATTTGTGCCGGCTTTTTTCATTTCACCGCAGTTTCTAAATCCGCACATGCTGCAGTTGTCAAGGCCGAAAGGTGTATCTGTGCAGCCGATGATAACTACGCAGATGCTCCTGTCCACATTTCCTGCATCTCTTATGATGAAATCTTCGTTAAATTCTTTTCCCATATCAAGCATCGTGTCTCTGAGAGTATCTTTTTCCTCTCCTGAAACAACCATGGCCACTACAGTATCACGGCCGCTTCCTTTTGGGGCGGAAACAGCTGCCGAAACCATAAGGTCTGCCACTTTCATAGCGGCATCTTTTTCACACATTTCCATTGTTTTTATCATTTGTGTACCTCCCTGCTGCACTCTCAAAATATTATAAATATTATACCACCACTTGCGCCGCCGGAAAAGATGATATATTATAAGAAATGTAGCGATATTTCCAAGGAAATTATTCGGAGGCAAAGATGAAAAAAGAACCCACATTAGTGATTATGGCTGCCGGAATGGGCTCAAGATTCGGCGGTCTTAAACAGATAGAACCTGTCAGCGATAAGGGAGAGCTTATTATAGATTTCTCGCTTTATGATGCAGTTATGGCGGGATTTAAAAAAGCGGTCTTTGTCATAAAGAAAGAGAACGAGGGTGATTTCAGAAGACTCCTTGATGACAAGGCAGGAAAGTATATTGACATAGAGTATGCATATCAGGAGCTTGATGATCTGCCTCAGG
Organism: uncultured Clostridia bacterium; assembly: GCA_927797855.1. Lineage (GTDB taxonomy): Bacteria > Bacillota > Clostridia > Peptostreptococcales > Anaerovoracaceae > SUG1106. The sequence continues at coordinate 2,433 of CAKMLH010000061.1, read as the reverse complement.
GATACAAAGTGCCTGAAGGAAGGCAGAAGCCGTGGGGAACGGCACATGCAGTTATGGCGGCAAGGAAGAAGGTGGACGGATCTTTTGCTGTAATCAATTCTGATGACTATTATGGTCCGGGGGCTTTCCAGTCCATGTATGACTTTCTGGAAAATGCAGAAGACGGCGAAAAATACAACTACTGTATGGTGGGCTACGATATAGAAAACACCCTGACCGAAAACGGTTATGTTTCCCGCGGAGTTTGTGAAATCACGGAGGACGGGCTGCTGAGCAGTATAACTGAGAGAACTAAAATTCAGTGGCAGGGAGAAAAAATCGTCTTCGAAGAAGAGGGCGGAGAAGGCACAGATCCTGCACAGACGGAGCTTTCCAGAGGTACCGTCGTTTCTATGAACTTCTGGGGCTTTACAGCATCCATGCTGGCTGAGATGGAATCAGGATTTCCTTCTTTCCTGGATAAGGCACTGAAAGAAAACCCTATGAAGGGGGAATACTTCCTGCCGGGTGTGGTGGACAGACTCATCGGTGAGGGCAAAGCACAGGTAAAGGTGCTTCGATCAAGAGACTGCTGGTACGGCGTGACCTACAAGGAAGACAAGCAGAGCGTGGTGGATGCGCTCCAGTCAATGAAGGACAAGGGCGAATACCCGGATGTACTGTGGAAGTAGGAGGATATTAATATTATGGATAAAAGGTACTATGTCAGCGCCATGGACTGCTGGACAGGGCGTGTGGACAGCGAAGATGATTACGATGCCTTCAGGTGGCACCAGTGGGTTAAGCCGCTGGATTTAAACGAAGACAATAAGCCTTTTAAGGGAAAGCTGGCTTTTGGAATTGTAGGCTTTTGCAGTGAGCAGGGCGTACAGAGAAACAAGGGCAGAGTGGGTACGGCTCTGGCACCTGACTTTATAAGAAAGCAGATGTCAAACCTGCCATGCAGCTTCTCGGAAAAGGTTGAGATATACGATGCAGGAAACATACTGTGTCAGGAGATTTCCATGGAGGAAGGTCAGCGCATGCTGGGAGAGGCAGTTGAGAAAATTCTCGACCTGAATCTTTTCCCTATAGTGCTGGGAGGCGGTCATGAGACAACCTTCGGGCATTTTCAGGGGCAGTTTAACAGTATAAAAATGAAAGGTAAAAAGCCGGACATCGGAATCGTCAATTTTGATGCTCACTTCGACTTGAGGCCCTATGACAAGGGCAGCTCATCAGGTTCAATGTTCAGACAGATTTATGATATATGCATGGAAGAAGGCTGCAAGTACGGATACCTGCCACTAGGAATCCAGCAGCACAGTAACACAGTGAGCCTGTTTAAGAAAGCCAAGGAGATAGGTGTAAATTATGTGCTGGCCAGAATGTTCCAGTACGGCAGCACCGCCTCAGTTCTAGAAAAGATCGACACCTTTATGTACGGCCATAAGGATGCATACATAACAATCTGCACCGATGTGTTCAGTTCGGCCTTTGCACCGGGAGTAAGCGCTACCCAGTCTCTGGGTCTTGACCCGGAGATTGTGATTCCGATGATTAAGCATATCCTCAGAACCAGAAAAGTAAGAGGATTTGATATCTGCGAGATCTCACCTAGATTCGACCAGGATAACACAACGGCCAATTTAGGGGCTGTTATTATCTTTTCCGTAGTAAATACACTGTGCAAGCTTCACGGTCTGGGGCTTACCATGGAGGGGGATATTTTTTAAAAAACTCTTGCAATTTACCGATTTTATAGTATAATAATTAGGCGCGGCTTTGTCCGTGTGAATCTCTGCGACGAGAGAGAATCGTCGCCATACAGTCCACAGGGAGGTGAAAAGAATGACTAAATATGAAGTTATGTTCATTATCAATCCTACTTTAGAAGACGAAAAGAAAGATGCGACAGTAGAGACAGTTCAGTCCATTATTGCTGCAGATGGTGAAGTTGAAAAAGTAGACGTTTGGGGAATGAGAAAGCTTGCATATCCTATCGAGAAGAAGGAAGAAGGTTACTATGTAGTAATCGAATTCGCAGGAAGTCCATCATTACCTAAGGAACTTGACAGAAGACTGAGAATCTCAGACAATGTTATGAGACACATCATCATCAACAAGGACGAAAAATAGGAGGGTGTAAATGAACAGTGTTGTACTAATCGGAAGATTGACCAGAGACCCGGAAGTAAGATACACAGCAGGAACACAGATGGCGGTATGCACCTTTACAGTTGCAATCGACAGACCTGTAAGATCCGGCGGCGAAAAGCAGACCGACTTTCCGAGAGTAACGGTTTTCGGCAAGCAGGCTGAAAACTGCGAAAGATTCCTTGCCAAGGGCAGACTGGTCGGAGTCCAGGGAAGACTGCAGACAGGCAGTTATACAAACAAAGACGGTGCAACCGTTTACACCACAGATGTCGTAGCTGACAGAGTAGAATTTTT
>CAKMLH010000060.1 GCA_927797855.1 uncultured Clostridia bacterium | reverse complement strand
TGACGGGAATCTTACTACATTATGGTCGTCATCGTCGTAGGAAATATGCGAATTTACTTCAATGGTGCCGGAGCAAGGGCCCACATGCTCCACGGTGAATTCAAGAGACGCTCCCTCGCTTCCGTGGACGCCAAGCTCGGCTATTTTCCACTGAACGGTCTGGGAATCCAGCAGAGATGCTGTTCCCTTAGTCGGCGTGTTGACGGATACTATTCTGAAGCAGTCATCGATTTCATCTGTTATTACGATGTTTTTTGCTCCCGGCTTGGAAATGTTCTGCGCCAGGTCTTCAAATAAGTCTTCAAGCTTTTCGTCATCAGGAGTTATTGCCACATACGCCGAATCCGGATCCGATGCCCAGTCCTTGAGAGCCTGTTCATCTATGCCTCCGTTGCCTGAAAGTCCGATGACATAGATTATCACGCCGTCGGCCTTGGCCGCTGTGGTTATCGGCGTCGGATCTCCGCCCTCCGTTGTTACACCGTCGGTGAACATAACCAAAATCTTTTCGTTGGTGGATGCCGGATCGAACAGTTCCAGAGCTTTGGTAAAGGCATCTTCGTGATTGGTCCTTCCGTTGGCCTCCAAAGCCTCCACCGCCTCGTTCAGATCGTGAACGGAAGTGATAAGCTGCGTATCCTGAGTTGCAGTTGTTGCAAAGCTTACAATACCTATTCTGCTGCCTCCGCCTATCTGACCGTCATGGCTTCCGTCCGTGGATTCGTCGAGAATGTCGATGAATTTCAGAGCTCCTTTTTTAAGATTATCTAAAGGTGTTCCTAACATACTCCTGGAGCGGTCCAGAATAAGCACCACGTCTACGGGGTTGCTCACTATGCTGGGCTCAGCAGTCAGAGACAATGTTACCTTGAAGGTTTCTCCGCAGGAAATACGGTCCGTGCTCAGCACTTTGTTTGAATTGGTTATTCCCATAAATTAATTTCCTTTCCTGACCCCGTTTAACGGGGCCTTATACAATATATGCATCAGGAAAGGCTGCCGCCACGAAAAAAGCCGCCCTAATGGGCAGCTCATAGTATTGGCTGTAACAGCGTAAGTTTCCGCTTATTTAAGATCTTTTATAGAACACCAGCGTTGAAGTCTTTTTTCCGTTATCGTATGAAATCTGAAGCTTTCCGTCATGGGTAAAGCAGTACTTCATTTTCTGGTCGTAGGAAATGCCTTCCCACTCCACAGGAATATCCGTGTCCACCGTCTTGTTTATATGCAGAATCAGTTCAGTATCGGAAATGACCTCCAGCCGGCCCTCAATGCCCGGGTTTCCGGCCTCTGCATCGTACATGGAGTAGCTCCCGTCATCGCTTACCTCCATGTGAAGATAAGCCGTGTATGAGTCGGGATCTTCCAGAGTAGTTTCCTCGCAGTCCCAGCCGCCGCGGAATTCCTCGGCAATAGGCTCACTTTCAGCCTTTCCCCCTTCTGAGCATCCCGCAAGAGCAAGGGTCAGCATAACAATCAGAAGAAGTATTACAAACTTCCATATAATTCCCTTTCTTCTCAAACCCATATTTACCATCATAAACCTTCCTTTTCTATTTTTCCGTAACCGCCGGTACCAGCAGATTAAATGCTCCCGGCACTATCTCAAATTCTATTTCACCTGCGTCAACAATTTCCCCGTCTGTGCAGAGTCTCATGGTTCCGTCAAGAGGTGTGATTTTCGCCTTTTTACATGTTCCCGCATAAAGGATCTTATCTATTCCCGGCAGCTCCATATGAGTTCCTTTAGCATAATAAGGGAACTTTTTAATGAACTTAATCCTGCTTACATTATAAATCACATTCACATCCATAATACCATCGGTCACCGATGCGTAAGGCGAACTGTGAACACCGCCGCCGCAGTAGCCTCCGTTGGAGACAGTTGTAAGGAGCAGCTGACCGTCCTCCACAACCTTTCCGTCAATCTCCACCCTGAGGTTTGCACCTTTTTTCTTGATAATCGTAATGGCAACTCCCAGAAGATATGCAAATGATCCGGCTATAAGAGGATAAGTCTTCAGCTTAGCAGTCAGATCCACCACGTTGCAGTCAAAGCCGATGTTGAACATGTTGGCGCAGTATCTTGTCTGCTCCTTGCCTGCCAGCATTCCGCTGTACATAATGGCGTCGCACTTAATTATCTTTCCCTTAAGCTGAGCCTCCATATCAAGAAAGTCACCGTCTTCAGGAAAGTTTCTGCAGAAGTCGTTTCCCGTTCCGATAGGAACAACTCCCACAGCCAGATTATCATATCCCATAGCACCGTTTAGCACTTCATTGAGAGTTCCGTCGCCTCCGCAGGCGATCAGCCTTACATCTTCACCGGTTCCGGCTGTTGTTCTGCCGATTTCGTCAGCAAAGCGTTCAGCGTCCCCCGGCGCTGTGGTCATATATACATCAGCCTGCATATTCAGTCGCGCAGCTGTCTCTCTGATGTTTGCCGTTAATTTCTCAATCCCTTTTCCTTTACCCGCTTCCGGATTAACTATGAAAATTGCTCTCATAATAACATCTCCGTATCGCCACTGTTTTTTTGTTTCTGATTTACTATTTATTTTATTGTTTTTTGCCCCATAAATCAATAAGAAACAATTGCCTGGGAAGCCGCAGCGATTTTCTTAGCATTTCTTTAACATCGCCATTTATGCCCCTCTTTTATTTTTCCATACTTTAGGGTATAATAGGTTGTATGATAAAAATGGAGGTGGATTATGGATCCAAGAGTAAAAGAGCTTTCAAGAGTGCTCACAGGATATTCCTGCGATCTTAAGAAAGGTGAAAAAGTACTTATAGACTACGAAGGGGAATGCTGCAAACCCCTTGTAAGGCAGCTGATCAAGGACGCATATAAACTGGGGGCGCGTCCTTACGTCAACCACAGAGACGGTGCTGTTCTCCGTGAGGTTCTCATGGGAGCTGACGAGGAGCAGATTGAATTTTTAAACGATTATCAGCTTTATCAGATGAAGGGCATGGACGCCTACATCGCTGTGAGAGCTGGGGAAAACACTTCGGAGCTTTCAGATGTTCCTTCCGACAAGCTCAACATGTACTATAAGCTGACAAGACCGACTTTGGACTACAGAGTAAATAAAACAAAATGGGTTGTTCTCAGATATCCTAACCCTTCAATGGCACAGCTGGCAGGCACTTCTCAGGAAGCCTTCGAGGACTTCTATTTCAACGTCTGCACTCTTGACTACCAGAAGATGAGCAAGGCAATGGATCCGCTGGTTGACCTTATGAATCGTACCGATAAAGTTCGCCTGGTTGGACCGGGCACAGACCTGACCTTCTCCATCAAGGATATTCCGGCCATCAAATGCGACGGTCTGAGAAACATTCCTGACGGTGAAGTCTACACTGCTCCGGTGCGTGAATCCATGAACGGAGTTATTTCTTATAACACATTCAGCGAGGAGCAAGGTTTCACCTACGAAAATATCCGTTTCCAGGTTAAAAACGGTAAGATAGTCAAGGCCACAGCCAACGATGACAAACGCATCAACGAGCTTCTGGATACCGATGAAGGAGCCCGCTACTTCGGCGAATTTGCCATCGGTGTAAATCCTTATGTTCTCCACCCCATGAAGGACACTCTTTTCGACGAAAAAATCTGCGGCAGTTTCCACCTGACTCCGGGCATGGCATACGAAGACGCAGACAACGGCAACAAGTCAGCCATTCACTGGGATCTTGTAATGATCCAGCGTGCCGAATACGGCGGCGGAGAAATCTGGTTCGACGATGTATTAATCAGGAAAGACGGAATTTTCGTAATACCTGAACTTCAGGGTCTGAATCCGGAGAATCTGAAATAACATCTGAATATTAAAAGGCAGGGCTCATTGGTCCTGCCTTTTTTATTACGTCTATCAGATATCTACCAGCTTCCGCCGCCTCCGCCGCCGAAGCCGCCGCCGGAAAAGCCGCCTCCGCCGATGCCAAAGCCGCCTCCGCCCAGGTCTCCTCCGCCGGATGCATCTCCTATAGGAATCATCACGCTGTTTGATACGGAATTTCCGAAGCTGTTTATCATGTTGGAGAACATCCAGACATTAAACATAGTATCTCCCGGTTCATATCCCTGATACCAGTCCGGTGCTTCGATTCTGATATTTTCAAAATTCTTCGCCCATTTATCCGTCAGTCCCATAACAAATGCATAAGGAAGAATGTCGTAATAATACGACGGGTTCTCCTCAACAAGGGAATTGATACGGTCAAGCTCCGCTGCCTTAATAAAGTTTTTAAGGCCAAGTATTTTGCCCATGAGCTCAATTCCCCGATCTGTCCGCTGCAGCATATTTACAGTGAAAAACTGTGCTGCCAGAATGCAGACTGTAAAAGCAATTCCAATTAATGCACTTCCAAAGCCTCTGCCGATGAAAAATCCGCCCACAGCTGTAAAGGCCGCATCTGCAATCCAAAGGGCAGAATTACCTACAGCATGCCCCGCTTTTCCTTTGGTGTATTTTTTAGTGTCCGCCCTGAGCAGTATTAATGTCATTATCACTGATACGACCGCCGGCAAAAGGGCGCCCAGTAAATCAGCCAGTCCGCCTCTGACATTGTATCCTGCAGAGAGACAGACAGTCAGCATTGCCGCTGCCAGTATCAGCACGCCGCCAATCCATGCACATGCCTGGGATCTGACAGAAAACTGAAGATTCCTCTTTTTGCGGTACAGATCTTTGAGCTCTTCATAGGCAGTTAAATATGCATCGCCGAATTCTTCCCCCAGATCATAAATGTCAATCTGATCCCCGGTTTTGAAAAGACCGTCAAAGAGTGTTCTTGCAAATAGCTTTTCTCCCTGGTCAATGTCCCGCAGCTTGCGCAGGCGGAATTTTTTCTTCTTGTACTGCTCTATTGACAGATATCCCCTGCCGGCAAAGTAAATTATCATGGAAATAAGGTCTTTTTTGTCTGCGGTTCCGTCTATTACCAGTCCCACTTCTGCTGGAGTAAGGCCTTCAGGGGGATAGAACTCAACGGTTTCCACAATTTTCTTATCCCTGCCGAAGAGGAACCATAGCAGAGCCGTAATGAGAGCTGCGGCAATGAGAGCTGCAAAGCTTGCCGGCTTCATCCATTCTCTGTTCATCTGTCCCACCCAGTAGCCTTCGGGCAGGTCCGCTTTCATTGTTATACCTACGCCCTTTTCCAGATTGCGGCCTGAAATTCTCACCGTTCTGGAAGCTTCGTCGTAACTCCAGCTGATGTTTTCCGACACATCGTCGCTGCCGTATTCTGCCGCGTAGATTTTTATGTTTTCCTTATCGACAGCCTTTGGAAAGGTTACAGTGATGTTGCTTTCCTTTATGGCCGTCTCCCATTCCGTAGGCAGCAGATCCATATAAAACAGATCTGAGGAAGTATCCATATCGTCATACATTCTTACTCTGTAACCGAACCTGAATGTCTGAGGACCGGTTACGGTGGTATCGCCGCTGCCTATTTTGAATACTCTGCACCCGTTCTCATCGTATGTTTCGTAATCCCAGCCGTCGACCCACATCTTGTCGATTTTCATGGCGGTATTGCCTTCCATGTCCGTCATGGGTACATAGCGATATATGCCATGACGAGGAGAATCGTAATTCACTTTGACGGTTTCCGCAAACAGGCAGCTGTTATCCTCACTTACCTGCACATCTATGTCATAGGAATCAGTGGTATATGCACAGGCAGCCTCTGCGGTGACTGCCGCACCGAAAATCAGCACAATGGCAAAAATGCATAAGGAAACAATTCTCCGGTTGTTCTTCCCTTTCAACCCCAAAACTCTCATATTAGAATTTAACCTCAACATTCTGTCTTTCTTCGGCGGAATTCACCTCAAACATAGGCTTTCTCTCAAAGTGGAATATAGAAGCCACAATGTTTGAAGGGAACGTTTCGCACTTTGTATTGAACTGCTTAACTACAGCATTGTAGTACTTTCTCGAATTAGCAATGTCCTCTTCCACTGACTTCAGCTGATCCTGCAGATCCAGAAAGTTGGTGTTCGCCTTAAGATCCGGATAGGCTTCCGCTACGGCGAAGAGAGATTTCAGAGTTCCCTGCAGCACATTTTCTCTTGCCATTTTTTCTTCGACGGTTGTTGCGCTCTGAATGCTGTTTCTGGCAGCAATTACTTTTTCCAGAGTCTCCTTCTCATGTGCCGCATAACCCTTTACAGTCTCAACCAGATTTGGAATAAGGTCAAACCTCTTCTTCATGTACACATCCATGGTTGAGAAAGCCTCTTCGCAATTGTTTCTCAACTTGATAAAGGAGTTGTACATTGCGATGGTATCCACCACTAAAATAACGATGATTACAACAATAATAGTTACTATTATCATTTTAATGTCCTCCTGTATTTTAAATTTTTTAGGAACTGATTTACGGTCTCAGCTGCCAGTCTATAGGCTTCTGACCGGTGAGTTCGAGGAAACGGTTGGCTCTGCTGAAATAGCCGCCGCCGAAAAATCCGTTATATGCCGACAGGGGGCTTGGATGGGCTCCCGTCAGAATGAGATGGTCAGGATTTGTAATCAGGCTTTCCTTAGCTCTGGCATTGGCACCCCATAGAATAAAAACCATGGGCTTTTCCCTTTCGTTGAGAAGCTCAATGACCCGGTCTGTGAATACTTCCCAGCCCTTTCCTTTATGTGAATTAGGCTCGCCACGCCGTACCGTCAGTGTAGCATTGAGGAGCAGTACTCCCTGTTTTGCCCAGTCTGCCAGATACCCGTGAGAGGGCTGTTCTATTCCCAAATCGTCCTTCATCTCCTTGTATATGTTTACAAGTGACGGGGGTATTTTTATACCCTTGTTTACGGAAAAGCATAGTCCGTGGGCCTGACCCGGCTGATGGTAGGGATCCTGCCCGAGAATCACCACTTTGGTTTCATTGTAGGACGATAACTTCAAAGCATTGAAAATATCTTCCATAGGCGGATATATCTCGTGACCGGCGTATTCCCTTTTGAGAAACTCCCGCAGCTTTATGTAATAGTCTTTTTGGAATTCACCTGCCAGGATTTCATCCCAATCGTTGCCGAAATTAACCATGGTTATTACCTTTCCTCATTTTGCGTCTCTTTCTTCAAGCTAAAGTATAACATATGCGGCTGGACTTTTCCATAATTTTCGCTTATACTAATATTTATGAAAAAGAGCAGAATATATATTTCTCATGAGGCCTGCAGCCCTTTAATTGAATATCTGATTGGAAAAGGCTGTGAACTTGTTTTTACAAGGGAAGCCGTAAGTTCTCCTATAGGATGTCATCCTGACATTCAATACTGTCACCTTGGCAGTGGAAAGGTTTTTCACGGCATTTCAGAGAAGCTTGGTCCCACTTACCCTGCCGACTGCATATACAACGCATGCTCAACGGGAAAATATTTTATCCACAATCTTAATGTGACAGACTCCGACCTTCTTCAAGAGGCCGATAAAATCGGGCTGAAAAAGATTCATGTCTCCCAGGGCTATACAAGATGCAGCGCCCTGCCGGTAGACGAGGACTCAATTATAACCTACGACAGAGGCATTGCCCGGTCCTGCATGAAGCAGGGAGGACCGGAGGTTCTTTTAGTTCATCCCGGACACCTTTTGCTGCCCGGCTACAGCTGTGGATTCATAGGAGGTACAGGAGGCCGGGTAGGAGACGAGATTATCTTTAACGGCGACCTTTCGGCCCACCCGGACTTTGAAGAAATCAGAGACTTTATCTGCCGGCGCGGTCTGAGGCCGGTTTATTTTAAAGGTGAGCCTCTGACCGATATAGGATCAGTCATCGAGGAGGTATTGTAGCTTGAAAAAACATGCAATCATACCTATTTTCATATCACACAGAGGGTGCCCCAACGACTGCGTTTTCTGCAATCAGAAAAAAATCACCGCCCGGCAGGGGGATGTGACGCCTGAAGATGCCCGCCGCACCATTGAAGAGCACCTCTCCACTCTGGAGAAAATGAATCTTGAAACCGTTGAAATTGCATTTTTCGGCGGCTCATTTACAGGAATACCCATGGAGGACCAGTGTTCATTTCTTTCCGTTGCGAAGGAATACAAGGATGCAGGAAAGGTCAGCGGAATTCATCTTTCCACCCGTCCTGACTATATAAACGAGGAAATTCTCGATAATCTGCGAGCCTACAGCGTAGATGTCATCGAGCTGGGAGTTCAGTCCTTTGACCCTGAAGTTCTCAGACTTTCCGGAAGAGGTCACGACGCTTCTGTGGTATACGAAAGCTCTGCCCTCATCAAGGAATACGGCTTTACCCTTGGCATACAGCTGATGATAGGTCTTCCCGGAGACACTATGGAAAAATGCATTTTTTCCGCTGACCAGACAGTTAAAATCGGCCCTCAGATTGCCCGGCTCTACCCGACAGTTGTCATCAGAGACACAGCCCTTTACGACATGTACCTTAATGGCAGCTATACCCCTCATACCGA
>CAKMLH010000059.1 GCA_927797855.1 uncultured Clostridia bacterium | reverse complement strand
CCTCCTCTTCTCAACGACAAAGATCTTGTAAAAGAAATGGCCGGATATATCAAAGAAATCACCGACCCATCTAAAGTATATTTATTTGAACAGGGCGGCATGGGCTCTGAGGACTTCGCATCCTACACCTACGAAATCCCTTGCAGCTACCTGCTCCTCGGCGCAGGCTCGCCTTCAGAAAACCCTCTTTTCGGCAAGCCTATGCATAACGACCATGTTGTATTCAATGAGGATATTTTGCCTCTGGGCAGTGCCGCCCTTGCCACATGTGCAACAAAGTGGCTGGCTAATAACTAGTTGATAATGAAAAAAGGGCATTCCGAAGTGAATGCCCTCGTTTACTCTTATTATGCAACTTCCCCTTTTGATTACTTTATTCTAAACTAAAGTACCGCAAGCGGAGAGTCCTAACATAATGCATGCTACTAACAATAATGGCAATAAGTTCTTCATGTTAAATACCTCCCTTTCTGATTGCTTTGCTTTTTTTGATTCTGCGTTTATTGTTTGTTATCACTTACATAATATAATCAGTTTAGCACGCTAAAAGGTTACAGGAAATTTAGTTTTTGTCCGAGAAATTTTTTACTTTTTATTCCAGTGATTGAGCTTTGGCAGCTGTTCTTCAAAATATGTCCTTGCCTGCTCAGGTGGCCAGTTTTCATTCGACATGTGACCTACAAGAAAATCTGTAAGTTCCTCAAGGTTTTTGTAAACATAATTTCCATCTGTATAGCACCACTTGCAGTACTCCTCGTTGAATGTGCCGTCAGTTTCTTTGCTGATAGTAGAATCATCCAGCGGCATGCCGCAGCACTGACAAATCAGCTTTCGCGGAGAGCCTAAAAGTGTGTTTATAGATACATCGAAAAGTTTCGAAAGAAGTTTCAGAGTCTCTGTATTTGGTACCGTTTCGCCGTTTTCCCAGCGTGACACAGCCTGACGGGTAACATACACTTTTTCTGCAAGTTCATCCTGAGATAAGCCCTTTTTAGTTCTCAGTTCCAATATAACATCTTTTGTTTCCATATAAAACACCACCTTGCTTGTATAGTTATTATTGTCATTATACTATCATCATCTATGGAAGCCAAGCAACCTGCTGTGTACTGTTTCATAAAAGAGGTCTGCAACCTGTTTGCAGTCTGTTGAGATATATTTCCTGATAATCATGACTTATATATTTCCTTCAAATCTAGGGCGATATCGATAATGTAATACCGCTTCTGCAAGCTCTGTTACTGCCTTTCCTTGATTAGCTTTAATGTAAATATTAATACGATGTAGATTGTTCAGCATCCAATCCTTCACATTTTCTTTGTTAATTCCAAGCAGCCGGAATTCTTCATCTTCACAAATTGACTTTGCTAATGTACTTGGTGCACTAAACCCATAATGCTGACTTGAAAATCGAGCTTTACTTTTTGCATTTGCCTTTCCGATTTTTAAAAATTCATATTCTGTTTCCGATCCGTAAACAAAAATATATATAGCAGCATATCCTTCCGGCAAATGAGGCTGACAATGTGGACAACCGCCGTCCTCGATATAATAATCCTCTTTACAAAGTTTATCTCCAAGATTTTTAGTTATTTCTTCAATATATTCCATCGTAAATCTGATATCATCAACTATCATACTATTTCCCCCACAATAAAAATTGGTATTTTTTATTAAACAAATTATATCATAATCTGGGTTAAAATTCACTGGGGAATTAATGTTGTATGAAAAAACAAAATAAGCTCGAAAAAACAACATCTCCTTCTCTAACCATCTTAGCCAAGCCTGTCAAGCCAAAGAATGTTGTACTTTTTTGCAAAAGCTTAGAATTCTACAACCCAACCATAATTAGCGTTGTATAGAATAAAGGTAAAAGAGATTTTTTACAACATCAGGCCTATGTACGATCTTTAAAATGGTGTAAAATGTAAGGAGTGTTGTAAAAAATCAGATTATATTAAGTTTTATACAACATAGCACAAACTTCACCTTTAATAAAGCACAAAACCGCCTCCCCGAAACTGAAATCTCAGGGAGGCGGCCTCAGAACCGCGGCTGAGTCAAGCCGCATTCTTCATATTTTATTCACAACTTTCTATGCAGTCGGATTTGCCGGCTTAGGAAGTCTGTCAATGATAGTCTGCATCAGACTGTCTGTGCAAGGAAGTTCATCAACAAGAGCGCCATCACCGACTACAACAAGCTCAGCATTTTCTGTCGGCTTAAGTGCACCGCCAAGAACCTCACCGATAACAGCATATCTGTAAGCAGGAACTTCATCAGCCATTTCATCGGAAATGTCATCAGTGTCTTCCCATAAGAATTCTTCTTCGAAGATGTTTGCAATCTCAGCAGCGATTTCCCAGTTGTTCAGGAAGATGCCCTCATCGATGGCAGCTTCAACGAGCTGAAGTCTTCTTTCTGTATTGGTGTATGTACCGTTGGTTGAAGCAAATCCTGTTCCCGGAAGAACTACATCTGCCTTTGCAGCAAGCTCAGTCATGTGAGTGTCGCAAACAGCAAGGAATTCAAGACCTTCAGTGTCGATATCAGCATTTTCGCCGAATACAACCAGAGCCTTAACTCCTTCAAGAGCTTCCTTGCCGGCAGTTATACCCATGTCAACAAGGCCCTGAGAGTTGTTCTTAGCCTTAACCATAAGGATGCCGTCACGAGGAGTTCCGATGTGACCGGAAATCATTGCAATGTCGCCGATAAGTTCAGCAGCCTCAACAGAAAGTACATTCTGCTGATATACAATCATTGCCTTCTTGGCTCCCATGTAAGCGTCAGCAATAGCCTTTGCTTCATCTGAAACCTTAACATCTGCAAGAGATGCAGCCAATTCATCGTAACCTGCAGCTTTCTTAGCCTTGCCGCTGTCAACGATAGCCTTTGCGATTTCCTTAAGCAATCCAAGGTCGTTTTCACAGCTGCATACATCGATAACCTTAGCGCCTGCTTCTGCAGCCTGTTTCATCTTAAGAGCGATTACTCTGGAGTTTTCATCCTTGAAACCAACCTTTAAGATCACATTGGTTGAAAGAAGCTCATCTATAGTGTTAGGAGAAGCATCAAAGCCCAGAACCTTTTCAAGTCCGTTGGCTCTGTTGTTCATGCAGAGTACCTTTGCTCCCATAACTTCTGCCATCTTATTGATTGCATATGCCTCTTCGTTGGTATATCTGTCGGAAATTGAAACTGCAATAGCGTCTTTTCCGTACTTGGCACCGATAGTCTGGCATCTCTTTGCAATGAGAACCAGAGCTTCGTGATAATCTGCTTCTCTGAATCTGCCGTCTTCCTTAACGAAAGGATCTTCCAATTTATCTTCAAGCATTGAGCAGTCGAAGCCCCACTTGCCCTTTCCGCAGATAAGGCCCTTGTTTACAGCGCCTTCTTTGTCAGGGTTTGCCTTTATAAGCATATCGCCGCAGCTTTCCAGCTTAAGTGAGCAGCCTACAGAGCAGTATGAGCATGTTGTCAGAGTTTCATCAGTTCTTACAGGAGTTTCCTTAATCATAGTAGTTCTCTCCTGAAGAGCGCCTGTAGGGCAAACGCTTACGCACTGACCGCATGAGATGCATCCGGACTCAGCAAGTGGTTTTTCCATATTAGGCTTAACTACTGTATCGAAACCTCTGTGAACAAGTCCAAGAGCGCCTACTCCCATAACCTCGTCGCAGACTCTTACGCAAAGACCGCAGAGTATACACTTGTTAGGATCTCTTACGATAAACGGATGATCATCCTCGAATTCAATTGAATGCTTTTCACCTGCAAATCTTTCAGGATGTACATCGTACTGATTTGCAAAGTCTATAAGCTTACATTCATAGTAGTCGTGGCAGCCGCATTCAAGACATCTTAAAGCTTCCGCCTCGGCCTGCTCTTCTGTATATGCACAAGGAATAACTTCTGAGAAATTGTCCTTTCTTTCTTCAGGGCTAAGCTGAGGAAGCTCAGGTCTGCACAGTCTCTCTCTGTCTTCAAATGTCTTTTCAGTAATGTCGTCTCTTTCGACTACATACGGTTTCTCGTATTTGATAGTCTCGCCGTAAAGGTAAGCATCTATAATTTCTGATGCTTTCTTTGCATCGGCGATAGCTTCTACGGCGATGGAAATCTTGTCATTTCCGCAGTCACCGCCGGCAAATACGCCAGGAATGCTTGTCATGAAAGTATCAGGATCGTATGCGATGGCATTCTTTCTGGTCTTGTCGCAGTCAAAGATTGAAGCATCTACTGCCTGGCCGATGGCAAGAATCATCGTGTCGATAGGAAGAGTTTCAGTCTTGCCCTCAACCGGAATAGGTTTTCTTCTGCCTGAAGCATCCGGTTCACCGAGTTTCATTACCTGAAGAACTACTTCTTTTACATGACCGTTCTCATCCTTTACAACTTCCAGAGGGTTGGTAAGGTTCTTGAAGATTACGCCTTCCTCTTCTGCCTCTTCAATTTCAACCATATCAGCAGGCATCTCGTCCTTGGTTCTTCTGTAGATATTGTAAACTTCCTTGGCTCCCAGTCTTACTGCAGTTCTGCAGGCATCCATAGCAGTGTTTCCGCCGCCTACGATGGCAACCTTTTCACCAAGTTTGATTTCTTCGTTTCTTACTACCTTTCTGAGGAAATCGATACCGCCGATAACTCCTTCTGCATCTTCGCCCTTGCAGCCCACTCCTGTGGATACCCATGCGCCGATACCGAGGAGAACTGCATCGAAGTCTTCCCGTACAGTTTCAAACGGAATATCTTCGCCAATCTTCGTATTGGTTACAATTTCAACACCCATTGCTTCGATTGTAGCGATTTCATCGTCAAGGACAGCTTTAGGAAGTCTGTATTCAGGAATGCCGTACCTGAGCATTCCGCCGGCCTTAGGCATTGCTTCAAAGATTGTAACAGCATGTCCCATCTGTCTCAGGAAGTATGCTGCGGAAAGACCCATAGGGCCGCCGCCGATAATAGCAACGCTCTTGCCTGTGTCCTCTTCACACTCAGGTATAAAAGCATCTCCGTCAAGATCGTTATCTGCCGCAAAACGCTTGAGCTGCTGAATGGAAATAGGCTCGTCAATAAGTCCGCGTCTGCACTTTTCTTCACATGGATGAGGGCAAACCCTTCCAAGAGAAGCAGGCAGAGGAATCTTATCCTTTATGAGCTTAATAGCTTCTTCATATTCGCCGTTGGCGATAAGGCCTACATAGCCCTGGCAGTCTGTGTGAGCAGGACATGCCAGTACACAAGGAGGTCTGCAGTCTCCAACGTGGTTGGAAAGTAAGAGTTCAAGATTGGTTTTTCTTGATTCAATTACCCTCTCTGTATTAGTTCTTATTACCATGCCCGGTGCGATTTCTGTTGCACATGCCTTGCACAGCTTAGGATTTCCTTCAACTTCGCACATGCAAAGTCCGCAGGATCCGTAAATTCTGGTTCTTTCGTCATAGCAAAGAGTAGGAATATAAATATCATTCTCTTTGGCAACTTCAAGAATAGTCTGACCGGCAACGCCTAAAACTTCTTTGCCGTTGATATTTAATCTGAATTTATTCATTTTGCTTCCTCCTCCCCTATTCTTTATCTATTGCACCAAACTTGCAGGTCTCAAGACACTTGCCGCATTTGATACATTTAGTCTGATCGATAACATGCTGACCCTTGACTTCGCCTGAGATAGCGCCTACAGGACACTTCTTGGAACAAAGGGTACATCCTTTGCACTTATCGGTAATGTTATAGCTTATAAGCTCTTTACATGAATGTGCAGTGCACTTGTGGTTATAGATATGATCCTCATATTCATTTCTGAAGTACTTGAGTGTAGTAAGTACAGGATTCGGTGCAGTCTGACCCAGTCCGCAAAGTGAGCCGTCCTTAATCTTCATTGCCAGTTCTTCAAGCTTTTCAATATCTCCGTCCTGACCCTGACCTTTAGTGATTCTTTCAAGAATCTCAAGCATTCTCTTGGTACCGATACGGCAGTAGTTGCACTTTCCGCAGGACTCGTCACGAGTGAAGTTAAGGAAATATCTTGCCATATCTACCATGCAGGTATCCTCGTCCATGACGATCATACCGCCGGATCCGACGATAGCACCTGTCTTGTTGATATCTTCATATGTAACAGGAGTATCGATAAGATCAGCAGGAATACATCCGCCGGAAGGTCCGCCCATCTGAACAGCCTTAAACTGTCTGTCGTTCTTGATTCCGCCGCCGATTCCAAAGATAACATCTCTTAATGTAAGTCCCATAGGAACCTCAGCAAGTCCGCCCTTCTTAATCTTTCCTGCAAGAGCGAATACCTTGGTACCCTTTGACTGCTCGGTACCCATAGCACCGAAAGCTGCACCTCCGTTATAGATAATCCAAGGAACATTTGCAAGAGTTTCTACATTGTTAATGTCGGTAGGCTTCTGCCAGTAACCCTTTGCTGCAGGGAAAGGAGGTTTAAGTCTAGGCATACCTCTTTCACCTTCAAGTGATGCAATAAGAGCGGTTTCTTCGCCGCATACGAAAGCACCTGCACCTGCTTTGATTCTGATATCAAAATCAAAACCGCTTCCGAAAATGTTCTTTCCGAGGAAGCCCTTTTCTCTTGCCTGAGCCATGGCAATTTCAAGTCTCTTAATTGCAAGGGGATATTCAGCACGGCAGTAGATTATACCTTCATGTGCGCCCATGGCGTATCCGCCGATAATCATACCTTCAAGAACCGAATGAGGGTCGCCTTCCAGAACGGAACGGTCCATGAATGCACCCGGGTCGCCTTCGTCGGCATTGCATACAAGGTATTTTTCATTTCCCGGGCTCTGCTTGCAGGCGTTCCACTTGAACCATGTAGGGAAACCTGCGCCGCCTCTTCCTCTCAGGCCTGAAATCTTGATTTCTTCGATTACTTCCTCAGGCTTCATTGAGGTAAGGACTTTCTCTATAGCCTTATATCCGTCAGCTGCAATATATTCTTCAATATCTTCAGGATTTATGATACCGCAGTTTCTGAGAACAACTCTCTGCTGCTTTTCAATAAACTGTTTGTCTTCGTCAGAAATTGCGTATTCTTCACAAACCTTATGGTTAACAAGGTGGCTGTCAACAATGGCTGATACTTTGTCAGGCTGAACCTTGACATATCTGGTCATTTCGCCGTTGTCATCGTAGACATCAACAATCGGCTCAAGGTAACATGTACCTACGCACCCGGCAATACCTACCTTAACATCGAGGTTTTTTTCTTTAATCTGTTTTTCAAATTCTGCAGCGGTCTTCTTAGCTCCGGTGGCAATACCGCAGCTGCCTTCGCCTACAACAATTCTCATTTATGTCACCTCCTATGCCCTTTCCTTGATTTCAGCGAGAATCTGCTTTACTTTATCTTTTGTAAGGTTTCCGTAAGTTTCATCTCCCTCGGCACTTCTTACCATCATAACAGGAGCCAGTGAGCAGCAGCCCAGACATGCTACGTTGTTAAGTGTGAAAAGTCCGTCTTCAGTGGTTTCGCCGTCCTGTATGTTCAGATATTCGCAAACGGCTTCTTCAATCATTTCAGCGCCGTTAACGTGACATGCGGTGCCCTGGCAAAGCATAATAAGATACTTGCCTATAGGCTGCAGTCTGAACTGTGCATAGAAAGTAGCTACACCGTAAATTTTTGCAGGCTTGATGCCCGTAGCTTCGGATATGTAGTTTATGGTATCTACTGAAAGATAGCCGTAAATATCCTGAGCCTTCTGCAGAATAGTAATCAAACTACCCGGCACATTTGCATATTGGTCTAAAACAGGCTGCAGTTCGGCGAACTGAGCTTTTCTGTCTTCGGCGCAATTGCAGTTGCATTTGCATTCATTCTCACTCATTCTAGTACCTCTCTATAAATTTAATTGTTAAATTAGTTGAAACATTTAAATAATTACACCAAAACCAATCTTCATTGTATCAAAAATGTATAAAAAAATCAATATACCTTACGATGTTTTATTCTGAACTCATCTCATCTGTTTTTACCGATTTATCGTCCTGAGGCAGGATATAGATTTTGACCCTTTCTATTCTTCTCTCGCCGATAGCCATAATCTTAAAGCGGTAATTTTCAAACTCAACTATTCTGCCTACGGCGGACTCGTCAGGTATTTCACCGAGAATATCTATTATAAAACCGCCTATTGTTTCGCTGCTTTCAGAAACAAGACTTACGCCGATTTCCTCATCGAGATCGTCAAGGCTTACATCTCCGTCCACAAGGAAAGTGCTGTCATCAATCTTATCGATTATTTCTTCCTCCTCGTCATATTCATCGTCAATATCACCCATAACCTGCTCTATAATGTCTTCCATGGTGACAATTCCGCTGAAACCGCCATACTCATCAATAAGAATTGCGATCTGCTGTTTTGTTTTCTGCAGTTCGAAGAAAAGAGAGTCGATATTCTTTGTCTCTGGAACAAAATATGCTTTTCTCAGTATGGATTTAATATCTACGGCATCAAATCCGTCCTCTCTGGCCTTTATAAGGTAGTCCTTAATGTTGAGAATTCCTATAATATTGTCCGTTTCACCTTCACATACAGGAATTCTGGAATATCTTAAGGTCATAAGATCATCAAGATATTCTTCAGGG
>CAKMLH010000058.1 GCA_927797855.1 uncultured Clostridia bacterium | reverse complement strand
ACCGTCGACCTCCAGCGTGACAGGCTGGCATTCTAACCAACTGAACTACCAGGCCGCAGAATAAATCGTCAGTAACCTGAGATTTATACTGCTTGAGGCTCCAAAGGAGCCGCAAGCAATCGGTGGTGGGAGTTACAGGGCTCGAACCTGTGACCCTCTGCTTGTAAGGCAGATGCTCTCCCAGCTGAGCTAAACTCCCATACCTTCTTAATGAAAAATGGTAGCGGCGAGTGGAGTCGAACCACCGACCTTCCGGGTATGAACCGGACGCTCTAGCCAACTAAGCTACACCGCCAAATACATCAGCCACCAAAGTTACTGCAAAAGTTATATTACCAAATTAACCGACTGATGTCAACACATTTTTTGTTTTTTTTATAGAAAAAAACTTCACATTTATCATTGCTAAATTACATATTTAGTTGTATACTGAATTGAAATTTAAATTCAGATTTGGAGTTGATAATTCTAAGATGGGAACAAATGAATCTTTTCTCAGTAAATATGAAAACAGAAACCACAGCTCAGATTCTATCTGGGCTTTTTGTAATACTTTGAAATGAATGAAGGAGGATACTTGAATTGATTGAACTCAGACACTTAAGAAAGGAATTTGAGGATATTACACCTCTGGAAGATGTCAATGTCACCATTAACTCCGGGGATGTTATTTCCGTAATCGGACCTTCAGGTACAGGAAAATCCACTCTTCTGAGATGCATTAACATGCTCGAACCGCCCACATCCGGCGAAATTATCGTTGACGGGCAGGTTATCAACGACGGAAAATGCGATCTAAATGAAATCAGAAAAAAGATGGGAATGGTTTTCCAGTCCTTTAACCTCTTCGGCCATCTTACAGTAATTGAAAACATCATGAATCCTCAGATCACTCTTCTGGGACGATCCCGGCAGGAGGCCTATGACAAGGCAATGTATCTTTTAAATACTGTCGGTCTGAGTTCCAAGGCCTTCAACTATCCTGAAGACCTTTCCGGCGGTCAGCAGCAGAGAATTGCCATTGCCAGGACCTTGGCAATGGATCCTGATATCATCCTTTTTGACGAGCCTACAAGTGCGCTGGACCCGGGCATGATCGGCGAAGTGCAGTCTGTAATCAGAATGCTTGCCAAGTCGGGCATTACCATGATGATAGTTACTCACGAAATGGACTTTGCAAGGAAAATTTCAAACAGAGTTCTTTTCATGGATGAGGGCGGCATTTACGAAGAAGGCACTCCAAAGGAAATTTTCGAAAATCCGAAGAAGCCTAATACAATCAAGTTTATCAAGAGACTTACATCACTCACATACAAAATCGAAACAGACGATTATGACTTCACCGAAGCATACGACGAGCTTCAGCAGTATGCGGAAAAGCTTCTTATTGAAAATGAACGGATCAGTGACCTTCAGATTGCTCTTGAAGAAATCGTTGTCAATAACATCATGGAATCAACGGATCATCCTGATGTTCTCGTCAGAGTCGACTACTCAGAAAAGCACGATCTTCTTTCACTGACCATCAGATACAAGGGTCCTCACCACGATCCGAAAGATTCCGATAACGAGCTGTTCCTTGAAATGCTGGACGAGCCTACAACGGAAATGTTTGACCGGATAATCGAATCGGAAGATGATATCTACAACAACTTCATTCAGTTAAATTTCAGATGGGAGGAGGCATAATATTATGAATAAAACTACAAAAAAATATGCTTCTCTCGCACTCATGCTTCTGGTTATATTTGCGATGCTTTTCGGCACAATGTCCACAGCATATGCATCCGAGTACAAGAAAATTGAAGACTTAAACGGAAAGAAAATCGGAGTTCAGACCGGATGTCTCTATGAAACACATATCACAGACGAGTGCCCTGATGCTGAAATCCAGTATTTCACAATGCCTCAGGACATGATTCTGGCTCTTAACTCACATAAAATCGATGCATACCTTATTGAAGAGGTTGGATACTATGCCACAGCTGCTGTTCATCCTGAGCTTACAACACTTGAAGAAAGCGCCGGCCTCTGTGAAGCTGCGGTAATCATAGGCAATAACGACAAGCAGGAGAGACTCCTTAGGGAAGTTAACGAATTCATTGCAAAGCACGGTCCTGACGGCGACGGAATGCTGGACGAGATGTACACATACTGGGTAAAGAATTTCGATGCAGAAACAAGCAGAACCAAGCAGGGAGGCTTTACCGGTGAAAACGGAGAACTGGTCATCGCCTGTGAAGGCGGTTATGAGCCATTCTCCTATGTAAACGATGAAGGTGACTGCGGCTACGACATTGACTTCATATACAGATTCTGCAGAGAATACGGATATACCCCAAATATTCAGAGAGTTGCCTTTGAATCCATTGCACCCGGTGCTGAATCAGGAAAATATGATATCGGCCTCAATATTATCCTCAGCGATGAAAGAGATGATAATGCATGCCTTTCCGACGTATACTACACATGCGATATTTTCATGGTGGTTCCCGGCGAAACAGATGAAGGCACCGGTTTCCTGGCAAAGATGAAGGACAACTTTGAGAATACATTCATTAAAGAAAGCCGTTGGAAGCTTTTTGCATCAGGTGCAGGCACCACGCTGCTGATAACATTAAGTTCCATCATACTGGGAACTGTAATAGGATTTGCAGTGTATATGCTCTGCCGCAAGGGCAACAGAATCGCCAACGGAATAACCGACGCAACCCTCTGGCTTATTCATGGAATGCCTACAGTACTCCTTCTGATGATTCTGTACTACATTATTTTCGGCTCAACCAGATTAAGCGGTACTATTGTTGCTATTGTCGGTTTTACTCTTATATTTGCCTGCTCCATGTATGATATGCTTTCAGTTGGTTTCGGTGCTGTGGGAAACGGCCAGTATGAAGCAGCTACCGCACTTGGCTACAGTGAAAGGCAGAGCTTTTTCAAGATTCTCCTTCCCCAGGCAGCGAGACACTTCCTTCCGATCTACAAAAATGAAGTTGTCACATTAATCAAGGAGACTTCAGTTGCAGGCTATATTGCAATTCAGGATCTTACAAAGATTTCCGACCTTGTAAGAGCACGAACATATCAGGCATTCTTCGCTTTGATTTTTACAGCCATAATATACTTTGTAATTTCCGGAGCACTTACCAGAATCGTCGGAATAGTAGAAAAGAAGATTGATCCCAAGAGACGTCCAAAGGACAAGATTCTCGAAGGAATCACCGTTGAAGAATAAGACAGTATATGTAATATAACAAAAGCAGAAGCGCCTCGGCCGGAGGTTGTCTTCTGCTTCTTTTATTCTATGAAATCTGCCGAATATCTAGTTACCGGCGATCTCGTTAATGAGATTTTCCAGATCTTCTCTGCATCCCCCGCATTTGGTGCCGGCATTGGTAGTTTCGCAGAGGACCTTAAGGTCGGTAATTTTGTTTTCGCGTATAGCGTCTTCAACAGTTCCGCGTGTAATTCCGCGGCAAAGGCATATTACATAATCTCTTGATGTTTTATCAGCCATTTGTTTTCCTCCTGATTTTATCTTTTTAATAACTATACCACAATTAATGCCATATACAACATTTGAATTTTTCTTTCCTTTGTGGTAAAATAAACTATTACAAAAAATATAGGAAAGAGATGACATAAACATGACAAAAGTTGATATTTTTTCAGGATTTCTGGGAGCCGGCAAAACCACCCTCATCAAGAAACTTATAGAGGAAGCCTATAAAGGCGAGAAGGTTGTGCTTATCGAAAATGAGTTCGGAGAGATAGGCATTGACGGAGGTTTTTTAAAGGATGCAGGTGTTGAAATCAACGAAATGAATTCCGGATGTATCTGCTGCAGCCTTGTGGGAGATTTCGGAAAAGCACTGGAAAAGGTTCTTGATCAGTTCCACCCGGACCGCATTCTCATTGAGCCGTCGGGAGTAGGAAAACTCAGCGACATAATTCAGGCTGTAGAGAATCTGGATCTTGAAGATGTAAAGCTTAACGGATTTACAACCGTTGTAGATGCCAAGAAAGCAAAGATATACATGAAAAACTTCGGAGAGTTCTATAACAATCAGGTGGAGCATGCAAGCTCTATTATTCTCAGCCACACAAAGGGAATGGATGAGGAAAAACTGGAGAAGGTGGTAAAACTTCTTCGTGAGCATAATGACCATGCGGTAATCATAACTACTGACTGGGATGCTTTGGACGGCAAACAGATTCTGGCAGCCATGGAAAGAAGAGATACAATTGAAGAAGCCCTTCACCTTCTGGAAGAAGAGCATGAACATAACCATGAACACGAGCATCATCATGACCACGAACATCATCACGACCACGAGCATCATCACGATCATGACCACGATGACCACTGCTGCTGCGGCCATGACCATGACCACGAAGGTCACCACCATGCTGACGAAGTATTTGACAGCATCGGCATTGAAACCACCAAGAAATTTACTATGGAAAGAATAGGCGAAATGCTCAGCGCCCTCGATGATCAGAAGGAATACGGATTCGTTCTTCGTGCAAAGGGCATTGTAGAAGGCGAAGACGGAAAGTGGATACACTTTGACTATGTTCCCGGCGAGGAAGACGTCAGAACGGGAAGCGCCGAGGTTACGGGCAGATTGTGCGTAATCGGAACAGACATTGACGAGGACAAAATCAGAAAGCTCTTTGAGCTGTAGCCCTGTCAGCCGAAAGACATAGAAGGTTTTTAAGGAGAAAGGATAACTATGACTCAGAAACAAGAAATACCTGTATACCTTTTCACAGGCTTTCTGGATGCGGGCAAGACAACATTCATACAGGAGACCATGGAGGATCCGGCTTTCAACGACGGCCAGCGGACACTGCTTTTGGTATGCGAAGAAGGGGAAGCCGAATACAGCCCTGTAAAATTCGCATCATCAAATGTGCGTACAGTAACCGTTGAAGAGGAAGAAGATCTGACAACGGATTTTCTGGAAAAAATCCAGAAGGAAAGCCGCTGTGAGAAGGTGGTAGTGGAATATAACGGAATGTGGATGCTGGATACACTTTATAACAACATGCCGGAGGGCTGGGTGGTATACCAGGAAATGACATTTGCTGATGCAGAAACTTTCCTCATGTACAACGACAACATGAGAAACCTGACGGTAGATAAGATGAAATCCACTGAAACTATAGTATTCAAGCATTTCACCAAAGATATGGACAAGATGCCTTATCACAAGATTGTCCGCACCATCAACAGGAGATGCGACATAATCTATGAGTACGGCCCTGACAACATTGAGCTGGACAATATTGAAGATCCGCTGCCTTTCGATATAAACGCTCCTGTCATCGAAATCCAGGACAAGGACTACGCAATGTGGTATTCCGATATGAACGATGACGAAGAAAAATATTACGGCAAGACGGTAAAATTCAAGGGCAGAACCCTGCTGGGGGGAGGCCTTGACGATGATGAATTTGTAATAGGGCGTCACATTATGACCTGCTGCGTTCAGGACATACAGTTCGGAGGACTCGTGGCCAAATATGCGGACAGCCAGAGTCTGGAACACGGCGGCTGGGCGGTCATTACAGCGAAGATCCAAAAGGAGTATAACAAGATGTATCAGAGCGAGGGACCTGTTTACCATGTCATTAATCTGGAAAAATGCCAGGCCCCTGAAGAGGAAGTGGCTACATTCTACTAAAAACCACTTTCAGCCTATAAAAACAGGAGACTGAAAATGAGATTTTAAGGAGGACAGAACCGATGAACGAAAACTACCTGAAGAAAATGGACGCTTACTGGCGTGCGGCAAATTATCTTTCGGCAGCACAGCTTTACCTGCTGGATAATCCTTTGCTCAGAGAGCCTCTCAAAAGAGAGCACGTTAAGAAAAAAATCGTGGGACACTGGGGAACGGTTCCGGGACAGAATTTTGTCTATGTTCATATGAACAGGGCAATTAAAAAATACGATCTTGACATGATTTATCTTTCCGGACCGGGTCACGGCGGCAATTTCTTTGTGGCCAACGCTTATCTGGAAGGAACATACAGCGAAGTTTATCCTAATGTAGGGCAGGATAAAGAGGGGCTTACCCGTCTCTGCAAGCAGTTTTCATTCCCGGGGGGAATAAGCAGCCATGTGGCTCCGGAAACTCCGGGATCAATCAACGAAGGAGGAGAGCTTGGATACTCCCTTGCCCATGCTTTCGGAGCGGTTTTTGACAATCCCGATCTTATAGCCACCTGCGTGGTAGGAGACGGAGAATCGGAGACAGGACCTCTTGCAACGGCTTGGCATTCAAATAAATTCCTCAATGCGGCAAGAGACGGTGCGGTTCTGCCGGTTCTTCACCTTAACGGATACAAAATCAGCAATCCTACCATATTCGCAAGAATCAGCGATGAGGAAAGAGAGTGGTTCTTTAAGGGCTGCGGCTGGAAACCGTATGTGGTAAAGGGCGACGACCCTATGACCATGCATGCGCTGATGGCAGAGACTGTGGACAAATGCATAGAGGAAATCAAGGAAATACAGAGAAAAGCCAGAGAAGAAGGGTGTACTGAAAGACCTTTCTGGCCTATGATAATACTGGAGACGCCGAAGGGATGGACAGGTCCGAAGGTGGTTGACGGAAAACAGGTTGAAGGCACATTCAGAGCCCACCAGGTTCCTATTTCAATGGAAAAGGAAGAACATCTGGCCCAGCTTGAGGAATGGCTGAGAAGTTATCGTCCGGAGGAGCTTTTCGGAGACGATTACAGACTCATACCCGAGCTCAGAGAGCTGGCTCCGGAAGGAGATGCCCGCATGAGCGCAAATCCCCACACCAACGGAGGAAAACTTCTCCGCGACCTGCGTACACCTGATTTCAGGGACTATGCTGTAGATGTACCGTATCCGGGTTCTGTAAAGGCTCAGGATATGATGGAACTCGGCGGCTATGTGAGGGATCTTTTCGTACTGAATAAAGAAAACAAAAACTTCAGAATATTCGGACCTGATGAGACCAAGTCAAACAGGCTGTACAAAGCCTTTGAAGTGGAAAAGAGAGCTTTTAATGCGGAATTCACCGACGAGGACGAAGACCTTGCCATTGACGGCAGGATTATGGACTCATACCTTTCAGAGCATATGTGCGAAGGCTGGCTTGAAGGTTATCTGTTGACGGGACGCCATGGCTTCTTTGCAAGTTACGAGTCCTTTATAAGAGTGGTTGACTCCATGGTCTCACAGCATGCAAAATGGCTGAAGGTCTGCAATCAGCTGCCTTGGAGACAGAAGATCGCTTCTCTTAACCTGATTCTGTCATCCAATGTATGGCAGCAGGACCACAACGGATTTACCCATCAGGATCCGGGCTTCCTGGATCATGTGGCAAACAAAAAGGCGGATGTTGTGCGCATGTACCTGCCGCCTGATACGAACTGCCTGTTGTCATGTTTCGATCACTGCATCAAGAGTAAAAACTATGTCAATGTCATAGTTGCTTCAAAACATCCGAGCATGCAGTGGCTGACTATGGATCAGGCGGTGGTTCACTGCACTCAGGGAATAGGCATATGGGACTGGGCAAGCAGCGATCAGGGAGCTGAGCCTGACCTTGTTATGGCCTGCTGCGGCGACACTCCTACACTGGAAGCCCTTGCCGCAACAACAATTCTCAGAGACAGCCTGCCTGACATAAAGATAAGATTTGTCAACGTGGTAGACCTGATGAAGATGGAATCTCACATCAACCATCCTCACGGACTGACAGATGACGAGTTCGATCAGATTTTTACAAAGAACAAGCCGGTTGTATTCGCTTTCCACGGATATCCGAAGCTTATTCACGAGCTTACCCAGGGAAGAACCAACGAAAAGCGTTTCTATGTTCACGGATATATTGAAGAAGGCACTATTACCACCGCCTTCGACATGAGGGTTCAGAATCACATAGACCGTTTCAGCCTCGTTAAGGAAGCGCTGAAACATCTGCCGCAGCTAGGAGATAAGGCAGGTCATCTGAATCAGCAGATGAATAATCTCCTGGTAAAGCACAAGAATTATATCGCCGAGTACGGACAGGATCTGCCTGAGGTTCTGGACTGGAAGTGGCATGTTTAGAATACCTGAGAAGGTATATCTTAAGGAGATGAAAAGAAATGATTATGTGTTTTTCGGGCACAGGCAACAGTCGGTTTGCGGCGGAGAAAATTGCCGAAATCACCGGCGATGAGCTTGTGTGCCTCAATGATTATATGAAGGATGGGTACAAAGGAAATCTGGTATCTGACAAACCTTTTGTGCTTGTATGTCCCACATACGCATGGCGTGTGCCGCTGGTGGTTGAAAGGTTTCTTGAAACCGTAAGGCTGGAGGGCTCAGAAGATATGTATTTCGTCTTAACCTGCGGATCAAGCACGGCGGGAGCACAGAAATATGCCATGAAGCTCTGTGACAGGCTGGGAAAAAATTTCAAGGGCTTCAGAACAGTGGTAATGCCGGAAAACTACATAGCCATGTTTAATGTGCCGGACAAGGAAGAGGCCGGGCAGATTGTAAAAGAGGCAATACCTGTAATCGGAGATGCAGCAGAAATAATAGCACAGGGCAGGGAACTGACCGAGAAGATACCGGTCTTCGGAACTGTAATGAGCACCGTAGTCAACTGGTTTTTCTTTAAATTCCTGGTAAAGGACAAAGGCTTTCATCTGGAAAAGGAATGCACGTCCTGCGGGCAGTGCGTAAAGCTCTGTCCTGTAAACAATATTAGGCTGGAAGACGGAAAGCCGGTATGGGGCGGAAACTGTACCCATTGTATGGCCTGCATCTGCGGATGCCCTTCAGAATGCATAGAGTATAAAAATGCAAGCAGGAAGCGCCGGCGCTACTGGTTCGGAAAATAAAAAAGCAGACAAAAAGAGAGCAGACTCACAATATGTGTATCTGCTCTTTTTGATTACCGGGTTTTCTATTTCATGCTGCCTGCTTTCTCAT
>CAKMLH010000057.1 GCA_927797855.1 uncultured Clostridia bacterium | reverse complement strand
ATTCCGGCAGGTATCGGTTTATTTATCGCATTTATAGGTTTCCAGAATGTAGGAATTATTCAGGCCAATCAGTATACCTTAACTCAGTTTGTGGATATTCACGGTGCAATCAACGGTGATGCCGGACTTATCTCCGTTGCTCCTGCTCTTTTGGCTCTTTTGGGATTCGCTTTAATTGTTATTCTTCAGAAATTAAATGTTCAGGGTAATGTCCTTATCGGAATTATCGTAACAACAATTCTTTACTACATCGTAACCGGCACTGCTCCATCTTTTGACATTACACAGATCGGGCAGTCATTTAAGGACTTCGCAGCTATTGGTATTTCCGGAGTATTCCACGCAGGTTCATGGGCACATGCTTTCAGTCCTGAGTTTGTAGGCGGAGTATTCAGTGCAATTATGTATATAATCACTTTCTGCCTGGTTGACATGTTTGACACCATCGGAACTTTATACGGAACAGCTTCTCAGGCTGATATGCTTGACGAAAACGGAGACCCTGAAGATCTGGACAAGTGCATGACATGCGATTCAGTTGCAACTGTTGCCGGTGCCGTTCTTGGTACTTCAACATGTACAACTTTCGTTGAATCCGCATCCGGTATTGCAGCAGGCGGAAGAACAGGATTGACAAGCCTTGTTGTTTCAATCTGCTTCATTATATGCTTATTCTTAAGCCCTCTGGCAAGCATAGTTCCAAGCTGCGCAACAGCTCCGGCACTTATCTACGTAGGTGTTCTGATGCTTGGAAACTTCAGGAGAGTTGACATGAGCGATATGAGATCTGCAGCTCCTGCATTCCTCACACTCATCATGATGCCTCTTACTTATTCCATTGCAAACGGTATCGGCATCGGTTCAATTGCATACACAGTAATAACTCTGTTTACAGGCAAGTTTGAAAAGAAGGACATTATGGTAGCAGTTATCGGACTGTTATTCTGCCTGAAGTTCATCTTCATCACTATGTAAAAGATGTAACAGATTAGATTGCTTTTTACGACCCTTCGGGACCGCTGCATTTTCGCCGGCTCCGGAGGGTATTTTTTTGGCTGTTTTGTAGGATTCGTACGCCGCTGCGCCGGAAGCCCCGTCGACCGCCGAAGCTGCACCCGGCCAGCCTAGTAAAGTTCAGGAGACGATGTTGGCAGAATTTCATGATCGCCATCGTATGCCAACACGGGCGAGACGGCGTCGCAAGTGTCATACGGCAGTTTATAGATATTGATATTGTACGCATGAGCTTTTTTATGATATACTTTGCTAAGCGGAAAGAGTGATAACTAAAAGCATACTGTGGCGATAAAGTTTAAATGTTAATATGCGTTGCTTGCAGCAGCGGGCAGGTTTTCATACAATAGTGATAGCGACTGAAAGAAAGGGGTTATCCATAATGTTAAACGAAAACATTAAAGCAATCAGAAAATCAAAAGGGCTATCGCAGGAAGAACTTGCTATCAAGCTGAATGTGGTGCGTCAAACAATCTCTAAATGGGAGCAGGGCTTGTCAGTTCCTGACTCTGACATGTTAATATCCATATCAGAAGCCCTTGAAACACCCGTAAGCACTTTGCTGGGAGAAACTGTTACAGAGCCTGAATCTGATGAATTAAAGGTCATTTCCGAAAAACTGGAGGTTATAAACTTGCAGCTCGCACAGAGGAAGGCAGCAAGACGAAGAATGCTTCATGGGCTGTTTATTTCATTATGTGCGGTCATAGTAATAATTGCTGCAGCCTTAATAGTATTAAACAGTCCTTACTTAGGCTGGGATTACAGTGATCCTGAAACCGCCGTTGCCGGGACCGCTTTTCACGCATTTGAATGGCTGTTTGTCAGGTTGGCACCGACTATCTTTATAGGGGCAATCGTTGGAATTTTCCTGACACGTAAGAAGGTATAAACCACAGAAAAATAAATTATGTCTTGAAACGCTGGGCCTGCAAATGTATAATAGGAATGTATGGGAATAAATCCAAATAAGAAAGGAAGTAAGCTTTATGTTTTACGAAATGACTATAGCAGGATTAAAGAGACAGCTGCCTTTGTGCAAGGTTACAGATGATCTTTACATCGGAGCTTTTATTATGTTCAGCGATGTGGAGATTACCAAGGCATGTGCAGCAGAGCTTCTCAAGAAAGCACCTGAGTTTGATATAATGATCACAGCGGAGTCAAAGGGAATACCTCTGCTTTACGAAATGGCTCGTCAGGCAGGAGTCAATGACTATGTGGTAGCAAGAAAAGGTCCGAAGGTATATATGGATAATATAATTACCACTGAAGTTGATTCGATTACTACGGCCCATATTCAGACACTGTGCATCGGTCAGAAGGAGATTGATCTGCTGAAGGGGAAGAGAGTACTTATTGTGGATGACGTTATCAGCACAGGTGAGTCACTCAGATCCATTGAGACCCTCGTAAATAAAGCAGGCGGCAATATCGTAGGCAGAATGGCGGTTCTTGCAGAAGGCGCGGCTGCGGACAGAGACGATATCGTTTTCCTGGAAAAACTGCCGGTATTTAATCCGGACGGAACGATTAAATAAAAGAAGTACATATTCAGTAATTTCAGAGCGCCGAGTGGCGCTCTTTTAGTATGGAAATATTTTACGCAGTCTGTCAATAAGCACCGCAGCAAGTGCAATCTTAAGCCCGTCCCCGGGAAGGAAAGGCACAACACATGCCAGCAGCCCTTCAAAGAGCCCGGAGCCTGTAAGGTACATGAACCAGACCATACCCAGGGCGTAGCAGCAGAATAAACCTGCAGCCATGCTGAGAACCGTATAAATAATGCGGCGAATGTGTGTAATGTCCAGGCGGTAGACTTTTTCCACCAGAATTCCGGCAACCAGTGCGCATGCCAGATAGCCGGCAATGAATCCGCCTGTTGGGCCTACGAGAACAGAAGGCCCGCCTCTGAAGCCGGCGAAGACAGGAAGTCCGAAGAAGCCGCAGAGCACATAGACGCACTCTGCCATAAGTCCGTACTTAGGTCCCAGAATGCCTCCTGCCATGAATACGGCTAACGTGGCCAGATTAATGGGAACAGGTGTAAAAGGAAGAGGCACGCTTATCCATGAGCATACGGCCGTCAGGGCAGCGAACAACGCGGACAGTATAAAAAATTTTAAATTTGTCTTTGTATTATCCATTTGTTTTTCTTATGGTAATTTCTCCTGTAGTCAGAGTCTCCATTTCTCTGGAACGGCGTCCTTCGAGAAATTCCACAACCAAACCTCCGTTTTCATCAATATCGATAGCACGGGCCTTTATGCCCTCTTTTTCTTTTGCCGGTGAAAGGCCCATAGATCGGGCGATTGCCGGGTTAAAAATTCTTATCTGCTCTCCCAGAATAAAAGATTTGGATTTGTATTCTCTTATTAAACCGGGTTTGTCAAAGTTGTCCAGAAGACTGAAAAAAATATTTACGATGGCAGCTGCAAGTTGGTTTCGGGAAAAATCATGGTTGGGATTTTCCATGAAAGCAACCACATCTTTCAGCTCATCGGGCACTGAAGAAGGAAAGCAGTTCACACCGATACCGACGATAATCTTTTCGATCAGACCCGTCTCAAAGTTGCTTTCGGCTTCAGTTAAGATGCCGCAGAGCTTTTTCTCGCCGAGATAAAGATCGTTTACCCACTTGATCTTTGGACGAAGACCGGAAACTTCCTCGATGGCTCTGCAGACTGCAACTGCTGCAGCGGCGGTAGTGAGCATGGCTTTGTCAAGGCCGAAGGACGGCTTAAATGCAATGGACATATATAGTCCTGTACCCGCAGGAGAATAAAAACTTCTGCCCAGTCTGCCGCGCCCGTCGGTCTGCTCATTGGCCACAATAACACGGGGAGGATCGCAGTTATTTATAAGCTTGGCTGCGTTGTTGGTTGAATCCACTTTTTCTATGACCTGAATGCGGCAAGGGTGTGTAATGTTTTCCCTGAGATAATCCTCACTGAGGATGTCGCTTGCACTTATGAGCCGGTAGCCGGTGCCCGGCATGCTTTCTATGTTATATCCCTGCTGTTTCAGTTTATTTGCAGCTTTCCAGACGGAATTTCTGCAAATTCCCAGAAGGTCAGCCAGTTCCTGACCGGATATATATCTTCCGCTGTTTTCCGTCAGAACCTGCAGGAGGGTCAGCTTAGTTGACATGAAATATGACTCCTTTCAGAATTTTTCGACAGAATAAGTATAACTTTTGCAGAAGAAGATGTCAACCAACATTTTTCGACAGGGTGACAGCCAAAAATAAACTGCTAAAGATTATACTTCACAGTCTTTTCACTTTTATTTCCAATGTATAAATGTTATAATAATTCCGTTGATTACAAAATGGAGGATAGCCAATGGGTAAAATAATAGGTATTGTCGTTCTGGTAATCTTTTCGGCATACTTTTCGGCCACGGAAACTGCCTTTACCTCGGTGAACAGAATCCGGATAAAAAATCTCGCCGGTGACGGAGACAAAAAAGCCAAGGTGGTTCTTGACCTGTCAGAGAAGTTTGACAGCCTGCTTTCCACCATACTGGTGGGAAACAACATAGTCAATATTGCCATGTCCTCAATGGCAACAGTGCTTTTCATACAGTGGTATCCTATGTACGGTGCAACCATTGCTACAATAGTGATTACTTTGGTGGTGCTGATTTTCGGAGAGATATCCCCTAAGAGCCTCGCCAAGGAAAATCCGGAAAAGTTTGCTATGTTAAGTGCCCCTCTGCTGAAATTTTTCATGGTGATTCTGTCGCCGATAAACTGGATTTTCGGCCAGTGGAAAAAACTGATCGCCAGACTGTTTAATTCCAGCGGGGTTAACCCTATCACCGAAGATGAGCTGCTTACAATAGTTGAAGAGGCAGAAACCGAAGGCGGTATAGACGGCGACCAGAGCGAGCTTATTCAAAATGCTATCGAGTTTAACGATCTGGAGGCCTGGGATGTTCTTACGCCCAGGGTTGATATAAAGGCGATAGAGATAGACGAAACTCAGGATGAAATTGCGGAGCTTTTCCTCAGCACCGGCTTTTCCAGACTGCCGGTTTATGAGGATGATCTGGACAACATTGTAGGTGTTCTCAACCAGAAGGATTTTCATAATTATATAAAGGGTACCGACGTACCGGTTTCGGAGTATGTGAAGCCTGTAATCTTCGTTGCAGGTTCCATGAAGATCGCTCAGCTTTTAAAGAGGCTTCAGACGGTAAAAACCCACATTGCCATTATTGTGGACGAATACGGCGGCACATCGGGTCTGGTGACCATGGAGGACATTATTGAAGAACTTGTGGGCGAAATCTACGATGAACATGATGCCGCAGCTCTGCAGGATATAGTTCAGCAGCAGGACGGAAGCTACAGGGTTCTCTGCAGCACAAATATTGATAAAATGTTTGACTATTTCGATGTGGAAGAGGAAATAGATGCCACAACAGTAAACGGATGGGTGGTACTGCAGCTGGACAAGCTTCCAAGCGTGGGGGACCATTTTATATACGAGGCAGATTACAAGCGCTTTGATGTGACCGTAACCAAGGCGGATCCGCGAAAAGCACTGGAAATAAATATGATAGTGACAGAACTTGAAGAAGACCAATAGATGTCAGGAAGGGGAAGAAACAATATGGGTTTTATGGAAAAAATCTTTGGCGATATTAATACCAAGGAAGTTAAAAAGATTGAAAAAACAGCGGACCAGGTTATGGCGCTGGATTCTCAGATGGCGGCTATGTCCGATGAGGAACTAAAGGGAAAGACAGCGGAATTCAAGGAAAGGCTTGCAGCAGGCGAGACTCTTGATGATATACTTGTTGAAGCCTTTGCAGTCTGCAGAGAGGCGGCAGCAAGAAGCGTGGGAATGAAACACTTCAAGGTGCAGGTTATCGGCGGCATAGCCCTTCATCAGGGAAGAATTGCAGAGATGAAGACCGGCGAAGGCAAGACCTTAGTGGCAACACTGCCGGCATACCTTAATGCACTTGAAGGTAAGGGCGTTCACATCGTAACGGTCAATGACTATCTGGCAAAGCGAGACGCTGAATGGATGGGCAAGATATATACTTTCCTGGGCCTTACTGTAGGATGCGTTATTCACGGCATCTCAGACAAGACAAGAAAGGCCGCTTATCAGGCTGATATAACATACGGAACCAATAACGAGTTCGGCTTCGATTACCTCCGCGACAATATGGTAATTTACAAGAGCCAGCTGACTCAGCGTGACCTTAATTATGCCATCATCGACGAGGTGGACTCCATTCTTATTGATGAAGCAAGAACACCGCTGATTATTTCCGGACAGGGAGACGAGTCTACGGATCTTTATCAGATTGCAGACAGATTTGTTAAAACCCTGAAAGAGGAAGATGATTTCACAATTGAAGAAAAGGAAAAGAGAGTAAGTCTGACAGACGCAGGCGTGGCCAAAGCGGAAAAATTCTTTAACATTGAAAACTTCGGTGACCCTGAAAACATGGAAATAAACCATCACGTTCTGGAAGCTCTTAAAGCCAGAGCCATAATGAAACGGGATGTGGACTATATAGTAAAGGATGGAGAAATCGTCATTGTTGATGAATTTACAGGCCGTCTCATGTTCGGAAGAAGATACAGCAACGGGCTCCACCAGGCAATCGAGGCAAAGGAAGGCGTTCTGGTGCGTTCTGAGTCCAAAACCCTTGCTACCATCACTCTTCAGAACTACTTCAGAATGTATAACAAGCTGGCCGGAATGACAGGTACCGCAAAAACAGAGGAAGAGGAATTCCGTGACATTTACAATATGGATGTAGTGGTAATTCCGACCAACAAACCGGTTATAAGGGAAGACCTTGATGATGCTATTTTTGCCAAAGAGGAATATAAGTTTAAGGCCATCACCGACAGAATCGCAGAGGCTCATGAAACCGGGCAGCCTGTACTGGTTGGTACAATTTCCATAGAAAATTCCGAGCGGCTGAGCAATCTCCTTAAAAAGCGGGGGATCAAACATAATGTGCTGAACGCAAAGCAACATGAGAAGGAAGCCGAAATTGTGGCCGAAGCAGGTCGTCTGGGAGCGGTGACCATAGCCACCAACATGGCAGGCCGTGGTACGGATATTATCCTTGGAGGAAACCCGGAATTTGAGGCAAAAAGAGAGATGAAGCGCCTTGAATATACTGACGAGCAGATTTCATTTGCTACCAGCTTCGTATCCAGCGATGATCCGGAAATGCTGAAGGCAAGAGAGAAATTCAATGAACTTCTGGCAAAATACAAGGAAGAAAGAGCAGGGGAGCAGGAGAAGGTAAGAGAGCTTGGCGGACTTTGCATTATAGGTACGGAAAGACATGAATCAAGACGTATAGATAATCAGCTCCGCGGACGTTCCGGACGTCAGGGTGACCCGGGACAGACTCAGTTCTTCATATCTCTGGAAGATGATTTAATGAGGCTCTTCGGCGGCGACAGAATACAGACCGTTATGGACAGATTCGGCATGCAGGATGAACCTATTGCCGCAGGAATGCTTTCCAAGACAATTGAAAACGCGCAGAAGAAGGTTGAAGGAAGAAACTTTGAAATCCGTAAATACGTTCTTCAATATGACAACGTAATGAACAAGCAGAGAGAGGTTATCTACGAGCAGCGCAGGAGAGTCCTTTTCGATGACAATGTAAAGGAATACGTTATGGATATGATGGACGATCTGGTAAAGGGCGCTGTGGAGCCGATTACTATAGGCAGCAAATATGCTGAAGAGTGGAATCTGGAGCTTATGAACAAAAACCTCAAGCGCATTACCGGCAGATTCGACGGGCTTAATTATACCGAAGAACAGATTGGAGATCTGACGGCAGAGCAGCTTGAAGAAGATGCGGTAAATGCTTTCCACAAGCTTTACGACGAAAAGGAAGCTGAAATCGGAGCGGACCGTATGCGCGAAGTGGAAAAGATGATTATGCTGAGAGTTGTTGATAACCGCTGGATGGATCACATCGACGCAATGGACGATCTTAAGCAGGGCATCGGACTTAGAGCCCTCGGACAGATGGATCCTGCCGCCGCCTATGCTAATGAAGGTTTCGATATGTTTGAAGAAATGATCAGTGATATTAGAGAAGAAACCGTCAGATACTGCTTCAATGTAACCATCAATACAAGCACTGAGAGAAAGAGCGTTATCAAGGGCGGCCAGAGCCGTAAAGACGAGTATAAAGACGAATCCCGCACAAGAGCAGCTCATGGCGGTCACGGCACAGGGGGACAGATGCCTCAGCAGGCTCCAAAGCCGCAGAACGAAAGAAAGCCTGAGACCTACAGAAGGGAAATGCCGAAGGTTGGAAGAAATGACCCTTGCCCTTGCGGCTCGGGAAAGAAGTACAAGAACTGCTGCATGAACAAGGATCTGGAGCAGTAATAGTGAAAAAAGAAAGGCTGCACTTATCACGGTGCAGCCTGAAGTTTAAGAGGAGGAAATTATATGTTCAGCTTTTACTGGCCTATCGGGCTTCTGGTTATTTCAAATGTTTTTTATCACATAACCGCCAAATCCCTGCCTGCTCAGGTTGATTCTTTTTTCAGCATGACAATAACCTATCTGGTCGGGGCTGCCATATCCCTTGCACTGTTCTTTACCATCGGAAATGGGGAGCCTGTTTCACAGCAGCTGGCGGGAATCAACTGGGCGCCTTTTGTACTTGGATTATCAGTAGTTGGACTGGAGGTAGGAGCCATCTTCATGTATAAAGCGGGCTGGGAGGTTTCCGTAGGTAACATTGTTCAGGCTATTTTTGTGGCTATTGCTCTGCTCATAGTGGGAGTGCTTATTTACAAGGAGGCTCTGACAGCTACAAAGGTTGCAGGGATTGCGGCCTGCCTGGTGGGTATATTTTTGCTGAATAAATAGGAGGACAGGCAGAAAAACATGCCCTTAAAACGGATTCAGTTTTCCCGCAGCCATCATATAAATCGAAATAACAGCCAGAATGAGAATTGCCGCAGCAGCGGCTTTTTCTGTTTT
>CAKMLH010000056.1 GCA_927797855.1 uncultured Clostridia bacterium | reverse complement strand
CTGAATACAAATACGCACAGCCCTGCCAGGGCAAATATCATCAGGTAGTAGACCACCCAGTTTTCAGGCAGAACGCCGAAGAAAATGGTATGTTTCTTCACCAGATATCTGACAATAAGGTGGAAAATATATACCGGCATGGTGTTCATTCCTACGTAGGCCACGTAGTTCATTTTGCTTGGCAGAATGTTGACCATGAGTATAATCCAGCCCCAGGCCAGAGCCAGAATAATGGCTCTTCCTATAATATCCCAGTACCATGTAATTCCCAGTTCACATGCAGGGCTCTTTAAAAGATAGAAGCCTACCGGAAGCTGGGGAACGCAGAAGGCCAGAATACACGATGCTCCCATGAGTGCCGCTCCCAGAAGCCAGCAATGCCACTTCTTGAGGCACTGAAGCTTTTTAAGCTGGTCTCCTGTGCAGTAGACGGCCATAACGAAGAACGGGAAGTAGGAAACCACCCTGCCGAGGCCGAACTTGTCCGAGAAGAAAGGCACCTGACCTGCAAACAGGTATACCAGAATGCTCAGTTCCAGAATGTACGGAATCTTCATCCATTCCTTGGTGAAATATCTGTAGAAAAACAGGGCCCACAGATACCACAGGGCAAAAGGCGGCGTATCAAGATTCCAGTTGGCATGTCCCCAGATTATGTACCTTACGCAGTAAAAGAAAGGAATTCCCAGAAGGTAAGGCCACATAAAAGTGTGGAAAGATGTCTCCTTTGACCTGTCCGGCTTCTTTGAAAAATATCCCGACAGGAATACAAATGCCTGCATTACGAAAACATTTATTGTTATGTAGATGACACCGCTGAGAGAGGCTTGGGAAAAATGCCCGGCCACTCTTGTAAAGTGGGATATGGGAATGGTCCACATGAGCAGTCCTCTGAAGGTATCAAACATATAATCTCTTTGCTTTAATTCACCCATTGCTTATTCTTACTGATTCGGTTTAGCCCAGCCTCTTACGCAGCTGATGGCTTTTTTCCAGCCGTCTAACAGTTCTCCTTTCTTTGCTTCGTCCATATTCGGTTTAAAGGTCTTTTCCACCTGCCAGTTCTTTATTATATCTTCTTTGTTTTTCCAGTAACCTGTTGCAAGTCCCGCAAGGTAAGCGGCCCCAAGGGATGTGGTTTCAATGCATACAGGTCTCTCTACCTCGCATCCCAGAATATCCGCCTGGAACTGCATAAGAAAATCATTGGCAGATGCGCCGCCGTCAACCTTAAGGGATACAAGGCATTCTCCCAGATCTTCAACCATTGCATCGATAAGATCCTTTGTCTGATATGCCAGAGATTCAAGAGTTGCTCTCACAAGGTGATATTTATTAGCCCCTCGGGTAATTCCAAGAACTGCTCCTCTTGCATAAGGGTCCCAGTACGGAGCCCCGAGACCTACAAAAGCAGGAACAACATACAGCCCCCCTGCATCGGGCACAGCCTTTGCCATTTCCTCCGACTGGGCGGAATTTTCCAGAATGTTGATTTCGTCACGGAGCCACTGAATAGCTGCGCCGCAGACAAATACAGAGCCTTCAAGAGCATAATTCACCTTGCCGTCAAGACCCCATGCTATGGTTGTCACCAGGCCGTTGTGAGAAAAGACGGGTTTCTCGCCGGTATTTATCAGGAGGAAACATCCTGTGCCGTAGGTGTTCTTTCCCTCTCCCTGATTAAAACAGGTCTGTCCGAAAAGAGCCGACTGCTGGTCGCCTGCCGCTCCGGCAATTTTAATAGGTCCGCCGAAAATATTTTCGCTGGATTCTCCGTAAATGCAGCTTGAAGGTTTCGGCTCCGGAAGCATGCATTTAGGAATGCCCAGAAGCTCAAGAATCTCATCGTCCCACTGAAGTGTGTTTATGTTGAACATCATAGTTCTGGATGCGTTTGAGTAATCTGTAACATGAACCTTTCCGTCGGTCAGCTTCCAGATAAGCCAGGTCTCTATAGTTCCGAAAAGCAGCTTTCCCGCCTCCGCCTTTTCTCTGGCACCTTCAACATTGTCAAGGATCCACTTAAGCTTGGTTCCGCTGAAATAGGCGTCAATGAGAAGACCTGTTTTCTGTCTTATCATATCACCGTACCCTTTGGCCGCAAGCTCATCGCAGTACTCCGCCGTCCTCCTGCACTGCCATACGATGGCATTGTAAATAGGAATTCCCGTTTCCTTATCCCAGACCACGGTAGTTTCCCGCTGGTTGGTGATGCCGATGGCCTCTATGTCTTCATATGTACAGTTGATTTTAAGAAGGGCCTCCTGGGCAACACCCATCTGAGTGGACCAGATTTCCATGGCATCGTGCTCTACCCAGCCTCCTTTAGGATAGATCTGAGTAAACTCCTTCTGAGCCACACTGACCATATTCCCTTTTTTGTCGTAAATGATGCAGCGGGAACTGGTGGTTCCCTGATCAAGAGCCATTATGTATTTGCTCATCTTTTTGCCTTCCTTTCTATACGAACAGTGCCATAATCCTGTTGGAAATGTTCATTCCTTTAACCGTAAGCTTTATATTATTCTCTGTTTCATCAGCAAAGCCGCAGCGGACGAACTCTTCAAATTCCTCTTTCACGTCTTTGCCGTAGAAGTCCCATATACCGCTTCTGAACTTTTTTCTGAAGTCCCTCAGGTCTATTCCACGGTTCTTTCTCAGCCCGGTAAAAACATACTCTGATGCGTCATCTTTAAGGCTGTTTTGGCAGAAATCCTCTATAGCAGATTCGCCCCTTTCCATGGCCTCTATGTAGGCTGCGACATCCGCCGCATTGCAGAACCTCAATCCTCTGCCCTGCTCCCCTGTTACATAGGAATGAGCCGACGGGCCAAAACCCAGGTATTCCTCAAGGCTCCAGTATTTCATATTGTGCCTGCATATATATTCCCGGCCTCTTGCAGCGTTGGAAATCTCATACTGGCTGAATCCTGCCTCTGCAAGGATTTCAAGTCCTCTTTCGTACATACGCCGGTCAGCTTCCGCATCTGTTTCTGTAATGAGGCCTTTTTCCATCCGCCTGGTGAAAGGCGTTCCTTCCATGAATTCCAGGCTGTAGAACGAAATGTGCTGAGGGTTCAGTGACAGTGCCTGCTTCAGTGTTTCTTCCCATTTTTCTTCAGTCTGACCGGGTATTGCGAACATCAGATCAAGGCTGATATTGTCAAAACCGGCCTTTCGGCCCAGCTCAACAGTTCTTATGTTGTCACGGGCGCTGTGAAGTCTTTCCAGAGTCTTCAGCACTTCGTCGTCAAAGGATTGCCCTCCTATACTGAGTCTGTTTACCCCTGCCCGGCGTAAGTCCTTCAGTTTTTCCTCATCGGCTGTAGCCGGGTTGCATTCCAGGGATATTTCCGCGTCTTTTGCCAGGGCGAAACTGTCCCTTACAGCACCAAGAACCGCCCGTATCTGCTCCGGCTCAAGGAGACTCGGTGTTCCTCCGCCGAAATAAATTGTATCGGCAGTCATAGGACTGTCAGAATTTTTACCGTATTTTTTTCCTGCTGTTTCAATCTCCTTTATAAGTGCCTTGACAAATCTGCTGCGCAGACTGCCATCGCCTGCTGCTATGGAGTAAAAATCGCAGTAGGGGCACTTTCTCAGGCAGAAAGGTATGTGGATGTAAATGCCTGCTTTCCTCATCTGGCTGTTACCTCTTTCCGCCCTGCTATTTGTTGTCGTCGTATTTAAGAACGGCTGTAAAGGCCTCCTGGGGCACTTCCACAGTGCCGAACTGGCGCATTCTCTTCTTTCCTTCCTTCTGCTTTTCCAGAAGCTTTTTCTTTCGGGAAATATCGCCGCCGTAGCACTTGGCGATTACGTCTTTCCTGTAAGCCTTAACCGTTTCTCTGGCTATAACCTTCTGTCCGATGGCCGCCTGTATAGGCACCTCGAACTGATGCATAGGAATGATTTCCTTAAGCTTTTCACATACGAAGCGGCCCCTTGCATAGGCTTTTGACTCGTGAACTATCATGGAAAATGCGTCTACAAGTTCCTTGTTGAGCAGCACATCCAGTTTCACCACATTGGACTTTTCGTAGCGGACAAATTCGTAGTCCAGGGAGCCGTAGCCTCTGGTTTTAGATTTAAGGGCATCGAAAAAGTCATAGATTACCTCGTTAAGAGGCATTTCGTAGTGGAGCTGTACTCTGGTAGGTGTTATATACTCCATGTGCAGAAGTTTCCCTCTGCGATCCTGACAAAGCTCCATTATGCTTCCCACATACTCGTTAGGAATCATTATATCCGCCTTTACTATAGGCTCCTCAATATGGTCTATTTCCTGAGGCGCAGGCAGATTTGACGGGTTCTGTATCATTTCCACGGTGCCGTCTGTTTTTACCACCTTGTATATTACGCTTGGCGATGTTGTGATTACGGCAAGATTGAACTCCCTCTCAAGCCTTTCCACGATGATTTCCATATGGAGAAGTCCCAGAAAACCGCATCTGAAGCCGAACCCCAAAGCTGTTGATGTTTCCGGCTCAAAACGGAATGCCGCATCATTTACCTGAAGCTTTTCAAGGGCGTCCTTTACATTTTCGTATTTTTCCCCCTCCGCAGGGTAGATGCCGCAATATACCATTGACTGGACTTTTTTGTAGCCCGGCAGCATTTCCTCGGTAGGGTCGCTGTCCAGGGTTATGGTGTCGCCCACTCTGGCATCGGACACCTGCTTGATGCTGCCGCAGATATAGCCTACTTCACCGGCACGGAGTATTCCCGTTGGAACCGGATTGGGTGCGCAGACACCGACCTCTGTAACCTCGTATTTTTTCTTTGTATTCATAAGGCGGATTATATCCCCCTGCTTTACCTGCCCGTCAAAAATTCTGGCATAGATTATTACGCCTTTGTAGTTATCGTATTTTGAGTCGAAAATAAGTGCCTTAAGTTTTCCGTCAGGGTCTCCTGAAGGCGCCGGTATGTGCTTTACGATCTGCTCCAGAAGCTCGTCGATTCCGATGCCTTCCTTGGCGGAAACCAGGGGTGCATCACTTGCATCCAGGCCGATCACTTCCTCGATTTCCTCCTTGGTCTCGTCAGGCCGTGCCGAAGGAAGGTCTATCTTGTTGAGTACCGGCAGTATCTCAAGATTCTCATCCAGCGCAAGATATACGTTAGCCAGAGTCTGGGCCTCAACGCCCTGGGTGGCATCGACTACAAGAACCGCTCCCTCGCAGGCGGCAAGGCTTCTGGATACCTCATAGTTAAAGTCCACATGACCCGGCGTATCGATAAGATTAAAGATGTATTCGTTTCCGTCCTTGCTGTCATATACCAGCCTTGTGGTCTGGAGTTTTATGGTTATGCCCCTTTCTCTCTCCAGATCCATATTGTCAAGAAACTGCTCCTTCATGTCACGGCGTG
This sequence comes from uncultured Clostridia bacterium, assembly GCA_927797855.1. Taxonomy (GTDB): domain Bacteria; phylum Bacillota; class Clostridia; order Peptostreptococcales; family Anaerovoracaceae; genus SUG1106. The sequence continues at coordinate 3,710 of CAKMLH010000056.1, read as the reverse complement.
AAACCAGACCGGTCTTTTCGATGAGCCTGTCTGCAAGAGTTGACTTGCCGTGGTCTATATGTGCGATTATGCTGAAATTTCTTATATATTTCTGGTAATCCATTATGTTATTTCCTCGTATCTGTTTTTCGTGTTTTGGTATGATGTCCGAGCCTGCGGTGTTATAGCTGATGCCCGAGCCTGATGCGGGTCGGCTGCCATTTTCCGCGGCACAGAAAATCCCAATTTATATTTTAAAACATGGCGAGGGGAATTTCAATATTTTTTATGTTCTGTCTGCACCTTCTGCGGCCTATTCTTCAGATTCAAAAACACCGGCGGCAATACTTACTGCCTCTGCCGCCTTTTCAACAATTCTGCCTTCTCTGCCGTACATTTGGCTGCACCGCCTGTCTACCTCCATAAATGCCATGGCGGCGATAAAAAAAATGATCATAATGAGCACATATCTGCCGAAATTTTTCATAAAAAAACACCTGCCTTTCTGTTAGTATGTTCCGGCAGATGTGTTTTATGTAGGCGGATCATGCATCTTATACGCCTGAAAGCATCTTAAGGCGCTGTACCATTTGCCAAATGCCCATATCCTGAATGTCATTTGCTAAATGCCCATAAGCGGCATTAGAATCCCGTTTATTATCCTCGATATAGCCTCCATATCCGTCATATTATCCGGTCCGTCCGTTGTCACTATAAGATTGTGTGGCTCGAAAATCCCGTTTCTGAAATACAACTGTGTCTTTTTCAGATCCCGGAGCATGTAATTTCTGTCATCAAGCCTGCCCTTGGACCTTACTCTCAGATTAAATGATGTTATGTGCTTCAGTTCCTCGGGTTTGTAGGGATTCTGGGACTGGTGGACCCTTTGCTTTCCGGGACTATTTCCCAATACCTTTTCATTTAACCAGTCATCGTTTTTATATGCCTTTGGCAGCATATTTTCCACTGTATCAATGCTGTAATCCAAATAGTTTTCCAGTACATACTCTCTCACGGCAATGTTGTTTTCCAAAATATTTATAAACACTTCTGCCTTTTTTCTCTGTTTGATTTTATACACCAATGGCAGCAATTTTATATTTGCATATCTAGATTTATCGGAATTAGGTATAGTGATGTAGTATTGCCTGCGACCATTTTTGTTTTTCTTACAGGTAATGCGTCCCTGCGGCAAAACCTTCACTGCATCTCTATATTTTACGAGCTGCTTCTTTTCGTATGTGAGTCCTATATTTGTAAAGTTCTTGAAATTCATTTTGTGCTATGTCTCCCTGTATCAAATTACATTAACTCCATTTTTAGTTAAATAATACCATTTATTTATTTTTTTGTAAAGTTGTTTTTTGGCATTTCACTATCACTTTTTTAAAAGTCGACCCTTGGCATTATTTTTTCAATAATTGCAACAATCTATGGGTCGACAAATGTTGCCATGTGTATTGATTTACTTCTTTATCGAAGCCACAATGTCGACCTTCCTTCATTTGATTTGAACGTTGCACGGTTTCACTAGGTCGACTTTTTTGCATGCACCGTTTATAATTATATAAAAAATGTCGACCCTTTCACATTAGTTTGCAATGATTTCACCGTTCAAAGGGTCGACTTTTAAAACTTTTTTATTTACAGCACAACTAATACCCGGCCTTCAAAGTGTCAGCAAGGACTTTGCCTACAACTTTTGCCGTATTCCTGGCCTCAGATATGTCGTTGCGGTTGTAGCCGATTTCAAGAAGCATGTAATGGGTGGACAGATCCTGATTATAGCGGTATCCTCTTTCCAGAACCTTGCCTGTAAAGCCGCTGTATTCATCAGAGGCGGTCCTGTTCATCTGTTTTATAAACTTCAGGTTGGCGCTGTAAGTTGGAACGGCGTTGCTGACCACGTAGGAGTACAGGGCACACTCTTTTCCGCCTACAGATATTGTTGCAGCCTTGGAATCAGAGGCTATGGCGTCTCGATGCAGGTCGATTACGCATTTGATGGAAGGATATTTTTTCAGCAGTTTTTGCGCAGTCTCGTATGAGCGGCTGTATGACTGACTGTAGGAAGGGTTGTCGTGAAGGGTCTGATCATGAACAGAGGCAATGCCCTCATCCTTCAGAGTCTGCGCCAGCACCGTACCCACATCGCGCACGGTGTTTTCTGCTTTCTTCGTATGATAATTTCCGGCAGAAGTGGGAAGATAAGATTCTGTGGCGTGTGTGTGAATTATCAGAACTGCCGGGTCATCGCCGAAAACCACCGGCTCCGGCTTTTTTTCATCATCAGTGGAGACAGCGGAGACAACTGTTCCGGCCAGCCCGCCCTTGGCATCATTACCATCCTGCTGGCCTTCATTGTCCCGTGAATCAGCCAGCTTCATATTGATATTAGGGTAAGCGGCAGAAATGCACATGACACCGAAATCCGTGGCACTGACAGTCATGTCTTTAAAAATCCAGGCTCCAATGCCCGCCTTTTCCTTCAGAGTTCCGCCGCAAAAAAGTACCGTACTTATTATATATACACCCATCAAAATCAGTCCGAGACCTTTTTTCATTCTACATACCCCGCTTGTTAACTCAGTCTACCCTATGAATATATGCCGGGATGAAGTGTTATATTTATTGCGGAGGAAATTATATCTGAAAATTCTTTGATGATGGCATCGATATCCGTCGATGTGACTATCATATCCATCTGGCGGCTTTTGATAAAGCCTTCAATCTGCTTTTCCACATGTGGATCGTTGATTTCTTCGGCGGCCTCCACAAGGAGGGTTCTCGAGTCAATTACAGTGGGAACTCCTATGGAAACAACCCGGCATCCCATGGTCTTTTCGCTTATTTCCTTGCGGTTGTTGCCCATGCCGGCACCGGGAAAGATTCCCGTATCACAGACCTGAATTGTAGTGCTCAGCCGGCTTATATCCTTGGCCGCCAGGGCATCTATGCAGATAATTGCACTGGGCTTAACAAGGTCTGCCGCCTTTTTTATAAGATCAGCAGTCTCCATTCCGGTCACCCCGGTGACAGAAGGATTGAACCCGCTGACGTTAGCCATTTCCCAGTCCCCGTCGCATTCAAAAATTCTGAACAGGTGAGAGGTTATCTTCACCTTGTCCACGGTGTGAGGTCCGAGACTGTCAGGAGTCACCTTTTCGTTTCCCAGTCCCACCACAAGAACCTTGAGAAAATAGTCAAACTTTATCAGTTCCTTGAGCCTCTCTGCCAGTGCCGCCGCCGCCCTTTCCTTTATCTTTTCCTTTTCGTCCAGCACGCCCTTTACCTCCAGGGTGATGTATCTGCCACGAGGCTTGCTGAAGGCCCTCTCTCCCTCCTCATTTACGATTTCGATTTCCGTTACGGAAATATCTTCGTCTATCTGACTCTGCTTTTTGATGTATCCCTGGGCACGCTGCCCCGCTTCGTCAAGAAGCTGGGATCTTTCCACAGCCAGGTCTGTTCTGTAACTGAGCATTATATCCCTCTCCTTTCCTTTTTTAATCATTTATCATCTGTTTCTTAGTCTTCCACCGTCCTGCGGTTTTTATTTCAAAAAACCCTTGCAATTTCAACGCTTTTCATATATAATTCAAATTGCGAATTTATGTCCCGAAGGCTGCATGGCCGCAGCATGGGACAGGCTAAAAATTTTAATAGTGGGGTGAATAATTATGGCAAACATTAAATCCGCAAAGAAAAGAATCAGAGTTATCGACAAGAAG
>CAKMLH010000055.1 GCA_927797855.1 uncultured Clostridia bacterium | reverse complement strand
AAAAAGATTATCGCCTACGCCTTGCAGAAAAAGGGCACCACAAGAAAGGCAGCTGAATTCTTGGGAATACCTCAGACCACGCTGGCTAGAAAAAAGCTCAAGCATAATCTGTAGAACATTGTAAGGAGAATGAAAAAAGGATGTCCGACGGGCATCCTTTTTCGACTCATTCATTCTTTATTCTTTATTTATTTAATATATGTGGTGTGTAGGATGAGGACCTACTATGGGTATCTGATTTTTATTTCATCGTCCAAGTCTGGAGGGTGAAATCTTTTCCTGATTTTGCCAAAGTTTCAAAACCTGCAACGATTGTAGCGTGTACTTCTTCCTTTGTGAATTCGTAACCCTCGCGGGCAGCGTAACCCATCATAGCTGTTTCGATGGCTTCTTCAGCAACTTCCTTGGTAATTGAGTTTAAGTTGATTGTTCCGATTGCTTCTTCAAAAGCATAGTCTAAAAGCTGTTTCTTGTTAGTCATTTTGATTACCTCCGTTTTCTTTTAATTGTTCTCAGTGCTTGTTTTTATTTGTGCCAATAGATAATGCATATCCCGTGCCAACTTTTTCCGCAAGAGAAAAAATAATTTTTTTTGCTTTTTTTGTGCTTTTTTGCGGCTTTTTCCGGCTTTTTCCGGCTTTTTTACCCGCTTCAGGGGTCTTCCCCGGGCCGCACGAAAAGAAAGAGAATGTGAAGAGAAGAAATTTGAACCAAAAATGAGTCAAAAAAATTTTTCGTTTGAACCAAAAATGGAACAAAGTAAAGGAGCAGTCTGATCAGGACTTGCTTTTTTCCTATACTATGGGATATGGGAAAGGATAAATGGCTGGCATAGTTCTTGTTTTCGGCCTTAAGGCGCCTTATATTGCACTTCCCTTTAGGTAGGAGATGTATGGCACTACACATGGCCTCTGGGACCTACATGCGGGCTTAATGCCGACGGTCAGCACGACCACATCTGGGACACATGTGTGCCTACTGCGCTCTGCTATAATATTCCTATTGCCTTGTGCGCAATTCTTGTGGCACCGCTGCTGTAGCATTGGACGGAGAGTCATTTATACATAAAAATTACATATAATATCGGCAAACATTAAGATTGCATAAAGACTGCAGCGGGATTATAATATCCGTATCACGTGCAACCTTATGCTTTAAACTTCGTCATTTATATTGAAAAGGGAGGTATAAACATATGAATATGAATTTAAAGAAGACAATTAAGCAAACTGTTTCAATCTGCCTTGCGGCTGCTTTGGTTCTTACGGCGGCAGTTCCTGCGGTTACGGAATCTGCAGCAGCAGAGCAGGGGAGAAGAGACTATTACTCATGCACCGAAAACGGACTGGAGTTTGATGGAATCCAGCCGGGTGACACCGTACGCGGCGGCGGTGACAGAATCGTCAATTCCGAGGCGGAAAAAGGCGTAGGCGGATTCTATGTTGTAGATACCAAAGGCAGCATTCTGGCACCTAACAGCGGTGAAAACGGAGGAGAGGGAACTCTTTACACGGGACCTGCCAAGGGCCAGAAGGGGGCGCCGGAATATTATTACAGCGACGGACAGGCATTTTATCCTGACAGCTTCCTTGATCTGGGACAGCAGTATGTGGTTAAGGCCGTAGAGGATACAGATTTCTGGATTTCATCTGATCCAACCTCAACTGCTCTTCGCAAAATCGTAGTAGAAGTTCAGCCCATCGAGTACAAGGTAGTTTACCACTGCAACGCCGGAAGCTGCGACAAGCTGGGATGCAGGGAAACCTACACCGACTTCGTGACAATGGATAAACTGCAGGAAGGCGGAGCTGAGGATTATGCCAAGGTATGGGATGCAGAGGGCTTCAAAGCCTATAACATGATGTTTGACGGATGGAATACAAAAGCGGACGGAACAGGTCAGGCTCTGGAGCCGGGAGATGCTGTCACCGCTGAGCTTCTTCTCTCTGCAGACGTTATGGATATCGTTGATGTCTACGCACAGTGGGACGATGCGGACATGGCAAAGAAGGTAAAGAGCCAGAAGATTACCGGCGTAAAGGCGGTTTCAGGAAAGGGCAAAATAACCGTAAAGTGGTCAAATAAGGCCTATGCCGACGGATACGTAATCTATCGCTCCACATCAAAGACTAAAGGATATAAGAAGCTGGTTACCGTTTCAAGCGCCAAGTCAAAGGTTGTAAACGTAAAGGGCCTCAAGACCGGAAAGAGATACTACTATAAAGTAAGAGGCTACGCTGTAATTAACGGCAAAAGAGTCTACACAAAATACAGCAGCACAGTAAGCGCAGTTGTGAAGTAGGAGGTAAGCCAAAGTATAATAATATGTCAAAACAGAAAACACCGTTTCCGATGCAAAATCAAAACGGTGTTTTTTACGTAAAGACTGTTATTTTTCCTCGAACAGCTTGACACCTTCGGTGCCGTCAATTTCCTCCACCTGGACAGCAATAAGCTCGTTTCCCGATGTAGGAACATTCTTGCCTACGTAGTCGGCGCGGATAGGGAGTTCCCTGTGACCTCTGTCCACCAGCACCGCCAGCTGAATCCGCGCAGCACGGCCAAGGGCTGATGTAGCATCAAGGGCCGCTCTTGCCGTGCGGCCGGTGTATATGACATCGTCTACCAGTACGACGGTTTTGCCGGTTATGTCAAAGGGTACGCTGCTGCTGTTTACAAGCGGATCCTCTGAAATAAGGCTCAGGTCGTCTCTGTAAAGGGTGATGTCAAGCTCGCCTACGGGCACTTCCAAACCTTCGATGGCATTTATATTTGATGAGAGCCTTTCAGCCAGAGGCACACCCCTGCGTCTTATGCCCAGAAAAACCAGATTCTCGGCGCCGTGGTTGCGCTCGAGAATCTGATGTGACATTCGTTTTAAAGCTCTCTTCATATCTTCCGATGACATTAAGTCGGCTTTTAATTTCATGTAATACTCCTTATTACAGTTTGTATGTCTGGAACTTATCGTTGTTTTCGTCAGCGCTTTCCTTGAATTCGTATTCATTGCCCGGAAGGATTGCGTTTACAACGATGCCCACGATGGATGCGATGGCAAGTCCGGAAAGGGAGATTGTAGCTCCGAAGACGGTGAAGGAAATACCGCCTATGGAGTTAAAGCCCAGTGCGCATACAAGGATAAGTGCAGCGATGATTGTGTTTCTGCTTCTTGTGAAGTCAACTCTGTTTTCTACAACATTTCTGATACCGATAGCGGAAATCATTCCGTACAGGATAAATGAAATGCCGCCGATGGTGGCTGTAGGAATGCTTTCTATTATGAAGGCAACCTTCGGTACGCAGGAAAGGATGATTGCAAATACTGCAGCAATTCTCATTACCTTAGGGTCGTAAACCTTTGTAAGGGCAAGAACGCCGGTGTTTTCGCCGTAAGTGGTGTTGGCAGGAGCTCCGAAAGCAGCTGCAAGGCAGGTTGCAAGTCCGTCTCCCAGAAGAGTTCTGTGAAGACCCGGCTTAGCGATGTAGTTTTTGCCGGTAGTTGCGCCGATGGCTGATATATCACCTATGTGCTCCATCATAGTAGCCAGAGCAAGAGGCATGATGGTTATTATGGCGCTTATATCGAATTTCATAAGAGTGATAGGCGGAAGGCCGATGATTGCCTGGTCGCCGATGCCCTCGAAGCTTACATCTCCCATTATGAGCGCTGCAACATATGATACTACTATACCTATAAGGATCGGAACTATCTTTGACATTCCTTTTCCCCAGATGTTGAAGATTACAACGGTTACAAGTGCGATAATAGCTACAGGCCAGTTGGTGGCGCAGTTGGTGATTGCAGTAGGTGCAAGGATAAGACCTATTGAGATGATAATAGGTCCGGTAACAACCGGCGGGAAGAAACGCATAACCTTTTTAGCTCCGAAGCCCTTGATGAAGGCTGAGAGAATCAGATAAACGATACCTGCGCAGAAAACGCCTCCGCAGGCGTAAGGAAGCATTTCCGTATTAGGCGAGCCGTCCTCCAGCAGCGGCGCCACAGCCGCATATCCTCCCAGGAAAGCGAAGGATGAGCCCAGGAAAGCCGGAACCTGTCCTTTTGTAACAAGGTGGAAAAGCAGTGTTCCCAGTCCTGCAAAGAGCAGGGTGGTGGAAATAGGAAGCCCCGTTAAGATAGGCACCAGCACTGTTGCGCCGAACATTGCAAAGGTGTGCTGCAGTCCCAGAACGAGGGTTTTTCCTACGCCCAGAGTTTTCACGTCGTAAATTGGTTCATGATTTTGCATAGTTTGTTTGTCCTCCTGATGATAATATTAGTCGTGTGAAGGAACATCTCAGACAGTCTCCGGAAATTGCGACAAAGCCATAAAAAAAGATCCTGCTCATGGCAAGACCTGATAATTCACGGTAATTCAACGGAATTCACGGATATATTACAATCTTGCCGGTCTCTCTGTACCGATTTAAAGATGTTCTTTTCCTGATAACAAATATAAATGATGTCTGGACTTTTGTCAAGGGAATATGTGGACTTTTGTAAAGGAAAATGTTATAATATTCTGGTACAAAAAAAGGGCAGAAAAAAGAAGGCTGCCCGGTAATAATTTTTTGGGAGAAATGATAAAATGTCTGATTTAATTTTGTATCTCGGCATTACCGCTGTAGGGTATTTTATAGGAAGCCGGGTAAGAAAATATAAAGATAAACTTTCCTGGACGGGAAAGGTGCAGACCGTTGCCATTACCTGCCTGGTGCTTTTAATGGGCATGAGGATGGGCTCCAACAGAGAGATAACGGAGAACCTGAAGACCATAGGAATTACAGCCTTTGTTATTACAGTCTGCGCCATGGTCCTTTCTATTGCCGCCATTACGCTGGCACGGAAGGTTAGGGGAATCGACAGGTACGGACGCCTTCAGCCAAGGAATAAAAAGGCGGCAATTGATATTCAGGAGAAGGAAGCTTTTGAGGAAATAGAAAAGGCCGCCGAGGTTGTGGAAGCCCAGGAAGAAAGCAAAAAAGGCGGTATGAATGTTATGACACTCCTGATTCTGGGAGCTGTTATTGCGGGCATGCTCATCGGATATTTTGTAATACGAAGTGCATTTCAGGGTAATATGGAAAGCTTCGACAGTATGGCCGGTCTGGGTATCAAAATCGGACTCTGCCTGCTGCTCCTGTTTGTAGGAATAGACCTTGGCCTTGACGGAACCGTCATTGAGAATTTCAGGAAAGTGGGTTTCAGGATTCTGGTGTTTCCTGTTGTTGTAGTTATTGCAACTCTTGTAGGTGCATCTGTAAGCGGAATGCTTATGGGACTCAGTTTCAAAGAGGCTGCTGCCGTAGGCGCAGGCTTCGGATGGTATACTCTTGCTCCCGGAATCATTATGGAAGCAGGGTATCTGACCGCCAGTGCCGTGTCATTTCTTCACAATGTAATGAGGGAATTGTTCTCCATTCTGCTTATACCGATGGTTGCGCAGAAAATCGGCTACATAGAGACCACGGGTATGCCCGGCGCCGCAGCAATGGATGTCTGTCTGCCTATAGTTGAAAAATCAACCAGAAGTGATATTGCTGTTTACTCCTTCGTATCAGGGGTAATTCTGAGCATTCTGGTGCCTGTGCTGGTACCGCTTATAATAGGTTAAAAAGGTTAAAAAGGAGATATGATTTTGTAATGAAGCTGCTTCTGCTTTACTGGGGAATAATGATACTGTGTTACATAGCCGCTTACAAGCTGCGGAGCCGCAGGGATTCCTTCGGCTTTATGGGCGGCGCTTTAAATGCAGTAATTTTCATACTTGTATTCATCATGGGTCTGAGAATGGGTGCTAACGAGGAAGTAACCTCCAGCCTTGGAACCATCGGAGTTCAGGCGGTTCTTATTACTGTTTTTACCGTATGCGGCAGCATGGCGGCAGTGACGGTTCTCAGAAAGATTCTCGGCCTCAACAGACAGGGAGCAGCTGATAACATGCCTGAGGCTAAACTGGAGGCTCAGCTGACAGAGGCTGAATATGCAGAATCCCAGCTGGAAAATGAACTGGAATCCCAATTGGAAAAAGAGACCGCGGAGAACAAGGAAGAAAAGGGCGGAGCGGCTAAAACCACCGTCCTTATACTTGTATGTGTCGCGGCAGGAATGGTTCTGGGTTATCTGCTCATACCGAGGCTTTTCGCCGATACTGCAGTATTTCAGGAGATGTCGGGAACCTGGCTGGTAGCAGGAATATGCGTTCTGCTGGGTCTTGTAGGTTTTAATCTGGGTCTTGACGGCAGCGTAATCAGAAGTCTGAAAACCGCAGGAATCAAAGTGATTCTGGTTCCTCTTGCGGCTATTGCAGGAAGCCTTTTATTTGGAGCTCTTTACGGTCTGATTTCCCCTCTGACTGTGAGAGAAGCGGTATCTGTCAGTGCCGGTTTCGGATGGTATACTTTTGCTCCCGGCGTGATTGCAGAAGCCGGTCATGGAGTGGCAGGAGCCGTGTCATTCATGCATAACGTCATCCGTGAGACTCTGGGAATAATAATAATCCCACTGGCAGCACAGAAAATCGGCTACCTTGAAGCCACAGCAATACCCGGAGTGGCTGCCATGGATGTATGCCTGCCAATCGTTGAAAGATCCTGCAGACCGGAAACCGTGGTATATTCCTTCTGTATGGGCATGATCATGAGTGTTGCAGTGCCTCTGCTGGTGCCGCTGTTCATCGGATAGGTCTGCATTGTCTGGTGAATTTTAGGGCTGAATTTTGAAATCTCCTTCTGCACCAGAAAAATGTTGTATGAAAATAAAAAATAGAATTAAAAAAACAACATCGCCTATCCCAACCGATAAAATCAGCGAGGGTAAATGGCATGATGTTGTTTTTTTCTTAGAAAAAATTATTTTATCACAACGGAAATGAAAATTGCGTTGTGAAAACAGAGATATTTCTGATTTCTTACAACATTTGCCCTCTTCACAAGCGGAAAAAGGGGTGATTATAAGGGCAATGTTGTAAAAAAACCAATGTTTGCAGGTTTCATACAACATTGCAAATTAAGCTTTAATTAAACATATCTTCCTTAGCTACGAGAAATACCTGAAGACGCCCTTTACCTTTCCAAGTATGGTGGCGTCTTTTACTATAATAGGGCTCATGGAGCTGTTTTCCGGCTGAAGCCTGATATGACCGTCTTCCTTGTAGAAAGTCTTGACGGTGGCTTCGCTTTCGAATCCGTCTATCATAGCTACAACTATCTCGCCGTTATTTGCCTCTGCGGTCTTCTGGACCAGAATCAGGTCACCGTCCATAATACCGGCCTCAATCATGCTTTCACCGCGGACGCGAAGCATAAAGCTTGTTCCGTTTCCGGCAAATCTGGCAGGAACAGGGAAGGAGCCTTCGATGTTCTCTTCAGCCAGAATAGGCGTTCCTGCTGCAACTCTGCCCACAATAGGAACTTCGGCGATTTCACTTTCAGGGAAGGCGCTCACATTGCCCTCTGCCTTTGCTGAAGCGGCATTAACGTGGCCGCTGGTCTCATCCGGATCCACAACCATAAGAGCACGGGGCTTGGAAGGGTCTTTAACCAGATATCCCTGTCTGACCAGACTTTCTATGTCCTTATGAGTGGTAGAAGTGGATTTAATGCCCAGGGCTGCTCCTATTTCACGAACTGTAGGAGGGTATCCCTTGGTTCTGATTTCCTCTTTCATGTAGTCCAATATCCGCTGTTCTCTTTCTTTTAACATGACTATGCACCTTTCCTTCAAAACAAATGCTTCTTCTATATAGTACAAGGCGATTATATCATAAAAAGAACAAAAAGTAAACAGGTGTTTTCAAGGTTAAGAAAATGCTAAAATTTCTTGACAGGGCCCTTGGCTTGATAGTATAATATTGGCAGTAGCGGAGGATTCTATGAAATTTAAATTTGGTAACATTAGGGTCAATGGGTCTCCATTGACTTATTTTTTTGAACTGAGCGCATTTCTGTTTGTTCTCTGGATGCTTCTTTCCGGCAGAACCGAAGGGAAATTCCTCATTATGGGAATATGCTTTTCACTTCTTACATCTTATGTATGTGCACCTTTTCTTACGGTGAAGAATGACAAAAACGGCAGGGAGTATTTTCTCCTGAGCGTAAACATATTGAAATTTGCCGCATATTGCTTATGGCTGCTGAAGGAGATGTTTACTTCCGGTCTGAAGGTTACAGGAACTGCCCTCAGAAAGACAGGTCCTTCGCCGAGGATTGTCCATTTTAAAATGGACTTTGAAAACCCCATGGCTTCAGCATTGCTTGCAAATTCCATTACACTGACGCCGGGGACCATAACCCTTGATGTTGACGATGAAGGTGTTTTCCAGATACACGCTCTTTCCGATTTTTCGGCGGAGGGTCTTATGACGGGAAAAATGCAGCAAAAAGTTGCGGATCTGTACAAAGAAACATGCAGTTTCGTTCCTCTGCCTCAGCTGGAGCTCAGGGATATTCCGGAAACTATGGAATAAAGCTTTATGAAAGGATATGGAAAAGTTAAGGAGACAAAACCATGCAGATTTTTTTTAATATATGCCTAATCGCCTCTGCGCTGCTTTCACTTCCGCTTCTTGTTTTGCTTTTCAGGAGGAAGGGCTTTTACAATAACTTTGCGGCCGTTCTGGCCATAAGCACCAATGTTACTCTTTTCCTGATGCTGATAGGCTTCGTAGACGGCAGGCAGGATATGTATGTGGACATAGCCCTTTCCTTTGCGGTGCTGGGATTTGTCAGCTCCGTTATCGTAGCAAAATTCATGAGCGGAGGAGGAGACGGCAAAAATGACTGAAATCAGATGTGTTGCTGCAGCCTTATTTATTACCGGGGGACTTTTCTTTATGACAGCAGCTGTAATAGGGGTGCTGAGGTTTCCTGACTTTTTCAGCAGACTTCATGCCATAGGGATGGGGCAGTCTCTGGGCCTTAGCCTGTGCTGCATTGGTCTTTTTATTTATCAGGGCGTGAATATTACAGGAGAGAAAATACTGCTTGTAATGATTTTTTATCTGGTGACAGGACCTGTGGGGACCCATATCGTGGATAAAGTGGCTTTCAGAGAAAGTCTCAAGAAAGCTCAGATTGATAAAAAGGAGAAAGAAAAGGAAGGG
>CAKMLH010000054.1 GCA_927797855.1 uncultured Clostridia bacterium | reverse complement strand
CAGAAATCGTAAATAAAAGTTTGAATTTTTCATATAAAAAAAATATAATAGAAGTAGGCGCAACTCTTGAGGTGCGCCGCGAAATAGGAACAGAAAAGGAGATACCGATTGGAGAGAAAGGTTCGGATAATTGAAGGAATTGACAGAATTGAACTGTTCGGAAATTTAGATGTCAATCTGAATTTGATAAAGGAAGCTGCCGGAGTTGAAATATTTCAGCGCGGGGACGAGCTTACGCTGAAAACGGGAGCCGGAATGGAGACGGCATCCGACGAGGAAAAGGAGCAGGCATTAGAACTTGCATCAGGTATTCTTTCGGAGTTGATGTCCATTCTGGCATCAGGAGAGAGTCTGGATAAACAGAAGGCAGCTTATGTGATAAATCTTAAAAAGGATGGCATATCCTACGGGGAAAACAAGGTAGGAAAAGATGTCATATGCTTCACCCACAAGGGGAAGCCCCTCAAGCCCAAAACACTGGGCCAGAAAAATTATGTGAACAGCATCAGGGAAAAAGACGTCGTTTTCGGAATCGGCCCTGCGGGAACGGGAAAGACATATATAGCAGTGGCAATGGCCATAAATGCTTTCAAAAACAAAGAGGTTCAGAAGATTATTCTGGCCCGGCCTGCTGTGGAAGCCGGGGAACGTCTGGGATTTCTTCCGGGAGACCTTCAGGAAAAGGTGGACCCGTACCTGAGACCGCTCTATGACGCCCTCTATGATGTGCTGGGAAGAGATGCGGCGCAGCGCCTAAAGGAAAAGGAGGCCATTGAGGTAGTGCCTCTTGCATATATGAGAGGCAGAACTCTGGACAATTCGTTTATAATTCTGGACGAGGCTCAGAATACCACAAGGGAGCAGATGAAAATGTTTCTCACCAGAATGGGTTTCGGCTCCAAGGTGGTGGTAACCGGCGACATAACCCAGATAGATCTGCCCCGGGGAAAGAAATCGGGGCTTGTGGAAGCCGAGAGAGTGCTTAAAGATGTGAAGGATATAGACTTCTGCTATCTCAAGGATGCGGATGTGGTAAGACACGAACTGGTAAGAAAGATAATAAATGCCTACGACAGGTACTACAGGAAGTACCCGGAAGAAATGCAGGAGTAACGGAGAGAAGATAAGATATGAATATATATTTTGACGAGGGACAGGCTGTTTCAGATGAAATCCGCCGCAAGATGGAGCAGGCGGCTGTTTATGCGGTACAGCTGGAAAACCTGGATGAACAGCGCTGTGAGCTGAGCGTCACCTTTGTGGATCTTGACGAAATACATGAACTCAATAAAATCCACCGGGGAGTGGACAGCCCTACTGATGTTCTATCCTTTCCTCAGTTTGAGGATGTATGTGAAGAGGCACCGGAAGAGGGAGAAATCTGCCTGGGTGATGTGGTAATCTGCCGGGATAAGGCGGCTCAGCAGGCTGAGGAATTCGGCCATTCCTTTGAACGGGAGATTTTGTATCTGTTTGTGCACAGCGTGCTGCATCTTCTGGGCTATGATCACATGGAAGATGACGAGAAGAGAGTAATGCGCACCCGTGAAGAAAAGATAATGGAGCATATTGATGTTTTGAGAGAGGAGAGATGAGGATTATGATGTACAAGGACTTATACGGAGCTGCCTGCGAGATGGTGGAGAGAGCTTACGCTCCTTTTTCCAAGTTTAAAGTGGGAGCAGCTCTGCTTTCAAAGGACGGACAGGTGTTTACCGGATGCAATGTGGAGAATTCCTCCTTCGGAGCCACCATCTGTGCCGAGAGAACTGCCTTTGTTAAGGCCATATCCGAGGGAACCACAGAGTTTGAGGCAATTGCCATAGTTTCAAGCGACGGAGAGTCATGGCCATGCGGAATCTGCAGACAGTTTATGAAGGAATTCTGCGATGATGATTTTAAAATCATTACGGGAAACGATGAAGATTCTCTTAAGGTGTACACCATGGAAGAGATGCTGCCGGAGGGATTCAGATTTTGAAAACAGGTTTTATCGGAATAATCGGACGGCCCAATGTGGGAAAGTCCACTCTGCTCAATTCCATTCTGGGCGAAAAAATTGCCATAACTACGGATAAACCCCAGACTACAAGAAACACAATAAGAGGTATCTATACCCGCAGCGATGTTCAGATGGTGTTTATCGACACTCCGGGAATTCATAAGCCCCACAGCAAGCTGGGCGCCTACATGACAGAATCTGCAGTAAACACCTTTAAAGAGGTGGATGTAATCCTTTTTCTGGTGGATTCCGACATGAGCAAGGGCCCGGGAGACAAATATATACTGGAAATGCTTAAGGACGTTCATACGCCTAAAATTCTTGTAATAAACAAGATAGATACCATGGAGCCGGAGTATTTCCGCAGGATTTACGACGAGTATAGCGCTCTTGGAATCTTTGAGGATGTTTTCGGCACGTCGGCTCTTGAAGGCCGCAACGTGGACAGGCTCATTGGCAGAATTGAAGATTTTCTTCAGGAAGGGCCTATGTTTTTCCCTGAGGATATGGTGACGGATCACCCGGAAAGATTTATAGTAAGTGAAATAATCAGGGAAAAGCTGCTTTTGTACCTTAATGACGAAGTTCCCCACGGAGTTGCCGTTGAAATAGAAAGCTTCAGGGAAGAGCCGGGAATTACGCGCATCGGTGCGGTTATATACTGTGAAAGGAAGTCACATAAGGGAATAATTATAGGAAAGCAGGGTAAAAAGCTGAAAGGCGTAGGAAAGGCTGCACGCCTTGAGATAGAGGCGCTGCTGGGATGCAAAGTATTCCTGGAACTCTGGGTAAAGGTGAGAGAAAACTGGCGGGATTCCGATATTGCTCTTTCCAATTTCGGATACAAGGATGAATAAGGAGGCTTCAGTTGATTACTGATACGGAGGGAATAGTATTAAGACAGGTGAAAACCCTTAACGGGCGAAGGATGCTTCTGCTGTTTTCCCGTAAGTTCGGAAAAATAAGCGTGGGAACAAGTCTGACCGAGGGCGGAAAAAACAAGTCGGCCCTTGCCGTTAGGCCCTTTACTTACGGAAGGTATGAGCTTTTTAAAAGCAGGGACAGCTACAGCTTTAACAGCGGACAGGTAATCAGAAGCTTTTATTCCCTAGGGGAGGATCTGGACAAATATGCCGCTGCATCCTACGTTCTGGAGCTTACGGAAAAACTCCTGGCTGAGGATCTGCCCCAGCCCCGGATGTTCAGTCTGCTCCTTGAATTTCTTGAAGAACTGGAGAAAAGGAGCTCAAAGCATGGCACCCTTGTTATGGCCTATGTGGTAAAGGCTCTTGATATTATGGGGACAATGCCTCAGCTTTCTGAATGCTGCATATGCGGAGGTAAGGAAGCCCACAGATTTTTCAGCATTCCCGACGGGGGTATGATATGTGAGTCATGCGCCGCAAACAGAGGCAATGAACCGTTGATTTATGACACAAATTTTGGTATAGTGAATATATTGAAGTATTTTCAGAAGGAAAAGCTGGGTACTTTCGAAAAAATAGCTCTCGATGAGAGTATTCTGAAGAAACTGCAGACCATAATGAAGGAATATATGGCATATCATCTTGATATAGGCAGACTAAAAAGTGAAGATTTTTTGGCGCAGTGAGGCCTCTGAATACATAAAGGCCTGCTGCAAAGCGGTAAATGAATAAATAGGAGGTATAATATGGAAATCACATTGGAAAAGATTGAACTGGTCAAGGACAGAACAGGCGTGTCCTACAAAGAAGCAAAGGAAGCTCTGGAAGCTGCAGAGGGCAGCGTTGTAGACGCAATTATCGCAATCGAGGAGACTGTGGATGTTAAGAAATCAGGTAAAGCCGGCGAGGTTGCGTCAGAAACAATGGACAAGATCAAGGAGCTTGTAAGAAAAGGAAATATTTCCAAAATCAGCGTAAAGAAAGACGATGAGACAATTGTAAACATTCCTGTAAATGTAGGAATTGTGGGAACAATTGTAGCACCTTGGGGTGTAATTGCCGCTGCAATCGCAGCTTTTGGCTTCAAGTGCAGAATCGAGCTGACAACAGATGACGGAAAGGTGATCAACATCAGCGAGAAGGCACAGGCGGCAGCCAGCGAGGTTAAGGAGAGAGGTTCCGTAGTCTTTGATGAGGTTATGGCCAAGGGAAATGACGTGGTAAAGGATGTAAAGGAAAAGGCTCCGGGGGTCATTGACGATGTGGTTAAAAAGGGAACCGAGACATATAACACAATCAAAGACGCCGCAGTAGGCAAGTTCGAGGAACTTAAAAAGAAAGGCGACGATGCTTTTGATGAAGCAGAGGAAGCCTTTGATGAAATGGCTGACAAAGTTGAAGACGCCTTTGAAAACCATGAAGAAGATGAAAAGGAAGAATAAAAAAATACAGAAGACAGGAAGGATTTAATTTAAAATGGACAGAGAAGTAACAATGGAAAAAATAGTGGCTCTTGCCAAAAACAGAGGATTTGTTTTTCCGGGCTCGGAAATATACGGCGGCCTGGCCAATACCTGGGACTACGGCCCTCTGGGCGTTGAATTTAAAAACAACGTAAAGAAGGCCTGGTGGAGGAAATTCGTACAGGAATCCAAGCTTAACGTAGGTCTTGACTCGGCAATTCTGATGAACCCCAAAACATGGGTGGCATCTGGGCACGTAGGCGGTTTCGCCGATCCATTGATCGACTGCAAGTCCTGTAAAGCAAGATTCAGGGCCGATAAGCTCATAGAAGATTATCACAGGGAAAAGGGAATTGAAGGAATATCCGTTGACGGATGGTCCAACGAAAAACTTGAAAGCTACATTGCCGAAAACAAAATACCTTGCCCTGAATGCGGAAAGACAGATTTCACGGGAATCCGTCAGTTCAACCTAATGTTCAAGACATTCCAGGGGGTAACAGAGGATTCCAAGTCGGAGATCTATCTCAGACCTGAAACTGCTCAGGGGATATTTGTAAACTTCAGAAATGTTCAGAGAACTTCAAGAAAGAAAATTCCTTTCGGCATTGCGCAGATCGGAAAATCCTTCAGAAATGAAATCACTCCGGGAAACTTTACATTCAGAACCAGAGAGTTCGAGCAGATGGAGCTTGAGTTCTTCTGCAAGCCGGGCACCGATTTAGAGTGGTTTGAATACTGGAAGAAGTTCTGCGTCAACTTCCTGAAAAGCCTTAACATGAACATGGATAAGCTCAGAACCCGTGATCATGAAAAGGAAGAACTGTCTCACTACAGCAATGCTACGACGGATATTGAGTATCTGTTCCCATTCGGCTGGGGTGAGCTCTGGGGCATCGCCGACAGAACTGACTTTGACCTGACTCAGCACATCAACACATCAGGCCAGGATTTAAGCTATGTGGATTCTGAAACAGGCGAAAAGTATGTCCCTTATGTAATTGAGCCGTCACTGGGAGCGGACAGAGTTGCTCTGGCCTTCCTGGTTGATGCATATAACGAAGAGGTACTGACAGACGCAAAGGGCAAAGAGGATGTAAGAGTGGTAATGAAATTCCACCCTGCTCTGGCGCCTTTCAAAGCGGCTGTACTTCCTCTCGCAAAGAAGTTATCACCAATTGCGGAGCCGATTCATGAAGAGCTTTCAAAGTACTTCATGGTCGACTACGATGCAGCGGGTTCTATCGGAAAGAGATACAGAAGAGAAGACGAAATAGGAACTCCATTCTGCATTTGCGTGGACTTCGACACTGAAACCGACGGATGCGTAACTGTTCGTGACAGAGATACCATGGAACAGGTAAGAATCCCGGTAGGCGAGGTGCGCGCATATATCGAGGAGAGATTGTCATTTTAAATTGTAAATGACAGAAATGGAGATTTTTATGAAGAAATACGTATACTCCTTTAACGAGGGGGCCAAGGAAATGAAGGAACTCCTTGGCGGTAAGGGAGCAAATCTTGCGGAGATGACTAAAATCGGTCTTCCCGTGCCTTTTGGTTTTACCATTACAACGGAGGCATGCAACAGGTATTATGCCGAAAACCGCACTGTTGCGGAAGACATTCTGGAGTCAATCTATGCTAAAATTGAGGAGCTGGAGAATGTTACCGGAAAGAAATTCGGTTCAGACGAAAATCCTCTGCTGGTTTCCGTTCGCTCCGGCGCGGTGATATCCATGCCGGGAATGATGGACACCATCCTCAATCTGGGTCTTAACGACAGCAGCGTTTTAGGACTGGCGGCCCTGACGGAAAACAAAAGATTCGCCATGGACAGCTATCGCCGCTTCATTCAGATGTTCGGGGATGTTGTGCTTGAAATTCCTAAAGCTGAGTTTGACAAGGTCTTTGACGGACGCAAGAAGGAAAAAGGCGTAAAATATGATGTGGAGCTGACAGCAGAAGACCTTGAGGCTGTAATATCCGGATATAAGGAAATCATCAGAAAGTTTACCGGCAAAGAATTCCCTCAGAATCCGAGAGAGCAGCTTATTGATGCGGTAAAGGCCGTTTTCAGGTCATGGAACAATGACAGAGCTGTTCTTTACAGGAAGCTTAACGGAATTCCGGGCGACCTGGGCACTGCAGTTAACGTTCAGTCCATGGTTTTCGGAAACATGGGAGATACCTCCGGAACCGGAGTAGCTTTTACCAGAAACCCGGCTACAGGAGAAAATAAAATATTCGGTGAGTTCCTGGTAAACGCTCAGGGGGAAGACGTTGTGGCAGGTGTGAGAACGCCTCTTAGCATTGAAAAAATGCAGGAAGCCTTCCCTGAATGCTATAAAGAATTCGTACGTATTGCAGAGCTTCTTGAAAAGCACTACAAGGATGTGCAGGATATGGAGTTCACAGTTGAGAGAAACAAGCTCTATATGCTTCAGACCAGAAACGGCAAGAGAACTGCTCAGGCGGCTGTAAAGATTGCCGTTGATATGGCCTCAGAGGGGCTTATTGATAAAAAGACGGCTATAACCAGGCTTGAACCTGATCAGATTGATCAGCTCCTTCACCCTGCCTTCGACGCAGACCAGCTGGCGGCCTCGGCGCCCGTGACCACGGGCCTGGCGGCATCGCCGGGCGCAGCCTGCGGGCGGGTCTGCTTTACGGCGCAGGCTGCGGCCGAGGCCGCAGCGTCAGGACAGAAGGCTCTTCTCGTAAGAGAGGAGACTTCGCCTGAAGATCTGGCAGGCATGGTGGCCGCAGAAGGAATCCTCACTGCAAGAGGGGGCATGACATCCCACGCAGCGGTAGTTGCAAGAGGCATGGGTAAGTGCTGTGTTGCAGGATGCTCCGAAATCCGCGTCAGCGAGGAAGAGAAAAAAATATACATGCCTGACGAAACGGTAGTAGGTGAGGGCGAATACCTTTCCATCGACGGAAGTACCGGCAATGTGTATAAAGGAAAAATCAAAACCGTTGAACCTGAAGTTTCCGGCGACTTCGCCACCCTCATGGGCTGGGCTGATGAAATAAGGGAACTGAAGATCCGTGCCAATGCGGACAACCCTAGGGATGCGGCGCAGGCTCTGTCTTTCGGAGCAGAGGGAATAGGTCTCTGCCGGACAGAGCACATGTTCTTTGATGAGGAGAGGATTCCTGCAATAAGAAGAATGATTCTGGCTGACTCCCATGAAGAAAGAGCGGCGGCGCTCAGCGCGCTGAAACCTTTCCAGCAGGGAGACTTTAAGGCAATTTACAAGGTTATGGGAGACAGGCCTGTTACTATCAGGCTGCTTGATCCTCCTCTTCATGAATTCCTGCCTCAGGAAAGTGAAGAAATAGAGAATCTGGCCCAGATAATGAGTGTCTCCTGCGAAAAGCTCACCGCCAAGGTGCAGGAGCTTCACGAGATGAACCCTATGCTCGGTCACAGAGGCTGCAGACTGGCTGTTACTCATCCGGAAATTGCGGTAATGCAGACTGAAGCAATTATTGATGCGGCAATAGAGGTATCTCAGGAGGACAGCCTGGAAATCGTACCTGAGATCATGATTCCGCTTGTAGGCTCGGAAGCGGAACTTGCTTTTGTAAAGAAGATTGTTGTGGAAACTGCCGACAAATGTATAAAGAGTGCCGGAGTTAAGATGGAATACATGGTGGGAACCATGATAGAGACTCCTCGTGCGGCTATTGATGCTGACAGGATTGCAGCCGAAGCTGAATTTTTCTCCTTCGGAACCAACGATCTGACGCAGATGACCTTCGGATTTTCCCGTGATGATACGGGCAAACTTATAGAAGAATATATAAAGCTTGGAATTCTTAAGGAAGATCCATTTAAAACTCTGGACGTTGAGGGTGTAGGAAAACTGGTTGAAATGGCCGTATATCTGGGACGTCAGACACGCCCTAATCTTAAGCTGGGAATATGCGGCGAGCATGGCGGAGACCCGAAAACCATTGCTTTCTGCCATGATGTAGGACTGAATTATGTCTCCTGCTCACCTTTCAGAGTACCTGCAGCAAGGCTTGCTGCGGCACAGGCCGCGGTGAAAGGACCTCTTGGCGCCCTCAGGAACGGTGCAAAGGGAGGAAATGCGTAATGCAATTGCTTTGGGGTAGCGTCTGGGGCAATATTCTGATGACTTTGCTTATTTCAATGGTACCGGTTGTAGAACTGCGGGGAGCGATCCCCGCGGCGGTTATTGCCGGCCTTGATATCAGAATTGCACTGCCGGTAGCCATAGTGGGAAACCTGATACCGGTGCCCTTTATAATCGTATTTATACGTAAAATTTTCAAGTGGCTGCAGGCTAAAAGCCAGCGGCTCGGAAGTCTGGTGCGCCGTCTCGAGGCAAAGGCCGATGCAAAGAAAAGCCAGGTCCTTAAGTACGAGTTCTGGGGGCTTATGATTCTTGTGGCCATACCCCTTCCCGGAACAGGTGCCTGGACCGGAGCTCTTGTGGCTGCCATGCTTGACATGCAGCTTAAGAGAGCTTTTCCTGCCATAGCCGTAGGTGTGGCAGTGGCCGGTCTCATCGTAACAACAGCAACATATGGAGTAAGCGTGCTGATATGAAAGTCAGCACGTTTTTTATATGGAACTGCTTTTCACAGGACCAATCCTGTGTGTATCATATCACCAAAGCATCGGGCTTTTTATGCAAAATTTTCCTACAGAGCCCGCAAACCATTGAAATTAAATTTAAAAT
>CAKMLH010000053.1 GCA_927797855.1 uncultured Clostridia bacterium | reverse complement strand
ACAAGGTGGTTATAAGCGCCGGGCTCCCTCTGGATGTGCCGGGAAACACCAATAGGATAAGAGTTGAGAAGGTTTGATACGGCAATGTAAAAGCCCGGGGTAGTCCCCGGGCTTTTAAGTACCAGCAAGTAATTGTTGATTCTAAGCTTCCTTTTGTTCAGGCTGCTCATCTTCTTCATCGATGTTATCATACGCATCCAGAATTGCCTCTTTAATCTTATTCCGTGTTTCGGAGGTAAGAGGGTGAGCTATGTCACGAAAATCGCCTTCTCCCATTTTTTTGCTTGGCATCGCAATGAACAGACCGTTGCGGCCGTCGATGACCTTGATGTCATGTACTACGAATTCTCCATCGAAAGTTACGGAAGCGACTGCTTTCATTTTTCCTTCATCGTCAA
Organism: uncultured Clostridia bacterium; assembly: GCA_927797855.1. Lineage (GTDB taxonomy): Bacteria > Bacillota > Clostridia > Peptostreptococcales > Anaerovoracaceae > SUG1106. The sequence continues at coordinate 8,771 of CAKMLH010000053.1, read as the reverse complement.
TCTTTCTGATTCTCACATCAGTAACATCCATTTTATTTCCTTGCCACCTTTCTTGCATATTAAATATGCTTAAGCATATTATAATACATTGACAAAAAAATTACAATATTATTGCTTAAATATATGATAAAAATCGTGAGCATTTAACTTTTTATTTTTTTTTGAAATGACAGTCCACTTTTTACAGGGTTTATGGTATACTATATGTTGGATTACGAGTTTGAATCGGAGGCAACTTTAAAATGGTTGATTTATGCAAATATAAAAATATTCACTGCATTGGAATCGGAGGCATCGGACTGTCCGCCATTGCAGAGATTCTGCTGTCCAGAGGGTACAGCGTTTCCGGCTCGGACATGAAGGAGTCGGACATAACTTCAAAGCTGGCTAAGATGGGAGCCAGAATATTCATAGGCCATAGAGCAGAAAATGTAGATAATGCCGATCTGGTAGTTTACTCAGCGGCGGTGGGCAAGGACAACCCGGAGATAATGAGAGCAGCCGAAAGAGGCATTGAAACCGTAACAAGAGCACAGATGCTCGGCGTGCTGATGAGCGAGTACGAAAACAGCATTGCCATATCCGGAACCCACGGGAAGACTACAACCACCTCTATGGTTTCTTTAATTCTCGACAGAGCAGGACTTGCGCCTACCATACTGGTTGGAGGAAACCTGGCTGAAATAGACGGAAATGTAAAGGTGGGACACAGCAAATACTTCGTAACCGAAGCCTGCGAATACATGGACAGCTTTCTCAGCCTCAGGCCGAAGATTGAAATCATTCTCAATATAGATTCGGATCATCTGGACTATTTCAAGGATATTGAGCACATAGTCAATTCATTTGACAAGTTCGCATCTCTGGTACCCGATAACGGCATAATAATAGCTTATGATGCCAATCCTTTCGTAAATAAGGTGATTAAGGGACACAGCAATGCTGTAACTTTCGGCCTCAATGAAAACTGTGACTACTGGGCATCTGATATTCTGTTTAACGAAAACGGGATGCCGTCCTTTAAGGTGCACCACTGCGGAAAGGTACTGACTACCGTTCAGCTTGCAATTCCGGGAGAGCATAACATTCTCAATGCTCTTGCTGCCTTTGCCTGCGGTCACACCTTGGGCGTGGACGAGCAGGTCATAAAGGAGACCCTGGAAAGCTACAAGGGTACGGAGAGGCGCTTTGACATCGTGGGAACGACCTCAGAAGGCGTAAAGATTGTAGACGATTATGCCCATCATCCTACGGAAATCAAGGCAACTTTATCGGCATCCATGAATGTGCCCCACAATAACCTGTGGTGCATTTTCCAGCCACATACCTACACCAGAACCCTTGCTCTATTCGACGAGTTCGCAGAGGCCTTCAACAAGGCCGACAAGCTGATTCTGGCAGAGATTTATGCGGCAAGAGAAAAAAACATATATAAAATTTCTTCGGCGCAGCTGGCAGAGAGGATAAAGGAAACCCATCCGGACAAGGAAGTGCTTTTCATGGAGGATTTTCATGAGATTGCCGAATATGTTAATAAAAATGCTCAGAAAGGCGACATGGTCATCACCATGGGAGCCGGAGACATCTACAAGGTAGGCGAAATGCTCCTTGATATGTAAAGGAGAATAAACATGACTTACGAAGAATACAGAGAGGCCGAGAAAAAAAGGCTTCAGATCAATATCGGACACATGGAGAAAGGTGTGACCTTTGTGGACATAAACACCGCCTATATAGGAGAAGAGGTTAAAATCGGCCCGGGCACCGTAATAGGTCCCTGCGTCACTCTGGAAGGAAAGACTACAATCGGCTGTGACTGCAGAATAATGCAGAACACCAGGATAGCTGATTCTCTCATCGAAGACCATGTGGAGATTCAGAGCTCTGTAATCATTGAAAGCTCAGTGGGAGAGGGAACCAAGGTAGGGCCTTTCGCATATATGAGACCAAACAGCAGAGTGGGAAAGAACTGCAAGGTAGGAGATTTTGTGGAAATCAAGAACTCCTCCTTCGGAGACGGTTCCAAAGCGTCACATCTGACATATATAGGGGATTCGGATGTGGGATGTGATGTAAATCTGGGCTGCGGAGTAGTATTCGTGAACTACGACGGAACCAATAAATATCGCTCAACCGTAGGCGACGGAGCATTTATAGGCTGCAACAGCAACCTGGTTTCTCCTGTGACGGTAGGCGACGGAGCTTATGTGGCTGCAGGAAGTACGGTCACAGAAGATGTGGAGGGGGATGCCCTTTACATTGCCCGTGCAAGAGGCGTAAAGAAACAGGGATGGGTTTCATCAAAGGGAATTTTGAAGAAAAAGAAAAAATAACTGTCAAATCACACTAATTGCAGGAAAAGAAAGACGAGGTACAAAAAAGTGAGAAGCGGAGTATTTGCTGACTACAAAATCTTTACAGGCAATTCACACATTGAATTAGCCGAGGAAATCGCAGGAATTATGGGAAAACCCCTTGGAAAAGCTACCGTTACTAAATTCAGCGACGGCGAAATTTCTGTGAATATCTGGGAGACCGTAAGAGGTCTGGATGTATATATCATTCAGTCCACCTGCAGTCCGGTAAACGATAACCTTATGGAACTGCTCATCATGATTGACGCCATGAAGAGAGCATCAGCAGGCAGAATCAACGCCGTAATTCCATATTACGGATATGCCCGCCAGGACAGAAAAGCAAAGGCAAGAGATCCCATTACAGCAAAGCTTGTGGCAGACCTTATTATGGCTGCAGGAGCCGACAGAGTGCTTACCATGGATCTTCACGCAAACCAGATTCAGGGATACTTTGATATTCCTGTGGATCATCTGCTGGGAATGCCTATTCTGGCTAAATTTTTCAAGGAAAAGCAGCTCGATGACCTTGTAGTGGTATCACCTGACCACGGCAGCGTAACAAGGGCAAGGAACCTGGCTCAGTATCTCAACTGCCCTATTGCAATTATCGACAAGAGAAGACCTGAACCTAACAAGAGCGAAATCATGAATATCATCGGTAACATCGAAGGAAAGAACTGCATTATCGTCGACGATATGATCGATACGGCGGGAACTATCTGCAATGCGGCAAACGCAATCAAAAATCTGGGCGCCAAGGCTGTATTTGCGGGAGCGACTCACGCTGTTCTCTCCGGACCTGCTATTGATAGAATCAGAGATTCCGCCATTGAAGAGATGGTACTTCTCAACACTGTACCTCTTGCAGAAGAAAAGAAGCTGGACAAGATGACTTTCCTGTCAGTTGCGCCTCTCTTTGCAGAAGCTATGACAAGAGTGTTCACCAACGGCTCAATCAGTGTATTATTTGACTGATCGAAATAATTGATAAATTGATAAATAAAAGAGAGAAAGGATGCTGCTTTAGATGTATATAATCGCAGGTCTTGGAAATCCGGGGAGAAAATACGAAAATACCCGTCATAACATGGGCTTTATAGCCGTTGACCTGCTGGCAGAAAAGTACGGCATCAAGGTTGATAAAATAAAGTTCAAGGCCCTGGTCGGCGAAGGCAGAATCGCCGGCCGGAAGGTCCTGCTTGTAAAGCCCCAGACATATATGAACCTGTCCGGTGAGTCCATCAGGGAGGTTATGAGCTTTTACAAGGAGGGTATTGAAAACCTTATTGTAATATATGACGACATAGATATTCCCACAGGCACCATTCGTGTAAGAAAAAAAGGAAGCGCCGGGACCCACAACGGCATGAGAAATATCGTATATCTCCTTCAGGACGATAATTTTCCACGCATCAGAGTGGGCATAGGCAGTGATAAAAAGGTCGACCTCATAAACTATGTGACGGGGGGCGTGACCAAAGGTGAGAAAGAGCTTCTGGAAGGGGCTCTTGTCAAGGCCGCTGACGCGGCTGCCGCCATAGTGGAAAAGGGAATTGAAAAGGCCATGAATGAATATAATGTAAGGCCTAAGAAGGAAAAGGAGGAGCCCGCCGGGGAGGTTATAAATGATTAACATATCAGGCATTTCGGAAAGCCGCACCGCACCTGTAGCCGCCTATCTTTGCCGACAAAAAGATCAGAGTATAATCATAGTTTCCACAGATGTGAGAGCTAAACGATTGGCACTTGATCTTTCTTTTTTTGTTAAGGACAGAGAAATTATGGTGCTGCCGGGAGAGGAACCCTTTTTCCTCCGCTACGACGCCAAAAACCACGATCAGATGATCGAGAGATTAAAAGCCCTTAAAGCCCTGCGCACCGGTCAGCCGGCAGTGGTTATTGCGCCAGTTTCCGCTGCCGTAAAAAAGATGGCACCTCACGGTTTCTTTGAGGAAAGCTCCGTTAAAATCAGACTGGGAGAGGAAATTGACCTTGAAAAGGTAAAAACCGACCTGGTTAAAATGGGCTACGAGCGCATGGAAATCGTTGACGGCAGAGGCCAGTTCAGCGTCCGCGGCGGCATTGTGGATGTTTTTACACCAGACGGAGCTCATCCCTACAGAATCGAGCTTTTCGGCACTGAGGTTGACTCCATCAGAACCTTTGATGAGGACACACAACGCTCCCTGGAAAATCTTAAATATATTGAAATATACCCTGCTGAACAGATAACCGCCTCTGAGGATATTTTCAAAAAGGCTCAGGAAAAGATCCGCAGAAGCTATACAAAAGCTGCTTCGGCGGCTGCTGCCGGCGGCAGACCTGAACTTGCTGACAGAATAGAAAAGACCAGAGACGAGCTTACGGATTACATTGAAAGAACTGCCAACATGCAGCTTCTTGAAAACTATATACACTACTTCTATGAAAAACCTGAATACCTGTGGGACTACATGGCTGACGGCAAGGTTATCATCGATGACCCTGACAGAATTTATGAGACAATGGAGCTTCGGGACAGAGAGCAGCAGGAGGATTTTCAGGTAATGCTGGAAAGAGGCCAGGTCATCGGTTCCGATGCAGAGGGACTTTCGGATACTGCTGACTTTATGAAAGCGTTCAGACTGCCCGACGTTGCCGTCTTCACACCTTTTCCAAAGAAGGTAAAGGGTGCAGACACCTTTGACAAGGTATACAACCTTCAGAGCAGACAGGTTCTCACTTTCAGCGGCAAGATGAACGTGCTGGAATCGGAACTCAAAACCTATGTAAAAAAGGGCTACAGGGTGACTGTAGTATGCTCTTCTGATGAGCGTCTTTCAAACCTGCAGGAGTTTACGGACAGAATAGGCCTTGAGGGCAAAATTGCCTTTGCCCGGGGCAGTCTTACAGCAGGCATAGACTTTCCATCGGAAAAGGTCTGCTGGATAAGCGAAAACGATATTTTCGCAGGACGGAAAACCGGACGCCGCAAGGCAAAATACAAGGATAAAGGGCAGAAAATACAGTCTTTCTCCGATATGCGTGAGGGCGATTATGTGGTTCACGAAAACCACGGAATCGGCCGCTTCGTAGGAATCGAGCAGCTGTCTGTTGAAGGCGAGAAGAAAGACTACATCAAGATTAAATATGCAGGAAACGATATGCTGTACGTTCCCGTGGAGCAGATGGATATCGTTCAGAAATATATCGGTGCAGACGGCCATGCACCTAAGATCAACAAGCTTTCCGGCGGCGAGTGGAAGGCCACCAAGGCGAAGGCCAAGGCGGCAATCGCAGTCATGGCAAAGGATCTCATAGACCTTTATGCCAAAAGAAAGATGGAAAAGGGCTACAGTTTCGGGCCGGACACCGTATGGCAGAAAGAGTTTGAGGACAGCTTCCCTTATGAGGAAACGGACGACCAGCTTCGTGCTATTGAGGAAATCAAGGCGGATATGGAGAAGCCTTTCTCAATGGATAGGCTTCTCTGCGGTGATGTGGGCTTCGGCAAGACGGAGGTTGCAGCCCGCGCCCTGTTCAAGTGTGTGGCAGACGGAAAACAGGCGGCGGTGCTGGTTCCTACTACCATTCTGGCAAACCAGCACTATTATACACTGAAGGAACGATTTGAAAATTTCCCGTTCAAGGTGGAGGTTCTCAGCAGATTCAAGACTCCGGCTCAGCAGGCGGATATAATTTCGCGCCTTGAGAAAGGTCAGGTGGATCTTGTAATCGGCACACACAGGCTTTTGTCCTCCGATGTGAAGTTTAAGGACCTGGGCCTTCTGGTGGTTGACGAGGAGCAGCGCTTCGGCGTGGAGGCCAAGGAGGCCATCAAAAAGCTTAAAACAAGCGTGGATGTGCTGACACTGTCTGCTACGCCTATTCCTCGTACTCTCAACATGTCTCTTACAGGCATCAAGGATATGAGCCTCATTGAAGAGCCGCCGGAGGAAAGATACCCGGTACAGACCTATGTGCTGGAACAGGACGACCAGCTGCTTAAGGAAGTCATCGAAAGGGAGCTGGGACGGGGCGGTCAGGTTTATGTGGTCTTTAACAGGGTGAGAGGAATACAGCAGATTGCCGATAAGATTTCTGAGCTGGTGCCGGAGGCTGCAGTTGCCGTAGGTCACGGCCAGATGAACGAGCACGCCCTTGAAAACGTAATGCTCAGCTTCATAAACGGCGAAAGCAATGTACTGGTTTCAACCACCATAGTGGAGTCAGGCCTTGACATACCTAACGCCAATACTATGGTAATACTTGATTCCGACCGCTACGGGCTTTCTCAGCTCTATCAGCTCCGTGGCCGGGTGGGACGATCAAATCGCCTTGCCTATGCATACCTGATGTACCAGAAGGATAAGGTTCTGACAGAGGTTGCAGAAAAACGCCTTCGTGCAATCAGAGAGTTCACCGAATTCGGAGCCGGCTTTAAGGTAGCCATGCGTGATCTGGAAATCCGCGGCGCCGGAAATCTTCTGGGCACTGAGCAGAGCGGACATATGATGAACATAGGCTACGAGCTTTACTGCAAGATGGTGGATGATGCTGTCCGGGCCCTGCAGGGTGAAATCGTAAGCGATAGCAAAGAGGAAACCTCAGTTGAAATACCTGTTTCCGCATATATACCTGAGCGTTATATAGAAAACGAGACTCTCAAGCTTGAGATGTACAAAAAGATTTCAGGGGTACACACCTACGACGACGAGGATGAAATCATCGACGAGCTTCTGGACCGCTTCGGCGATGTGCCTCGGGAGACTGTAAATCTGGTGAAGCTTTCCCACATAAGATATCTGGCCGAGGAAATGTCAGTTACGAGAATCCATCAGGTTAAGGATGAAAAGCTTCCGGGAGGAAGAAAACCTGCAGCAGCGCTGAAGCCTGCCGGCACGGACAATGTGAAACTGGTATTTGACTTTGCGGCAAAGAATCCCTTAAGTGGCTACGCCCTCTTTAATCTGACGGAAAAATTCGGCCAGCGTGTATTTATCCACGGCGGCACGGAGCCTTTCATACGCCTGACAGCAGCCCGCCGCAGCATGCTTGATGACTGCATTGAGATGCTGGAGGTGCTCAGAGAGGGGAGAAAAGGAGCCAATATGAGTTCATAAAAAAACACCGTTTTCCTGTTTAAAACGGTGTTTTTTGCTCCCATTAACTTAGTTTTCCATCTGACGAGCCAGGAACGATGCACCGATTTCAGCCGCCTTCAGCTCCGGATCCCCCAGAGCCTTGCTTTCCTTAGATAAGACGGTAATAGAGCCGATGGGATCGCCCTGGGAAATAATGGGGACCACAATTTTGTTGTCGCTGAGATAGCGATTTTTGCTCTGGATGATCTTGTCCAGCTCGTTGTCCACTTTCTTGTCGGCAAAATCCTTCTTTCCCGTACCCCAGGCAGAGATGACCTGGTCCGTGTCTGAGACTATAATGGTCGCGCCCAAAACCTTTGAGGCAGTCTCGGCGTATTCGTCGGCGAACTGGCTGAGCTCGTTGATGGGAGAATATTTTTTAAGGATTACCTCGCCTTCGCCGCCGGTGTAGATTTCCAGCGGATCCCCCTCGCGAATCCTGAGAACACGTCTGATTTCTTTGGGCACCACCACTCTGCCTAAATCATCAATTCTTCTGACAATACCTGTAGCTTTCATGTATTTTCCCTCCGTTTTGTCTGGTAAAAATAGTGTCTGTAAAAGTGGCGGAAATATACCGGCAGACAGCGTGAAAAAATAAATTTTTTAAAGTCCGTTTTATTGGAGAAAGGGATGGTGTATAATAGAGCCATAGCAAATTTGGCTGAAACAGCGGTAAAAAAGTGAAAGATGCAAACGACCGGTTAGATAGACGGAGGACGGACACATGATAAGAAAAGCAGCCCTGGCAGATATAGATGCCATTACATCCATTTACGATCATATCCATACTGCGGAAGAATCAGGCGAAGCGGCCGTAGGATGGATTCGCGGAGTTTACCCTGAGCGGGAGACGGCACTGGCGGCACTGGCACGTGGCGATTTGTTCGTTCAAACAGATGAAATCCGGGGAGAATCGGTGGTAGTAGGGACTGCCATCCTGAATCAGGAGCAGGTAGATGTGTACGAGGGTGCGTCGTGGAAATACGATGTCCCCGCTGACCAGGTAATGGTACTTCATACGCTGGTCATCGATCCATTTGTAAAGGGACGCGGTTACGGGCGTGAATTCGCGGAGTACTATGAACAGTATGCTCTGGAAAAGGGATGCCACTATCTGCGAATCGACACTAACGCCAAAAATACGGCAGCTAGGGCATTCTACAAGAAGCTGGGGTACGAGGAAATTGGCGTTGTACCTTGCGAATTCAACGGCATCCCCGATGTGAAGCTGGTGCTGCTGGAGAAGAGGATATGAGGCTGTAATACCTCACAATACAAAAATACAGAA
>CAKMLH010000052.1 GCA_927797855.1 uncultured Clostridia bacterium | reverse complement strand
GTTATAAACAAAATCTCCGGTGCGCCCTCCGGCTGATTTACCATATCCGTACGGACACAGTGATACCTGCCCTTATCCAGGGAAGCCGCCATCCTGATGAGATCCGCTTTTTCCAGGGCTCCCTGAGGATGGCCGGGATACATGGTAATACATAGCAGACCATCCTTTTCCAAAAGCCCGAGAGATGACTCCACAGCTTTCAAAGTTGTCTCCCTTTCAGTCACTATATTTTTATCTCCTCCGGGCAGGTATCCCAGATTGAACATCACCAGTCTCACCTCTTCATGCACATACTCTGCCATTTTTTCATGGCTGTCGTTTATTACCTTCACATTATCAAATCCGTAGCTCTCAACCAGCTGCCTCGTTGTCTCTGCAGCCTTTTCCTGTATATCAAAGGCGTAGACCCTGCCGAATCTTTCTGCCAGCCATAATGTGTCGTGACCCTTGCCGCAGGTGGCATCGATGGCTGTCTTTTCCTTATTGGCATATTTTTCGCAGATTACTTTGGCAAGCTCCGTAGTTCTGCTCAGAATGTTTTTTTCCATGTTATAATCCTTTTCCCGGTGGCCGTCTGAGGCTTAAGGCACCTTAAAGGATGCACTTGCACCGCCTTACAGTCACTCCGTCTTTGTCGGTATAGGAGCAGGCTCCGCAGACTCCCGCTCCGCAGCACATATTTGCATGATTCGGAATTATTATATCATCTTTTCGCTCCGGCCGCAGCCTCAAAAATCTTTCGACATAGTAAGGGGATACCAGCAGCATAATGGTCCGGGCACCGTCCATTGCGGAAAGAATTTTTTCCTCGTCATGAGCAAGGCTGACAGTCTCGTATTTTGTCCCGCCCATATATTTCTCAAGAAAGACCCGAGAAAGCTTTTCATCATCTGCCATTATCTCCGTATCCGGCATGCTCTTTAATCTGTCCTTTATGTTGATGAAAGGAGCTATGGCTGTACCCCGTGCCACCACAAGAAATTTTCCACGGGAAGGTGATTCTCCCGGCGATTCCGTAATAATCTCATTAGCAGCGCAGAAGCTTTCCGTCAGGCGATCAAGGGCTGCCCTTCCTGCAAGTCCCGTCTCAAAGGGTCCTGCAATATGCCATATTTTCCCCTCCCGGACTTTCAGTAGTTCCTTTGTCTTGGGGCCCGCCGGCTGCAGCGCAGTCTCAATCCACCCCCGGACCGTATTTTCATCCTTATCCCATCCCTCCTGCAGCACCGAAAGAGGCACTCTGCAGCCAAGAGCCTCTGCGGTTATAAAACTACCGGGCCGGCTGCAGCGCCGAGAAAAGCCCTTGGTGACCCCAAGCCTTACCACCGAAAGCTGCTCCGAATATTTTGTTACCTTGATAATCTTCGCAGGTAATTCAGCGGAAAGTCCCCCTTCCGCCGCCCTTTTTCCATTCTGCAGATATTCGTTGTAGGGACACACCCCCTGCCAGTCCTCACTGCAGTCGCATTTTCCCTCTCTTGCCATAGCACATGCATAACACTGTCCGGCCTCCATGAGAACGCAGGGGCATCTTAAACTTCCCCTGTCAGCGCATTTATATTTCACCTTTCGACTCCTCCTCTATAACCTTAAACCCATAGTCCATCAGAGCATAAGCATCGTTGAACCAGTTTCCGTCTCTAAGAACCACCGCAATGAGCTCTCGCCCGTCTCTCTGGGCTGAAGCCACCAGAGTTCTGCCGGATTTTTTGGTAAAACCGATTTTGATGCCGTTTCCGCCCTCATAGTTAAAAACCGTCTTATTTTTGTTGACAAAGCTTCTGTCTGTTTCATGGCTTTTCCAGCTCTGTGCTCCAACCAGCTCCCGGAAGTCCGCTCTTTTCATGGCATAGGCCGCTATAACCGATAAATCCCTGGCTGTGGTATAGTGATCATCATCGTAGAGTCCGCTGGGGTTGGCAAAATGAGTCCCTGCGCACCCCAGCTGCCGGGCCCTTTCATTCATCTTGGCCACAAAAGCTTCCTTGGTGCCTCCTACGCATATTGCCACCGCCTCTGCACTGTCATTTCCCGACTGGAGCATAAGTCCGTAAAGAAGCTCCTCAAGTGTCAGTTTCTCACCGGCCTTAAGGTACAGAGAAGAGCCCTCCACTCCGGCAGCCTCTTCAGGTATTATAACCTTGCTGTCTGTCCCCAGCCCCAGCTCCTCCAGGGTTTCAAGCGCGATAAGCGCCGTCATTATTTTGGTGGTGCTTGCCGGGTAAAGCCTCTTGTCGGCATTCTTTTCGTATAGCACTCTCCCACTGTCGGCATCTATAAGCACTGCCCCTTCCGCAGATACGGACGGTGCCGGAACTGATGCGTTTATGCTTTCACCGGGTTTCTGTTTCAGCTCTTCCTCTCCTGCCCGCAGGGTCGGCCCCAGGTACTGCACCAGAGCTCCGAGCATTCCGAAAACCAGGAAAACCGCTGCTATTGCCGCAAAGGCACGCCCATTAATTTTTACTTTCTTCATAAAAAAACTCCCTTAAGCATTTTACTGCTCCGCGGAAGTTATATTACAAGTTTATATTTAGAAAATATGATATAATTAAAATTACCTCTTGACTCTCCCCTTAAGGGGAGCATGTACAATCCTTCTTGAAGTAACAAAGGAGGATTATAAAAATGAGTGAAAGTATTATAAGTGTCCGCAATATCAGCAAGTCCTTCGGCGGGCGCAAGGTGGTAGACGGCCTCTCACTTTCAGTGGCGCAGGGAGAGGTTTTCGGGCTGCTGGGACATAACGGAGCAGGCAAAAGCACCACAATAGAAATGATTCTGGGAATCAAGAAACCGGACAGCGGAGAAGCACATATACTCGGCAAAGATGCCGCCTCAGCCAGAAAAGAAATCTTCGAGAAAGTCGGCGTACAGCTTCAGTCTTCCGCTTATCAGGCAGCCATCAAAGTAGGAGAAATATGTGAAGAGTTTGCTTCTCTGTACAAGGACCCCGCCGATTACCGCAATCTGCTTGAGCAGTTCGGCCTGCTGCCGCTGATTAAAAGTCCGGCAATGAAGCTTTCCGGCGGTGAAAGGCAGAAGCTTTCTGTGGTGCTCGCCCTGATCGGAAATCCGGAAATCGTTTTTCTGGATGAGCTTACTACAGGTCTTGACGTGGCAGCCAGAAGAGAAGTGTGGAAAACCCTTAAAGAGCTTAAGTCAAAAGGTATGACGGTCTTCCTCACGACCCACTACATGGAGGAGGCGGAAAACCTCTGCGACCGAGTCTGCCTTATAAAAAGGGGCCGCAAAGTAACAGAAGGCACTGTCAGCGAAGTAGTCGCCGCGTCGCCTTATGACAATCTCGAGGATGCTTATCTGTGGTACATGGGAGAGGAGGTAATGTAATGAAAAGATTTTTTACTTTATATAAAATAGAACAGAAACTGTTTTTCAGGTCGCCTGATGTTTTCGTGTTTAATCTCTGCATGCCGGTGGCAGTGCTGCTTCTCATCGGATTTATTGCAGGCGATAAAACGGCAGGCGGATCTGATATCACATACATCCAGAGCGCCTTCGCCTCGCTCACTGCTGTGGGAATCTGCTGCAGCGCTTTTATGAGCATTCCTATCGTAATGGTAGATTACAGAGACAAAAAAATATTAAAGCACCTTTACTGCAGTCCCGCAAGCCCGGCCCGCATTCTGGCAGCGGATACTTTATGCAGCGGAGTGATGTCGGCTATTTCGGCTGTTTTAGTCGCTGCATCAGCGGTAATTGTTTTCGGATACCGTATGGAAGGAAACCCGGCGATTTTTATCGGAGCATGGCTCATAACACTTGTTTCCATGTTTTCCATAGGACTTCTGACAGCTGCCTTGTGCAGAACTACAAAAAGCTTAAATATTGCTACCACTATCCTCTACTTTCCTATGCTGTTTCTTTCCGGAGCTACCATTCCATACGAGCTCTTTCCTAAGGGGCTTCAGATAGTTGCAGATGTAATGCCTCTAGGCATCGGAATTGATTTAATGAAAGCAGCCAGCATGGGGCAAGATATGAACGGCAGTCTTGTAAATGTATTTATTCTGGCAGTCATTGCCGTAATCTGCAGCACAATTGCAGTCAAAACCTTCAGATGGGAATAGTCACGGGTTTAAAGGAGGAAATCGCACCATGAAAATGAATGAAAAGCATGAAGCTTTCGCAGAAAAGACAACGCCTCAACTGTATAAAATAGGTATGTTCGCACAGATGAATCACATTACCATCAAGACCCTGAGATTTTACGAAGAACAGGGTTTGCTGCTTCCGGCCTATGTTGACGGAGAGAACGGCTATCGTTATTACACTATGAATCAGATGGCCGACATCCAAAGAATAACTGCACTGAAGCAGGCGGGTTTTACGCTGGATGATATAAAACTTATTAACCAAGGTGCCGACACAGCCTATCTTCTGTCAACAAAGAAAGCTGCACTACTCAAGAAAATTGCCGAACTTACATCCCAAATCGCCGTCATCGACGGATACCTGTCCGGACCTGCCGGCACCCTGGATGCGCCTGTCCTCATCAGGACAATACCGGCAGTTACAGTTGCCTCCATGAAGAAGCGCATCGATTCATACGATGAACTCTTTTCACTCATGCCGGAAATGGGTGCCGAAATGGAACGTCTGGGCTGCCGGTGTGCCCTGCCGGAATACTGTTTCACACACTATCTGGAACCCGGTTTCAGGGATGAACACATCCTCATTGAGACCTGTGAGGCCGTAACAGAAAAAAAGGAAGACTCTGCGCTGGTAAAATTCCGGGAATTACCGGAGATTACCGCTGCATGCATCTTCCACAAGGGTTCATATAGCAACTTTTCCGAAAGCTACGCCGCGATTCTCAGGTTTATAGAGGAAAACGGCTATAAAATCTGTGGCAACATCCGCGAAAACTACATCGACGGCATTTGGAACAAAGACCGGGAAGAGGACTGGCTCTCCGAGATCCAGATACCGGTAAGCCGGGCCTAAAGCTCTATACTCATCTGCCCTTCGCAGCCGCCGTCTTTTCCGCACAGTCCGTCGCTGTCAGCCTCTGCATCCACGTTAATTGCACTTTCAATATCGTCAATTTCAGGCAGATCCTTTATGGATGTAAATCCGAAGTTCTTAAGGAAGGTATCCGTAGTGCCGTAAAGCACCGGCCTTCCCACTGCCTCGGAGCGGCCAACGGCCTCCACCAGTTTTTTATTAATAAGACCTTCCATTACACGGTCACACTTGATGCCCCTTATGGCTTCAATTTCGCCCTTGGTCACAGGCTGCTTATATGCCACTATGGCAAGCACCTCAAGAGCCGACTGTGAAAGTCTCTTTGCCTTTACCGGTGTGCATAACCTTTCAATGTAATCAGCGTTTTCCTCTCTGGTAACAAACTGAAATGCTCCGTTTACCTCCCGGATGACAATGCCTCGGCCCTCCTGCTCATATTCGCTCTGAAGCTCTTTGAAGCATTCATAAGCCTCATTTTTGCTTATATCAAAAACATCTCCGGCAGTCTTTGCATCCAAAGGCTCTCCCCATATAAACATCATGGATTCAAAGGCTGATTTAATCGTTTTTCTGCTCGCCATCTATGTTATGCCTCCTGTATTTCCTTGCTCAAATCAAATTCCTTCCCATCTTCTGCATCTTTGCTGTACTTTTCAAGCACAGTGTCCTCGTCTACCCGTTCGCCGGCGGAAACCTTTATGTCACCGTACAAAGACTTCTGCTCAACGCGGAGCACTCTCTCCTTGGCCATTTCAAGCAGTGACATAAAAGTTACAACCACGTCATAGCGGTCATTTTTGTCGGGAATCAGTTCCTTAAAGCTGAAAACCTGACCGATTTTGCGCCGAACCTTGGCCAGAATCATTCTTATACGGCTTTCCATGGTGGAACGCTCTCTTTCTATTCTGGTATAATGGGCTCTGACTGCCTCTACCCTCTGCTTTTTCTGTATGAAGAGGCTGAATGCCGAGGCAAACTGCTTTAAATCGAGACTGAGATATTCGTCGGGATTTTCCAGATACTCTGAAATATCCTCCTGAGGTTTTTCAAAAATATGCTGAGACTGCTCCTCTCTTTCCTGCAGAATCTGAGCCGCCCGCTTAAACCGCTTGTACTCCAGTATCCTTTCCACAAGATCGGACCTGGGATCCTCCTCGGCTGCAGTCTGTCCCTCAATACTCATGCGAGGCAGAATCATCTTTGATTTTATCTCAATAAGAGTAGAGGCCAGCACCATGAATTCTGTTGCCACATTGATATCGTGCTCCCTCATGGCCTTGATATATTCCAGATATTGATTTGTAATCTCACTGATTCTGATATCATAAATGCTCATTTCGGCATTTTCTATGAGGTAAACCAGCAGATCGAAAGGTCCCTCAAAGGACTGCAGCTTAACTTTGTAGCTCATTTTCCCTCAGACTTTCCTGTTTATTGTAATACAAAAGTGCTCCAACCACTATTATGCATCCAACAACCTCATATACCGTAGGAATCTGCGCAAGGAAGATTATTCCCAGCAGAGTGGAGAAAATAGGTTCTCCCGCTTCCCATGTGGACACATAAAGAGAGCTTACATGGCCGATGCACATGTTGAATACAGCATGGGATCCGATCTGGCACACAATAGCCATTATTGCAATGTATACAAAGTCCATAACCGTATAATCTACGGCAGATGTTCCTGTAATGAGCATTCCTGCTGAAAAGCATACCCAGCAGCTGAAAAATACCAGCAGCACATAGATACGGCCTTCTACACGTTTTCTGACATAATCTCCCACGGAGAAGTAAAGTCCCATGAATATGCCCGCCATAAGGGCGTAAATGTTTCCTTTCATTCTGCCCCCGGCAATGGTGCTGATGTCAGCTCCCACAATGATGGCTCCGCCGATAAGGGCCACGATAATAGCCGCAACGGATTTCCACGAAACCTTCTTCTTGTAAATGAAGACTGTTACCAGGAGTACAACCAGCGGGTGAAGAGCCGCCAGAACCGATGCCGCCGCAACGTTGGTGAACTTTACAGCATTGAACCAGCTGTAGAAGTGTCCGAACAGAAAGGCTCCTGAAATGAAGCACCATATTAAATCTTTCTTATCTACGGATCTGAGAAGATCTCTGTCAGTTTTTTTGCTCAATATAGGAATAGCAAAAAACGGCAGAGCCATGGTCAGTCTCCAAAATCCTATGGCCATGGACGGAGCCATGGTCAGTTTTCCCAAAATACCCGACATTGCGCCAAAAACTACAGCAAAAATAGTAGCCACTTTGGCGTATTTTGCAATAAAATTACTCATCTTTCAACTTCCTTAAATTCACATCGTAAGGCGGTCTGACCACTCCCTTTTCCGTGATGACAGCTGTTATGTATTTATGATCTGTCACATCAAAAGACGGGTTATAGGTCTTGACACCCTCCGGTGCCATATTTTTTTCATACCACATCCGGTATATTTCCTCACCCTTTCGAAGCTCGATAGGAATATCGTCTCCTGTCCGGGTGTTAAGGTCGATTGTTGAGGTGGGAACGAACATATAGAAAGGTATGCCGTACTCTTTTGCCAGAATGGCAACACCGGATGTTCCTATCTTGTTGGCTCCGTCTCCGTTGGCTGCCATACGGTCGCAGCCTACCACCACTGCGTCTATCCATCCGTTTTTCATTACTATGGAAGCCATATTGTCACATATGAGAGTTACATCAATGCCTGATTTATACAACTCCCAGCTGGTGAGCCTTGCACCCTGAAGGAGCGGCCGTGTTTCATCGGCAAAGACCCTGAAGTTGTAACCTCTTTCCTGACCCAGATAGATTGGAGCAAGGCATGTCCCGTATTTAGCCGTAGCTATAGTTCCCGCATTGCAGTGAGTGAGAATACCCATCCCCGGTTTCAGGAGGGAAAGTCCGTATTCTCCCATAGCTTTGCAGGATTCTTCATCTTCCATTCTGATTTTTTCAGCCTCGGCCAGCATAAGTTTCTTGGCTTCTTCTACTGTCAGGTGGGTACTTTTCTCCCCGGCTTTTATAGCCTCGTCCAGCACTCTTTCCATTCTGCCAAGGGCCCAGGAAAGGTTAACCGCCGTAGGTCTTGAGCTGTTAAGGTATTCCGACGTCTCCCCTACCAGCTTTCTGAATCCTGCCATGTCGCCCCCTTCGTAGCCGCGGACGGAAATATACAGTCCATATCCTGCAGCAACACCGATTGCAGGGGCTCCTCTCACCTTAAGGTGATATATGGCCTCCCATACATCTTCCTTTGTCCTGGCTTCTATGTATATTTCCTCGCCGGGCAATTGTGTCTGGTCCAGAATCATCATTTTGCCATCGGCAAATTTTACCGGGGCTATATCAAATACTTTCATCGGATAACCTCCATACTTTATTGTACCACACTTCTCTGTGCGGTGAAAGCAGGTTTTACTCTTTATGTTCCTGATAATCCAGCACCCTCAGCAGATCTCCGAAAATGCCGTAGGCTGTCTGCTCGATTTCAGGTTCATGTTCTATTATGGAAATTTTCTTCATAAGGTCGGTGGTTATGGACACAATTGAGGTGGTGCTGTTTATTCCTGCCAGTATGTCATCCCTTGGAACTTCAACAGGGCCTACAGTTGCCTCAACCTCCCCATTCTCGTTTCTGAATCCTCTGCAGAGGAGCTTGATTACCTTGCCTCTTTCCGCTGCTCTTTGAATATCTTCCGCGGTAATGTCCTCTATGCCTTTGCGTTTTACCTTGTCGGGAGTAATGCCCGCATCCATAAGAACATTAAGGAGGGCAGTAATCTTTGCCGCCGCATCGTAGCCTTCTATATCCATGGCAGGGTCTGCCTCGATAAAGCCCATGCTGCGTCCTCTTGCCATTATGTCATCATAATCCTCTCCCTTTGCCAGTTCTTCAAGGATAAAGTTGGTTGTGCTGTTGAGTATGCCGGAAACCTCGGTTACCCTGGCCATTTTAAGGGTTTTTTCCGTAAGGTTAAATACGGGCGTTCCGTCCATTACAGTAGTCTCATAGAAAAAGCATACTCCCTCACGGCGAGCCATCTGGGAAAGCTCTCTGAAAAACCATGCAACAGGTCCTTTGTTGGCCGTTATCGCGTGTTTTTGTCTCCGGAAGGCCGCTCTGATATGGTCTGCTGCCGGCTGCCCGGTAAAAATATTGAGAGGTGTCATTTCCACCAGCACATCGTAGTCTGCATTTTCTGCAATTTCCATAGTGCTCATTTCCGTCAGTCTGTGCCTTGCCGTGAACT
>CAKMLH010000051.1 GCA_927797855.1 uncultured Clostridia bacterium | reverse complement strand
CAGATGTTGGTAAAAGAGAGCTTAATTCATTGACTTTCTGCCAACATTTATTTTTTTGAGTTAATAATCATAATGTGAAAGAATGTTTCGAACTGTTTCTAAGCCGAAGACGCCACAAAAATATTACTGCCAGTAGTCAGTATCACGGATGCCTATATCGGAAGCCTTGAACTCCGGATCTTTGCCTGCAGACTTCTGAGACAGATAATCCTTTAAGGCATCGAAAGCCTTGCCGCCAAGAATTACGCATACAGGTACATTGATGAGTGCCATAAAGCCCATGAGTACATCGGCAAGGTCCCATGCAAGGCCTGCACTGAACTGAGCCCCAAGGAAAATAATCACAACTGCAATCAGTCTGTAGCAGTTTATGAAAACTTTGTTTTTAAGGGCGTCTTTGTACAAATAACTGATGTTCATTTCAGCATAGTAGTAGTTGCCCACAAGGGTAGTGTATGCGAACAGTGTAAGGGCAAGGGTGATGAATATTCCTCCGAATTCTCCAAAGTTGGAATTCAGAGAAGCCTGAATATATGCTGCGTTCATGGTATTTCCGTTTGCATCGACGTATCCGGCAGGATCCACTCCCGAGCAGAGAATCATGAATGCCGTGGAGCTGCAGATTAAGAGTGTGTCGATAAATACGGAAAGCATCTGTACCAGACCCTGCTTTACAGGATGGGAAACATCTGCGGAGGCAGCTGCGTTGGGCGCAGAGCCTATGCCTGCCTCGTTGGAGTAAAGACCACGCTTGATACCGTTCATGATAGCGGCACCGAAAAGTCCGCCAGCCGCAGCCTGAAGGTTAAATGCTCCTTTAAAAATGCTGCCGATTACACCGGGAAGGGAAGTAAGGTTCATCACAACTACGATTAAGGCGACCAGCATGTAGGCAAGAGCCATAACAGGAACAAGAACCTGAGTGATTTTTGAGATTCGCTTTCCGCCGCCGAAAATAACGATTCCGGCAAGAACAGCAACTATAGCACCTATAATGAGAGTTGCATTTTCAGAAGGTATGTAGGCCTTTACAAAGTCGGTCAGGTTGAATGAAGCCAGGGCATTGAAACCGCCCATGTAGGTTGCGATAAGTGCAATTGCAAAAGCACCTCCGAGTGCCGGAACTTTGAGCGCCTGTTTTATATAGTAGGCAGGACCGCCGTAAGAACCGTCAACACCTTTTTTCTTATAAATCTGCGCTAAAGTTGACTCAACGAAGGCAGATGCACCGCCGATGATGGCAATAAGCCACATCCAGAAAACAGCTCCCGGACCTCCGGCCAGAATGGCGCCGGTAACACCCACGATGTTTCCGGTACCTACTCTGGAAGCTGTTGAGACCATTAAAGCCTGAAATGATGATATTGAATCTCTGTCTTTCTTTGGCTCTGCGATTACTCTGATTGATTCTCTGAGCAGCCTGAGCTGAATGAACCCGGTGCGTACAGAAAAATATAATCCTGCAGCAATAAGCAGAGCAATCAGTATATAGCCGTAGAGATAGCCACTGACAGAACTTATGATTTCTCCAAATACTTTCATATATTTTCCCCTTTACCTTTCTTCTTGAACATAATTTATACACTAACTAAAAGATTATACGAAAAAAACCTCCCAGTCAAAGAGAAAGAAAAAAGATGAATAAATATATGTAGTCAGAAAAAACTGTATGTGGTATACTGGAATGACCTGATAAAAGACAGTCATAGGAGTGGACTAAAATGATAAATCTTCTGGATTTACAATTGGATGAAATAGAGGAGCTGATGAAAAAGCTGGGGCAGCCCAAATTCAGAGCGAATCAGATATTTGGCTGGATATACAAGGAAGCAGGGAAAGGCGCGGCAGACTTTGATGAAATGATCAACGTACCAGCGGACCTCAGACAGAAGCTGGCGGAAATAAGTGTCATTGGGCTCCCTGAAGTTTTGCAGGTTCAGGAATCAAAGCTGGACGGAACGCGCAAGTACCTTTTCGGTCTGAGGGACGGCAATGCCGTTGAAAGCGTCTTCATGCGGTATAAATTCGGAAATTCCATATGTGTGTCATCACAGGCAGGCTGCCGCATGGGATGCAGTTTCTGCGCATCAACTCTGGGAGGCCTTGAGAGAAATCTTACTGCAGGAGAAATTGCCGGACAGATACTTTCCGCTGAAAGAGATACAGGGGAGCGCATAAGCCATGTGGTGGTAATGGGAACAGGAGAACCTTTTGACAACTACGACAATCTTGCGGCCTTTATAAAAATTATAAATGATCCTAAGGGACTCAATATCGGCATGAGAAACATCACGGTTTCCACCTGCGGCATAGTGCCCATGATAGAAAGGTTCGGAGACGATTTTCCTCAGGTGAATCTTGCCATTTCCCTTCATGGGGCAGATAACAGCAGGCGCAGCAGTCTGATGCCTGTCAACAGAAAATATCCTTTAGAAAAACTTATCGAAGCATGCAGGAAATACACGGACAAGACATCCAGGAGAATTACTTTTGAGTATACACTGGTAAAAGGTGTAAATGACAGGGAGAAGGATGCAGATAAGCTGGCGGCACTTCTTAGGGGCATGCTCTGTCATGTAAACCTTATTCCTCTTAATACCGTCAAAGAAAGAGACTTTGAGACAACGGGAAAGGAAGCCTCAAATAAATTCAGAGAAAGACTGGAAGCGCGGGGAATTCCCGCAACCATAAGACGTGAGCTGGGAGATGACATAGATGGGGCCTGCGGGCAGCTGAGACGGAGCGCCATGGGTAAAAAAATAAAGGGAAAATAGAGGTTGAAAGAAAGGGCCTTTTGTTGTATAATAAACGAAATACTTCAAAAGAGAGCAAAATAATTCAGGAGGCGATTAATATGGTTAAGTTATTAGTAGGACATAAGGGCAGCGGCAAGACAAAGCAGATGATTGACCTTGCCAACGAGTCCGTAGAATCAAGTAAGGGAAGTATCATTTTCATCAATAAAAACCACAGATTGATGTATGATTTAAAATACAGAATCAGAGTAATATGCATGGAGGACTTTGAGCATATTACAAACAGCGATGAATACATAGGATTCATTTACGGTATTATCAGTTCCGACCACGATATTGAAACTATTTTCATCGACAGCATATTAAAGCATGCAGACTTCACATTAGGAGACCTGCCTGAGTTTGTGGAAAGGCTTAAAGACATTTCCAAGAACTACGGAATGGACTTTGTTGTAAGTCTCAGTGCAGAAAAGGAAGAAATGATCGGCGTAAACTTTGACGGCTGCGAAATCTTAAATTAATTGCTTTTGAAATATCAGGCGGTGGGAAACCATCGCCTTATTTTGTTTTCCCAAGAAAAGAGAAGATATGATGGACATAAAACTCATAAAAGAAAAAATGAAGGGCAGAAAGCCCGGGGTGATAGGAGACAGGCGGCAGTACGCAGTTCTCATTCCTCTGGTGGAAAGAGATGACGGAGTGCACCTGCTCTTTGAAAAACGCTCCGGCAGCATAAAACAGCCGGGAGACACATGCTTTCCCGGAGGAAGAATCGAAGAAGGAGAGGGTATCATAGACTGCGCTCTGAGAGAGACAGCTGAAGAGATCGGAATTACGGAGGTTGAGATTATAGGGCAGTTTGACTCTATTCTGGAGGTAAACAGAATTACAATGCACACAGTGGCAGGCGTCGTTAAAGAAGAAGCACTTGAAAATGCCCACCTTAACCATGATGAGGTTGAGGAAATCTTTACTGTTCCCCTGGATTTTTTTAATGACGCCAGGCCCATAAGTCACACCGTCAGAATCATTCAGGATACAGACGGTTTTCCATATGAGGAAACCGGCATCAGGAAGGACTACAAATGGCGTGAAGGCTCTCAGGAGATTTTAGTCTATCATTATGAAGACAGGATAATATGGGGGCTCACTGCACGGATTGCCAGGTGGTTCGCAGAGTTTGCACAGTGAAACAGACCCATCAGATTATGGAAACAGGGCCATAATTTGATGGGTTACTTTTTGTAACCTTTTAGGCTACCCTTTAATTACAACCAATGAAAGGAGAAAAACAACATGAAAAAGAAATTTTTGATGGCGGTGCTGGCAATGTGCATAGCAGCCGGTTCTGCAGATGCGGGCTTCGGTCTCACTGCTGAAAAGGGAATATCCTTCGGAGGAATTTGTAAAATATTCTCATTGAACTGCGGCCAGAACACTGCCGGCACGGTGAAACCGTCAGGTTCAGCCGGAACAACCGGACCTGCGGGAACTTCAGGGACGGTAAGTTCCGTTAATTCTATGGAAAAGCAGGTGGTGTCTCTCACCAACAGCGAAAGAAAGGCGGCAGGTCTGGGAAGTCTTACTCTTGATTCACAGCTTTCCAAGCTTGCCAGAATGAAGGCCGAGGACATGGCTAAGAAGGGGTACTTCTCACACACTTCACCGACCTACGGGTCAGCATTTGATATGATGAAAAAGTACGGTGTGTCCTACAGGACAGCAGGGGAGAATATTGCCAAAGGTCAGAAGACTGCAGAATCGGTAATGAAGGGCTGGATGAATTCATCAGGCCACAGAGCCAATATTCTCAGCAGTGCGTATACACATATCGGTGTGGGATATGCTAAGGACAGCAGGGGAAACACCTACTGGGTACAGATGTTCAAAGGCTAATTAACAAAAAAAGTCCAAAAATCCATTTATAAGTAAAAATTGCTTTTACTTTTGCTCCTGAATGTATTATAATCAAAGAGTAAATATTTCTTTTATTCACTTTAGGAGGGAAAAAATGAAGAAGTTTTTAACAGTACTACTTATCCTCACTATGGTATTTGCCATGACCGCATGCGGCGGAAACGATGAGGGCGGAGATGCTGAATCCTATGCAGTTGCAATGATTACTGACTATGGTGATATCACAGACGAATCATTCAATCAGACTACTTATGAAGCCTGCAAGGAATTCTGCGAAGCAAATGGTATCAAGTTCAACTATTTCAAGCCTGCCGGCGACAACACTGCTGACAGAGTTGCCATGGTTGACCAGGCTGTAGGCGAAGGCTACAACGTAATCGTAATGCCTGGCTATGCATTCGGCGGAACTGTTGTTGAAGCCGCTCCTAACTATCCGGATGTTAAGTTCATTGTATTAGACGTTTCTAAGGGAGATATTCTTGAAGCTGCCGTAACCAAGGCAGGCGAGACTTATGACTATCAGCCGGATAACTGGAACCTTGAAGACTACTTCGACATGTCCAATGTATACTGCGTAGTATATCAGGAAGAAATCGCAGGCTATATGGCAGGCTATGCTGCTGTTAAGCTTGGATACGAAAAGTTAGGTTTCCTTGGCGGAATGGCTGTTCCTGCAGTAGTTCGCTACGGACAGGGCTTCGTTCAGGGCTGCGATGCTGCTGCTGCTGAAATGAACAAGGATATCGACCTTAATTACGTATACGGCGGACAGTTCTTCGGTAACGCTGATATCACAGCTGTAATGGATACGTGGTACAAGGGCGGCACAGAAGTTGTGTTCGCTGCAGGCGGTTCAATCTATACTTCAGCTTGTGAAGCTGCAGTAAAGGTTGGCGGAAAAGTTATCGGTGTTGACACTGATCAGGCTCCTATTATTGATGGCGCTTACGGCGACGGAATTACAGTAACATCTGCCATGAAGGGCTTATACCCGTCAACTTACAATGCTCTTGAAGACATCGTTCTTAACGGTAACTGGGATAAATATGTTGGTCAGATTGCTAACTTAGGCATCATTTCAGACAATCCTGAAGAAAACTATGTACAGATTGCTCCTTCAACTCAGTTCAAGGACGGCGCATTCACAGAAGATGACTACAAGGCTATGGTAGCAAAACTTAATGCCGGCGAAATCAAGGTTGACAACAACATTGCAGAGATGCCGAAAACTACCAACACTAAAGTAAACGTACAGGGACAGATTGTAGGTTAATTTTAGATTATTTATAGGGGTGTCATTTGGCATCCCTATATTTTTAAATTTGCAAATAACGAGAATATCGTTAGAATAGATGAAACGGATTAGATTTATAGCAAAGAAGAGGGAGGTAAGCCTTTGGAACAGCAATACGCCATAGAAATGCTGCATATCACCAAAAAATTCCCGGGAATCATTGCAAATGATGACATTACCCTTCAGTTAAAAAAAGGTGAAATCCACGCACTGCTTGGAGAAAACGGTGCAGGAAAGTCTACCCTGATGTCGGTGCTCTTCGGGCTGTATCAGCCGGAGGAGGGAGAAATCCGCAAAGACGGCAAAAAGGTGGAGATTAATGACCCTAATGATGCCAATGATCTGGGTATCGGCATGGTACACCAGCACTTTAAACTTGTCGAATGCTTTACGGTACTTGACAATATTATTCTGGGAATCGAACCGAATAAACACGGTTTCCTGATGAAATCAGAAGCGAAGAAAAAAGTAGAGGAATTATCCGAAAAGTATGGGCTGTATGTTGATACGGACGCAGTTATAGAAGACATCAGCGTCGGAATGCAGCAGCGAACAGAAATTCTTAAAATGCTGTACAGAGATAATGAAATACTTATCTTTGATGAGCCTACGGCAGTTCTCACACCACAGGAAATATCTGAGCTGATGCAGATAATGAAAAATCTTGCGGCAGAAGGAAAGTCCATTCTTTTTATATCTCATAAGCTAAACGAAATCATGGAAGTGGCTGACAGATGTACTGTCCTCAGAAAAGGCAAATATGTCGGCACCGTTAATGTGAAAGACACAACAAAGGCTGAACTTTCCAGAATGATGGTGGGAAGAGATGTTGAATTCGTTGTTCACAAGGATGAAGCCAAGCCGGGAGATGTTATTCTGGATATTGAGAATATGACCGTGGCCAGCAAAATACACAAGAAAAATGCGGTAAACAACGTTTCTCTTCAGGTGCGTGAAGGTGAGATTGTCTGCATTGCAGGAATCGACGGAAACGGGCAGACCGAGTTTGTGTACGGACTTACGGGCCTTGAGCCGGTTACGGAAGGGAAGATAACTCTGTGCGGTCAGGATATAACCAACCTCAGCATAAGAAAACGAAACGGGAATATGAGTCATATTCCGGAAGACAGGCATAAACACGGACTGGTTCTGGATTATACCCTTGAAGACAATATGATCCTGCAGAGGTATTTTGAACCTGAGTTCGTATCAAAAGCGGGCTTTCTTATCAGAAAAAATATAAGAGCCTATGCTGAAAGACTTATCGAGCAGTATGACATACGCTGCGGGCAGGGACCCGTAACCATGGCCAGAAGCATGTCCGGCGGCAATCAGCAGAAAGCTATTGTTGCCCGTGAAATAGATAAGGATCCTCAGCTTCTTGTAGCTGTTCAGCCTACCAGAGGACTTGATGTAGGAGCTATTGAGTATATTCACAAGCAGCTGGTTAAACAGAGAGATGAAGGCAGAGCGGTGCTCCTGGTTTCTCTGGAGCTGGATGAGGTAATGACGGTGTCCGACAGAATCCTCGTTATGTTTGAAGGAGAAATCGTCGGAGAGCTGGATCCGAAGAAAACAACTGTTGAAGAATTGGGCCTTTACATGGCCGGTGCAAAGAGGGAGGAAAGGTAAGATGAACTTGAAAATGCGAACATTACTCAAGAACAATGCTTTCCAGGCTATATTGTCATCCCTGCTCTGCATTATCGTCGGATTGATTATAGGATTTATTGTACTTCTCTTTATTAATCCCGGCGGCGCCTGGGAAGGTATTACGGATTTAATAAAAAATTTCATGAACTACAGCAATCCAAAAGTTGCCATGAAATATTTAGGAAGTACCCTGGTAAAGACTGCACCTCTCCTGATGTGTTCACTTTCCATCCTTTTCTGCTATAAGGTTGGACTTTTCAATATCGGAGCTGCAGGACAATATGGTATAGGAGCAGGAATTGCTCTTTATGCTGCTCTCGCCTGGGGTCTCCCGTGGTGGATATGCCTTATTTTGGCCACCCTGGCAGGAGGCATAATGGGACTTCTCAGCGGAGTTCTCAAAGCATATTGCAATGTGAATGAAGTTATAAGCGGAATAATGCTTAACTGGATTTCACTATACGGAGTAAATATTCTTCTTACAAATGTGAAGGAGAGCACCAGCCCTTACACCGTATCCGTGGCAGGAGTCAACAAGAGTGCAATTATACCGACCTTAGGTCTGGACAAGCTCTTTGTCAACAATCAGTATGTTACTCTGGCTGTTCCTCTTTCCATAATAATTGCAATCGCAATCTGGGTTATTCTTGAAAAAACCAAGCTTGGCTATGAGCTGAAAGCCACAGGACATAATAAAAATGCGGCTAAATACTGCGGTATGGCAGAGAAAAGAAATATAATTCTGACCCTTGTTATCGGCGGCGCACTGGCTGGAATGGGTGCTGCAATGTTCTATCTGACAGGTTATGAACAATGGAACTGCAGTGCATCATCAGTGCCGACAATGGGCTTTAACGGTATTTCGGCAGCCTTCCTCGGATGCCTTAATCCTATAGGAAGTATTTTCTCATCCTTCTTCATTCAGCATATAACAATGGGCGGCGCTTATCTGGACAAGACAATGTACTGCGCGCAGATTTCAGATCTGATTTCTGCAATCATAATTTACCTGTGCGGATTTGTACTTTTCATGAGATATATGATGAATAAGAGAATTGAAAGAAAAGAGGAAAGAGAGGCTCTCACAGCAAAAAAACTTGCTGAGGAAGCACAGAAGAATGAGGAAGGAGGCGAAGCATAATGACTTTATTGATTGAATATACACTGCTATATGCTTCAGTACTTATTCTTGTTGCTCTGGGAGGATGCTTTTCTGAGCATTCCGGCGTTATCAACCTGGGTCTGGAAGGAATTATGGTTATAGGTGCACTGGGAGGGGCACTTACCATGAGCACTATCGCTCAGAGCTTCCCGGGTGCTTCAGCACTGGTTATCGTCCTTGTTGTTATTGCGGTTTCCGTACTTTTCGGGGTTGCTTATTCTTCCCTTCTGGCGGTTGCATGTATTAATTTCAAAGGCGATCAGACCATTGTAGGTACCGCCCTCAATATTCTGGGTACCGCTCTGGCCACTGTAATAGTAAAAGCGATCAATACTGCGGCAAATCCGGATAATGTATCTTCGGTTGTAAAATACATTCAGCCTAAAAAGGCTTTCCAGTTCAACATCGGAAACTTTGAGTTCAACTGGTTTATGGTCGTAACAATTATCGTGCTTGTCTGTGCCTATATTGTACTGTACAAGACAAAATTCGGCCTCAGAATGATGGCCTGCGGAGAACATCCTCAGGCAGCGGACTCTGTAGGAATCAATGTATATAAGATGCGCTGGGCAGGCGTTCTGATTTCAGGCGCTTTAGGCGGACTGGGAGGAATCGTTTATATTACAGCCGGTGTAAGCGAATGGAAATTTGAATACGGTGTTGCGGGTTTCGGCTTCCTGGCACTGGCAGTAATGATATTCGGACAGTGGAAACCTCAGAGAATCGCTTTGGCGGCTCTGCTCTTCGGACTGTTCCGTGCATTGTCAAATGTGTATACAGGTTTCGATTTCATGGTTTCGCTGAACCTGCCGAGCGGCGTATACAATATGATGCCGTATATTATTTCCCTTATCGTGCTTGCTCTTACTTCAAAGAAATCAAGAGCACCTAAAGCTGAGGGTATTCCTTACGACAAGGGACAAAGATAACAGTAAGAAAATTCCAAGGAGAATTTTATGTTTTTACCTGTAACTAAAGAGGAAATGAAGG
>CAKMLH010000050.1 GCA_927797855.1 uncultured Clostridia bacterium | reverse complement strand
GAACCAACGGCAAGGGAATGACACTGCTTTCCGGCGGCATCGACAGTCCGGTAGCTACATGGATGATGGCCAAGAGGGGCATGCTTATTGAAGCAGTACATTTTCATTCATATCCCTATACCAGCCAGAGGGCTCAGGAAAAGGTTGAGGACCTTGCCCGCATAGTGGCATCCTACTGCGGACGCTTTAAGATGCATGTAATAAACCTGCTTCCTATTCAGGAGCAGATTGTGACCAACTGCCCGGAAGAGGAAACGACAATTCTGGTACGCCGTTTTATGATGAGAATCGCAGAAAGAATCGCAAAGGATACCGGCTGCATGATGCTTATCACCGGTGAAAATCTCGGCCAGGTGGCCAGCCAGACTGCAGAGGCTCTTGTGGTAACCGATGCCTGCGTTTCTATGCCGGTAATGCGTCCCCTTATCGCCATGGATAAGGTTGACATAATGGACAAGGCTCAGGAAATCGGAACCTTTGAGACATCAATTCAGCCTTATGAGGACTGCTGCACTGTTTTTCTGCCTAAACATCCTACAACCAAGCCGAAGCTTGAGAGAATTCTGGAATCGGAAAGCAGGCTGGATGTGGAAGGCCTGGTTGAAGCGGCAGTAAAGTCGCAGGAAATCGTAAATATCATACCGGAGTAATAGCCGCAGCAGGGAATAATCATGTCAATGATGCGCATAATACCTTGGTAGGAGGTGTTATTATGGTACATGAGGACACAGTCAGCCTGCTGAGAGAATGCAGTGCAGGAATTAAAATGGGAACTGCGACGATAGATGGTGTTTTAAAATCTGTTGATGATAAAAAGCTGGAGGAGATCCTTTCCTCATCGAAAGATGAGCATAACCGTCTGGGTGAGGAAACAGAGAAACTGCTGGAAAGCTGCGGAAGGTGCGAAAAAGAGCCGGGAGCCATGGCAAAGGGAATGTCATGGGTAAAGACCAACATTATGATGGCTGTTGATGGAGGAGACGACACCATAGCGGACCTGATTACAGATGGCTGCAACATGGGCATAAAATCTCTTTCGCGCTATCTGAATCAGTATGCCGCTGCAGACGAACATTCCAAGGACATAGCTAAAAAGCTGATTTCCATGGAGGAACGTCTGACAGTTAAAATGCGGGATTATCTTTAAATGCTTTAAAATTGAGAGGAGAGACTTAAATGAAGCAGAGTATCACAGTAGCAAGCAAATCATTCACAAACGGAGGGTGGATTCCTGACCGTCACAGTGCTTACGGCGAAAACATCTCTCCTGAGCTTATACTTGAAGGTATTGATCCCTCTGCGGTTTCAATTGCAATTACATTAGATGATATCGACCATCCTCTTTTTCCCGGATATAATCACTGGGTGGCCTGGAATCTGCCGGTGCTTGATGTTATTCCGGAAGGGCTCCCATGTGGCGGGGTTGTGGAGAGGCCGTTCCATATGGAACAGGGCATAGCATACGGAAAGCATTGCTATAAAGGCCCGAAACCTCCTTTTAACTGGTGCCACGAGTACCGTTTTACGGTTTACATATTAGATGTGAAACTGAGAATTTCTCCTGACTCTGACAAGAAAGCACTGCTTGACACAATGGAGGGACATGTCATCCAGACAGGCGTGATGACAGGCAGGTATCAGAGAAAAAGGAAAGACTGTGGGGGAGGAAACAAAAAATGAAAACAGACTTTTCGTGAATATGCGTTATTGTTTTCGCCATGCCCATGGTTGTTCACGGCTTTGTATTCCCTGCGTGCCGTTGTTTTTATGCATTTTTTTCCTACGGAACCCTGCAGGCCGCATAATTTTTCACAAATAAGAAAAAGCTGAAAGGATCGCATAGAGAAAATTCTGGAGAAAATTCTAAAAATTACAGAAATAAACATATATGTAACAAAAACAAGAGGCTTTGATGTGTTGAGCATGCCGAGAGGATACCACGCATCGGAGCCTTTTTCTTATTTAAGGTTTAATTTCAACCTTTGGGGGTTTCGTAGGAAAAAAATGAATAAACGTGTGCGAAGAAGCATCGAAGGGCCCGAGCCCAACCTTTCGACAAAACTAGTCTTTTTTCGCTCTTATCTCCTAAAGACATTGAAATTACAAAGGTTTATAATCTATATGAGATAGGAGGATTAAAAATGGACATTATTTTCGGCATAAAAGGAAACATTCTGATTGCACAGCTTCTGGGAGAAGTGGACCACCACTGCAGCGCCAAGGCCAGGGCCGATATCGATGAAACAATGAGGGGATACGGTTCAAAAGATCTTATTATTGACCTTTCCCGCGTCACTTTTATGGACAGCTCCGGAATCGGAATCATTCTCGGAAGATACAGAAAACTTAGTGCCTCCGGCGGACGCATGGCCATTGCCGGAGGATCGGCGTCTGTAAAAAACATTCTCAGTATGGCAGGAATTTTCACAATAATAGATTATACGGATTCGGTGGACGAAGCCATCGAATATCTTATGAGAAAGGAAGTTTCGTAATGGAAAAGATATTAAAGGTACAGATGGCAGCGGAGCTGGAAAATCAGGGACTGGCCCGGGCTGTTGCAGCGGCTTATGCATCAGAGCTTGACCCTACTGTTGAAGAACTGACAGAGATAAAGACCGCTGTTTCGGAAGCCTTCAGCAACGCGGCAATTCACGGATACCCTGACGGAAGCTACGGCAATGTCAGCATGGAATTCGGTACAATAAAACCGGATACCATAGTTATCAAGATAAGCGATAAAGGCGTGGGAATTGAAGATATAGCAAGAGCCATGGAGCCTCTGTTTACGACGGATACAGGAGAGGAGAGGTCCGGCATGGGGTTTACGGTTATGGAAAGTTTCATGGATAAAATAAAGGTGGATTCAAAGCCCGGAGAGGGGACAACTGTGACCCTGATAAAAAAGCTGGATACATATTATGAATTCTGATTATGAAGAAAAACTGATCCGCGAGAATGCCGGCCTTGTCAAGTCGGTTGCATTGCGGCTTTCTTATGCCTGTAATGAGGAACTGGATGACCTGATTCAGATGGGTTATATAGGACTCCTGAAGGCAGCCAGGCGCTTCGACCCAAGTCTCGGATTCAAATTTTCCACTTATGCGGTGCCGCTGATTGCAGGAGAAATAAGATCACAGCTGAGGGATAAAGGAGCCATAAAGGTCAGCAGGAGCCTTAAAGCGGATGCGGCTCTGGTGCGGCGCGCTGAAAGCACATATTATGCAAAGAACGGTGTTTCTCCAAGGCTTTCCGAATTATCTGAAATTACGGGGCTTTCTCAGGAAAGGGTCACGGAGGCACTGACTGCCTCAGATGCTATGCGGAATACGGAGAATTTCGAGGACGTAAATCTGTATTCGGACAGTGAAGACATGAACATAACGAGGATAGATCTGAAAAAATCCGTCGAGAGTCTGCCGCCAAGGGAAAGGCAGGTTATTATCCTGCGTTACTACAGAGATATGACGCAGCAGCAGGTAGCCGATATAATGGGACTTTCCCAGGTGCAGATTCATCGGATTGAGAAAAACACATTGAAGGAACTGGCAGAAAAAGTATAAAACTGGCAAAGCTCTTGAATTAGGCGGGAACTTTTGCAGAAAAAACGACATTTTCCGTCACGTACTGCAAAAATACCTTGCAAGTTTGACAAAAAAGTGCTTTAATATTAATGTATGTTGTTATGTCTTTAACGTGTAATTCAGACGTTGGGTAACAAGTTAAAAACACGGATTCAGTCCTCAGTCAAGGGGCACCGTTATTAATAATTTAAGGAGGCATTTAAATGAACTTTCAACTAACGAAGGAACAAGAATTCGTAAAGAAAATGGTAAGAGAATTTGCCGTTAACGAAGTTGAACCGTTAGCTGCAGATATCGACAAGGAACACAGATTCCCTGTTGAAACTGTAGAAAAGATGGCTAAGTATGGTTTACTTGGCATCCCATTCCCTACTGAATACGGTGGAGCAGGCGGAGACCACATCTCCTATGCAATCACTGTAGAAGAGTTATCAAGAGTTTGCGCTTCAACAGGCGTAATCTGCTCAGCTCATACTTCATTATGCTGCTGGCCTATCTTTAACTGGGGCAACGAAGAGCAGAAGAGAAAATACTTACCTGACCTGTTATCAGGAAAGAAACTCGGCGCTTTCGGTCTTACTGAACCAAATGCAGGTACAGACGCATCCGGACAGCAGACAAGAGCAGAATTGGTAGGCGACAAGTGGATTTTAAACGGAGCTAAGGTATTCATTACAAACGGCGGATATGCTGATGTTTTCGTTGTAATGGCCATGACTGATAAGAAAAAAGGAAACCACGGAATTTCTTCATTTATCGTTGAAAAAGGCGACCCTGGATTCTCCATCGGCAAGACTGAGGATAAGATGGGTATCTGTGCTTCTTCAACTACAGAGCTTATTTTCCAGAACTGCGAAATCCCTGCTGACAGACTGTTAGGACAGGTTGGCGACGGATTCAAGGTTGCTATGTCAACTCTTGACGGCGGCCGTATCGGTATCGCTTCACAGGCACTGGGTATTGCTCAGGGTGCATTCGATGTAACCGTTGATTATATGAACGCAAGAAAGCAGTTCGGCAAGAAGTTATCACAGTTCCAGGCTCTTCAGTTCGAAATGGCTGACTTAAAGACCAGAATCGAAGCTGCAAGACTCCTCGTATACAGAGCTGCTGATATGAAAGACAAGCACTTACCTTACAGTGAAGCTGCTGCTATGGCTAAGTTATATGCTGCAGAAACAGCAATGGCTGTAACAACCAAGTGCGTACAGTACCACGGCGGATATGGATACACTAAGGATTATCCGGTTGAAAGAATGATGAGAGATGCTAAGATTACTGAGATCTACGAAGGTACATCCGAAGTTCAGAGAATGGTAATCGCCGGCAAGACTTTCAAGAAATAAGGTAGGAGGAGAATAGATATGGCATTTAAGATTATCGTTTGCGCAAAGCAGGTTCCTGATACAAACGTTATTAAGATTAACCCTGCAACAGGAACATTAATCAGAGACGGTGTTCCATCAATCCTTAACCACGATGACAACAACGCTCTTGAAGAAGCATTAAAAATTAAAGACAAATATAAGGATGTAACAGTAACAGTTATCTCCATGGGACCTCCTCAGGCTACAGACCTTCTTTTCGAATGTATCGCAAAGGGTGCAGACGAAGGTATCCTTGTATCCGACAGAGCAGTAGGCGGTTCAGACACATGGGCTACATCCAACACACTGGAAGCTGCTATTAAGCACTGGGAAAAGGAAAACGGACCTGCAGACTTAATCTTCGCAGGACGTCAGGCTATCGATGGAGATACCGCTCAGGTAGGTCCTCAGATTGCAGAAAAATTAAACCTTCCTCAGGTTACATATGTTGAAGAATTCCACATTGATGATAACCTTAAGGACATCACTGTAAAGAGACAGCTGGAAGACGGATATGAACTGATTCACATCCAGACTCCTTGCATGCTCACTGCTATCAAGGAATTAAACGAACCTAGATACATGAACATGAAGGGCATCTTTGGCGAAAAAGACATTAAGATTTGGAACGCTAAGGATATTGAAGTTGACCTTAACAAGGTTGGTCTTCTTGCTTCACCTACAAACGTATTCAGATCATTCACACCGGCTCCGAAGGCTCCTGGTCAGGTAGTTGCCGGAGATACTGAAAACGAGCAGGCTAAGAATCTCTTAATTCAGCTTAAGGGTAAGCACATCATCTAATAGGAGGAAATACAATGGCTATTGAAATTTTAAAAGAAAAATGTATAGGCTGCGGACAGTGCTTTAAGTCATGTCCGTATGACGCTTTTGAATTCGAACCTTACGATGGCAATAAGCTGGGCAAGGTTGCAAAAGTAAACGCAAAGTGCTCCTTCTGTAACCAGTGCTTAACAGCATGTAAGTTTGGAGCTATTCAGGAAAAGAAGCAGGAAGCTGCTGTTGACCTTTCCGCATACAAGCACATCTGGGTATTCGCAGAACAGAGACAGGGCAAAATCCAGAACGTTGCTCTCGAATTAATCGGCGAAGGTAAGAGACTGGCAAAGGATATCAGCGATGATACTCAGCTTTGCGCAGTACTGATCGGTAACAACATCGATCACCTCGCTCAGGAATGCTTCGAATACGGAGCTGATAAGGTTTACATGGTTCAGGATCCGCTGCTTGAAAACTACACAACTGACGGTTATACCAAGGTTATGAAGCAGTTAATCGATGAATATAAGCCTGAGATTGTTCTTTACGGTGCTACTCACATCGGACGTGACTTCGCTCCTCGTATTGCTGCAAGATGCAACACAGGTCTTACTGCTGACTGTACTCACCTTGATGTTAAGGTTTCCAAGTACATCGAATTTGCTAAGGCAAACACTACATTAGATACATCCACATTAGACCCTAACGATCCTTCAACAGGCATCAAGCAGACTCGTCCTGCATTCGGCGGTAACCTGATGGCTACTATCGTATGCCCTAAGACAAGACCTCAGATGTCAACAGTTCGTCCTGGTGTAATGCAGAAGCAGGAAAGAGTTCCTGGTGCTACAGGTGAAATCGTTAATGTTAAACCTGACATCAAGGCTTCCGATATCAGAATCGAGATCAAGGACATCGTTAAGTCAATGAAGGAAATGGTATCCCTGACAGACGCTAAGATCATCTGCTCCGGCGGACGTGGTCTTGGAGACGCTTCAGGATTTGAATTAATCCAGAAGTTCGCTGACAAGGTTGGCGGAGTTGTTGGTGCTTCCCGTGCTGCAGTTGATGCAGGCTGGATTGATCACTCCCACCAGGTAGGTCAGACAGGTACAACAGTAAAGCCTGAAATCTACTTTGCATGCGGTATTTCCGGAGCTATTCAGCACCTGGCTGGTATGCAGACTTCAAACTGCATCGTAGCAATCAACAAGGACCCTGATGCTCCTATCATGGAAGTTGCTGACTACGCTATCGTAGGCGACCTTTATAAGGTAATCCCTGAAATCATTGCTGAATGGGATAATGCGGAAGCTCTTTACGACGCAACTACAAAATAAAGTTTCTTTGATTTGTAAGGGATAATAATAAAAATCAGTTTTTTTCAGAGGACTTCGGTCCTCTGTTTTTTTGTGTAAAGAAAACAACAAAAAGAAAAAAATATTCAAAAAAATTAATAAATATTAACAAAAGGTGTTGCATAAATATTCAAAAGGATGTATAATCAGTCTTGTTGTTATAAAAAGTACTAGAAGAAAGGAAACGGAAATATGAAAAATACAACAAAGACCATTAAAAAAATTATTGCACTATCACTCATTATGATTATGACTTTACTTACGCTGACAGCATGCGGAGGTGAAAATAAGGGCAATGAAAATGAAGAGGCTGATACTCTTGTACTTGGAACATCTGCAGACTATGCACCTTTTGAATTTATGTATCCTGATGAAAATGGTGATATGCAGTATGGCGGCATTGATATTTATACGGCCCAATACATAGCAGACTACATGGGAGTTGATCTTCAGATTGAGAACATGTCATTTAACAATCTGCTCACATCTCTCGGTAAAGGGCAGTTTGATATAGTACTGGCAGACATTGAGGCAACTGATGAGAGAAAGGAAGCGGCTGACTTCTCAGATCCGTACCTGACAGAGCTTGCACCGCAGTTTCTGGTAAAGGCAGAAAACGCAGACAAGTATAAATCGTATTCAGACTTCGAAGGGAAGACAATCGGGGCGCAGACAGCAACAACAAAGCTTGATATAATAAGCGAAATTCCCGATGTAAGCCCTGTTGCTCTTCAGAGCGTTCTTGACCTTATTAAGGAAGTAAGCTTCGGAAAGGTTGATGCCGTGCTGGTTGACGGATCGGTGGCTCAGCAGTATCAGGCAACAAATGATGATCTGGTGGCTCTGAGTTTTGACGAATTGGGAACTTCCGCAGACGTCTGTGTGGCAGTGGCAAAGGGAGACCCTAAGGGACTTCTTCCTGAAATCAACGAAGCAATTGCAAAGATGAAAGAAGAAAATAAAATAGAAGATTTCAAGAAACAGGCCAATGATCTTGCAGATGTATGGCAGGAGGTTTCAGCTCCTGAAGAGGAATCGGAAGAATAATATCACATTAAAGGAAGGTAACAATCTATGTTTTGGGACTGGTGGCAAAGCCTGTTTGCGGACATGTCATCCACAAACTTTCTTAACTTCAGCTTCCTGCCGAAGTATGGATATGCAGTAATTCAGGGTGTGGAATACACCCTGATTCTTTCTGTAATATCTGTACTCATGGCAGTTCTGCCGGCGCTTCTTCTGGCAACAATGAGGCTGAGCAAAAATAAGGCGGTAAGATGTATATCGGGCGCATACATTGCAGCTTTCAGATCAACACCTATACTGGTGCAGCTGATGATAATATATTACGGCGTGTTTTCAATAATAACCGTGCCGAAGTTTATGATTTTCGGCTTTATAGACTCTACAAGATTCATACCGGGAGTTACAGCGCTGGCTCTTAACAGTTCTGCATATGTGGCGGAGATATTCCGTGCAGGAATTCTGGCGGTAGACAGCGGCCAGATGGAGGCTGCACGTTCACTGGGACTCTCACATTCACAAAGCATGAGGCTGGTAATACTTCCTCAGGCAGTTAAAAATGTTCTGCCTGCCCTGGCAAATGAAGTCATAACTATGGTAAAGGAAAGCTCGGTCTGCATGGTGCTGGGAATGGCGGAGATAATGTTTACTGCGCAGACAATAGGCGGAAGAACAATGATTTCGGTAGGACCTTATATGCTGTCCGAATTTATTTACTTCGTAGTCACATATCCTACATCAAAAGTTATTGAGAGGATCGAAAGGAGGATGCGTCGTGGGGACAAACACTGATTATATAATTGCCGTAGATAATCTCGTAAAGGAATATAACGGCGGCAAGGTTACAGCTCTCGACCACTGCTCCCTGAATGTAAAGAAAGGGCAGGTAATAGCAATCATAGGTCCATCGGGCTCCGGAAAATCCACAATGCTCAGGAGCCTGAACCTCCTGGAGGAACCTACCTCGGGAAAGATTTATTTTAACGGTATTGATCTGACATCCAAAGGAGTGGATATAAATAAGCACCGCCAGAAGATGGGAATGGTTTTCCAGCATTTTAATCTGTTCCCTCATAAGACAGTGCTGGAAAATATCACAATGGCCCCGGTGACTCTTAAAAGGCAGACTGAAGCAGAATCCCGGGAAACAGCAATGAAACTTCTGGAAAGAGTCGGACTTCTTGATAAAGCTAATGAATATCCCAACATGCTTTCCGGAGGTCAGAAACAGAGAATCGCCATTGTAAGGGCTCTTGCCATGGGGCCGGAGGTAATGCTCTTTGATGAGCCTACATCTGCACTTGATCCGGAAATGGTGGGCGAAGTGCTGGATGTTATGAAAGAACTGGCAGCAGAGGGAATGACCATGATTGTGGTAACCCATGAAATGGGGTTTGCCAGGGAGGTGGCAGACGAAATCGTTTTTATGTCCGAAGGGCGTATAATTGAAAGAGGAATACCCAAGCAGATATTTGATAATCCCTCAAATGAGCGAACAAAAAATTTCATAGACAAAGTGCTGTAAAACACAAATCCTTTCCATTGAGAATATGCTGAATACAAAAAGGTTTTTTGGCAAAACTCAAGCGAAAGGATTTTTAAATATGAAAGAAATTATTTCTATTGACAGAATGCAGCCGGGGCAGAAAGCCAGAGTTGTTGAAATTACAGCCACAGGTCCCATCAGACGCAGGCTGCTTGATATAGGGCTGGTATCGGG
>CAKMLH010000049.1 GCA_927797855.1 uncultured Clostridia bacterium | reverse complement strand
TATTTTCAATGCATTTTTTTCCTTTTCTGAGATTATTTTTCACATTATAGCTGTGCTGCTTTTCTTCTCAATTAGGCAGTACCGTAAATTATTCGTTTTTTTCCCACCAATGGCTGCAGGTCTGATAAAAACCATCAAAGTGGGAAAATTTTTTTCTGTACAGGCGGTGCTAAAGGCTTCTGGCAAGCAAAAAGCACCGTTTTTTCGGCAAAAACGGTGCCTTACGGCCTGTGTCTGTCTGTACTTTTTCCGATTTTAAATTTAATTTCAATGGTTTGCGGGCTCTGTAGGAAAATTTTGCATAAAATTCTTAGCTCAGGCATTATGCAGGGGAAGCCTTACTCCGGAAGCTATCCTCCGGGGCATCGTTCACGCTGCTCTAAGCACTACCTACGGCTCCACAAAAGGCACACCCAGCACATCTGCCGTGGACAGCGCCAGGTTTTCACCAATCTGATCTATATTGGATGTAATCCAGTTGGCGTCTTCCACATTGTCATGGTAAGCAACCTCCACAAGTACAGCAACAGTGCGGGTGCGGCGAAGTTCAGCTAAAGTGGTGGTCGGAATAACCTTTACAAGCTCAGGATGAGGGTAAATGAGCTTGAGATTGTTGGCGAAGACCTCTGCTGCGGCGCGCCCCCTGCTGCTGTCACGGTAGTAGTAGACATTGGGGCCCTGAATCATTCCCGCCAGATTTTCCGGCGCCGCATTGGTATGGATGGCAAGGTGCAGATCATAGTTTCCTGAATTTGATGCGTTTATTGAGTCAACCACTGTCCCGCCCGGATTATTTCGAGTAAAATCAATGCCGCTGGCTCTGAGATAGGGAACCATTGCATCGGCAATAAGATTAGTATAGTACTCCTCAGTTCCGCCTGTAACAAACTGATTGTATTCCTGCGTCGAGGGGCTAAGGTAAATACTGGCCATTTTAATACCTCCAAAATTACATTATTATAATAATACTATTTATTCTATGCCGCCGGACTTAATGTTGACCCGAAAAAACTGGGAAAATCCATTGAAAAACAGTTGGCCATATGATAAAATACTTTAATATGGGTCAGTGTTTTTTCAGCCCCAAAGAAGCGGCAGAGAGCATCTGCCTGCAGCAGGAAAACGGCGTGAAAGAGCACAGTAACCATGTATTTACACGAAACACGAAAGAAGGATAACTCACTATGAGTAAAAAAGAAAAAATAATAAATATTGCGGTAATTGCTCACGTTGATGCGGGAAAGTCAACTCTTGTAGATGCTTTTCTCAATCAGAGCGGAGTTTTCCGTGCCAATGAGGAAGTTGTCGACTGCGTAATGGACAGCGACGATATAGAGAGAGAAAGAGGCATTACAATCTACTCTAAAAACTGCTCCATAATGCATAACGGCGTAAAGATAAACATTGTGGATACCCCGGGGCATGCCGACTTCAGCTCGGAGGTCGAGCGTATAATGAAAACCGTGGACACGGTAATATTGCTGGTGGACTCAAGCGAAGGGCCGATGCCTCAGACCAGATTTGTGCTTAAAAAGTCTCTGGAGCAGGGGCTCAACCCGATTCTTTTCATAAACAAAATCGACAAGAAAGACGCCAGAATCGATGAGGTTGTGGACGAAGTATACGAGCTGTTTATGGATCTTGAGGCAAACGATGAGCAGCTTGATTTCCCTATTCTTTACGGAATTGCCCGTCAGGGAATTGCCGTAAGAGACCCTAAAGAAGTGGAAGGCCTTGAGGTAGGAGAAGGGGAAGCCAAGATAAAAAAGAGCCCTTCAGGATACGGAGGACTTGACCTTACCCCTCTGTTTGACACCATAATTGAACACTGTCAGCCTTACCCTGACCTTAACGACCAGCCCCTTCAGTTCCAGGTTTCCACTCTGGCATATGATGATTACATCGGAAGACTGGGAATCGGCAGAATCACAAAGGGAACAATTAAGGAAGGCCAGATAGTGGCTGTGGCAAAAGCAGACGGCAGCCTGGAGCAACGAAAGATAAACCAGGTATTTGTCTACAGAGGGCTCAAGAGAATGGCAGTGCCTGAGGCGGAGTGCGGAGATATAGTTGTAGTATCGGGCATTTCGGATATTTCCATCGGTGAGACAATCTGCGATCCACAGCATCCGGAGCCTATGGAGATGATACACATTGAGGAGCCGACCCTTTCCATGAACTTTATGGTAAACAAATCGCCTTTTGCCGGAAAGTCGGGAAAATATGTGACATCCAGACATATAAGGGAAAGACTTAAAAAAGAACTTGAGGTCAATGTGGGCCTTCTGGTTGAAGAGACAGATTCCACCGACAGTTTCAAGGTATCCGGAAGAGGTGAGCTGCACCTTTCCATCCTCATTGAAAACATGAGAAGAGAAGGCTATGAGCTGGCAGTCTCCAAACCGGAGGTTATTCTGCGAAAAGGAAAAGACGGCAGAACTCTGGAACCTATGGAAGAGGTAATTATCACTGTTCCCGACGAGTATGCCGGAACTGTCATAAATAAACTGAACATCAGAAAAGGAATGATGCGTCAGATGTCAGGAGAAAACGGATATTCAAGAATAGAATATCTCGTTCCTACCAGAGGCCTTCTCGGATACAGAAGCGAGTTCATTAACGATACCAGAGGTGAGGGCACCATGGTAAGACGATTTGAATGCTTTGACGATTATAAGGGTGAAATCCCGCAAAGAGTAAACGGCGTGGCCATTGCTCAGGAGGAGGGTGTATGCACACCTTATGCTCTCTTTAATATAGGCGAGCGCGTTCAGATGTTCGTTGAGCCGGGCACAAGGGTTTACGAAGGAATGATAGTGGGGATGAACTCCAGAAATGACGATATGGTTGTAAATCCATGCAAGGCAAAAAGAGTCAGCAATATGCGTGCTGCCGGTTCAGATGAGGCTATCAAGCTGAGCCCTGCCAGAAAGTTCACCCTGGAGGAAGCTCTTGAATTTATCAATGATGATGAGCTGGTTGAAGTGACGCCCGATGACATCAGACTGAGGAAGAAGCTTCTCCATGAACTGGAAAGAAGACGCAGCGGCAGAGTTTACGAGAAACAGGAATAGATTGATGAAAGAGAAAACGCTGGAAAAAATATGGGAATACGGCGGAAGCCTGGTTTTAGCACTGCTGATTCTTGTAGTGGGAATATTGCTCATTAAGTTGGTGATTAAAATCACTGAGAAGGCCCTTGACAGAACAAAACTGGACAAATCTGTCCACAAATTTGTTTTAACTGCTACAAGGTATGCCCTTTACATTGTGCTTGCCGTAGTAATACTTACAAGCCTTAAGGTTCCCACAGCCCCACTTGTCACCGTACTGGGCGCCTGCGGAGCAGCCGTTGCCCTGGCCCTTAAAGACAGTTTGGGAAACCTTGCAAGTGGTATAATTATATTAGCTAACAAACCCTTCATAAGAGGGGATGTTATAGAAGTATCCGGAGTGAAGGGAAAAGTTCAGAGCATAGATCTTATGGTTACTACACTTAAGACCTATGACAACAGGATTATTACAATACCTAACG
This sequence comes from uncultured Clostridia bacterium, assembly GCA_927797855.1. GTDB lineage: Bacteria > Bacillota > Clostridia > Peptostreptococcales > Anaerovoracaceae > SUG1106. The sequence continues at coordinate 6,705 of CAKMLH010000049.1, read as the reverse complement.
GAACTATTACAGCTTCGGTGATGGTCAATCATTCACGCGAGGAAAACAGGCGTGTGGATCTGACATTTACAATAAGCTACGATTCGGATATCGCAAAAGCCAAAGACGTCCTGCTGGCAGTAGCGGAATCCAATCCGGATATTCTGGATGACCCCGAACCTGTAATCGGGGTTGCAAAGCACGAGGACAGCGGAATCCTTCTGGATTTCATGGTCTGGTGCGAAACCTCCAAGTATTTTGACGTAAAATATTATCTGGGGGAACAGGTTAAAGCAGCTTTTGATGAAGCAGATATTACAATACCTTATCCGCAGATGGACGTACGCGTGATCAAGTAATTTTTTTTAGGAGAGAAAGATGGGAGAAATAAAAAAATTCAAAAGAGTATTGGTTGCAAACAGAGGAGAAATTGCCATAAGGGTTTTCAGAGCCTGTCAGGAACTGGGCATCAGAACCGTTGCGGTATACTCCGAAGAAGACAAACATTCTTTATTCAGAACCAAGGCAGATGAATCTTATCAGATCGGCAAGGGAAAGACACCTGTAGGCGCATACCTTGGAATCGATGAAATAATTGCACTGGCAAAGGCAAAGGGAGTTGACGCCATTCATCCGGGGTACGGATTCCTGGCAGAAAACGTAGAGTTTGCAAAGGCCTGTGCAGCAGCCGGAATTGAATTTATCGGACCTACGGCTGAGATGATGGATAGGCTGGGAGATAAGATAAAATCAAAAATCGTGGCAAACTCTGTAGGAGTTCCTACAATTCCGGGAGTTGAAAAAGCCATTGAAACAGAGGAAGAGGCCGTTCAGTTCGCAGAAAGCTGCGGATATCCTGTAATGCTTAAGGCGGCTGCAGGCGGCGGCGGAAGAGGAATGAGAATCGTGCGCTCAAAGGATGAGCTGCTGCCGCAGTTCAGAAGCGCCAGAAGTGAAGCAGCCAAGGCTTTCGGTATAGATGATATTTTCATAGAAAAATATCTTGAAAATCCAAAACATATAGAAGTGCAGATTCTGGGAGACAAAGAGGGCAATATCGTTCATTTATATGAAAGAGACTGCTCCATTCAGAGAAGACACCAGAAGGTTATTGAATTTACACCGGCTCTCTGCCTTACTGATGAGCAGAGAACAGCTATCTGCAATGATGCCATAAAGATTGCACAGGCCGTTGATTACAGAAGCGCAGGAACTGTTGAATTCCTCGTTGACAAGACGGGCAAGCACTATTTCATCGAAATGAACCCGAGAATTCAGGTGGAGCATACCGTTTCGGAAATTGTTACAGGCGTGGACATCGTTCAGGCACAGATTCTGGTTGCAGAGGGCTACACACTGGATTCAGAGGAAATAAACATTCCGAGTCAGGATTCAATTAAGGTTACCGGCCACGCTATTCAGTGCAGAATCACCACAGAAGATCCTGTAAACGATTTTATGCCGGACACAGGCGTAATAGAAAACTACCGCTCACCGGGCGGCTTCGGCATCAGACTTGACGGAGGCAACGGCTTTGAAGGATCGGAGATAACTCCTTTCTACGACAGCTTGCTTGTTAAGGTTACAGCATTCTCAAGAACATTCGAGGATGCCAGAAGGAAAGCTATCAGAGCACTGAGGGAAACTACAATAAAGGGTGTCAAGACAAACATCATGTTCATGCTCAACGTGCTCAACCACCCTACCTTTGCAGCCGGACAGTGCGACACCGGTTTCATTGCCAATACACCTGAGCTCCTTGAGATAGATAAAGTTGAGGATACTGAACTTAAGGTTATTGAATTCCTCGGCAACAAGTTCGTCAACGAGACAAAGGGCAGCAAGAGGAGCTACAATGTTCCTGTTTTCCCTAAGTTCAAGCCTGATGAACTTAAAGAACTGCAGGGCAGAGGAACTAAGAACCTCTTTGACGAGATGGGTGCAAAGGACTTTACTCAGTGGGTAAGAAAGCAGCAGAGGCTCTTTGTAACAGACACTACAATGAGAGATGCCCAGCAGTCACTGATGGCTACCCGTGTAAGAACTGTGGATATGGAAAAAATCGCTCCGGCGGTGTCCGTATACGGGCGTAATCTGTTCTCACTGGAAATGTGGGGCGGCGCTACATTCGATACAGCTTACAGATTCCTCAAGGAAGATCCGTGGGAAAGACTGGAGATGCTCCGTGAAAAGTGTCCTAACATACTGCTTCAGATGCTCCTTCGCGGTGCAAATGCAGTAGGATACAAGAACTATCCTGACAATGTTATCCGTGCATTTGTAAAGCAGTCTGCCAAGAGCGGAATCGATGTGTTCAGAATATTCGATTCACTCAACTGGATTGAGGGAATGGAGGTTGCTCTGGATGAAACACTTAACCAGGGCATGATTGCAGAGCCTTGTCTTTGCTACACAGGAGATATTCTGGATTCGTCAAAAACAAAATATACATTGAGTTACTATGTGAAGATGGCTAAAGAGCTTGAAAAACGCGGCGCACACATTCTGGGCATTAAGGATATGTCGGGACTTCTGAAGCCGACGGCAGCTTCAAAGCTTGTAGGAGCCCTTAAGCAGGAGATCGGAATTCCAATCCATCTGCACACTCACGATACTTCCGGAAACGGAGTAGCTACTGTTCTTATGGCAGCTCAGGCCGGCGTTGACATCGTAGATGCTGCTTTCAACTCCATGTCAGGTCTGACATCACAGCCTGCTCTGAACTCAATTGTAGCATCACTGCAGAACTCCGACAGAGATACAGGCCTTGACTCAGACGGCCTTCAGAAGATAAGCGAATACTGGAGAGACGTCCGTCCTGTTTATAAGGAATTCGAATCAGAGCTTCAGACCGCTTCTGCGGAAATATACAAATACGAGATTCCGGGAGGACAGTACTCCAACCTTCAGGCACAGGTTGAATCTTTCGGACTTGGCCACAAGCTGAAGGAAGTGAAGGACATGTACAAGGCCGTAAACCAGATGCTCGGCGATATCGTAAAGGTTACACCGTCATCAAAGGTTGTAGGCGACCTGGCTATTTTCATGGTTCAGAACGATCTTACACCGGAAAATATAGTTGAGAAGGGAGCAAACATCGACTTCCCTGATTCCGCCGTTTCATATTTTGAAGGAATGATGGGTCAGCCTGAAGGCGGCTTCCCTGAGGACATCCAGAAGGTTGTGCTGAAAGGCAGAAAGCCTATTACCTGCAGACCGGGAGAGCTTCTTGAGCCTGAAGATTTTGATGCCATCAGAAAGAAGCTTCAGGAAGAGCTGGGTCTTGAAGGAAACGATAAAGAGGTTATCAGCTATGCTCTCTACCCGAAGGTATTCGAGGATTATGTAAAGAGCATCAGAAAAGACGGCAACTTCAGATATATGGGCTCGGATATTTTCTTCCACAGTCTGGCGGAAGGAGAAACCTGCGAGGTCAAGATGGGCGAGGGCCGTGTCCTCATTGTAAGGCTTCAGGAAGTAAGGCCGGTTGACAGCGAAGGAATGCGAGAGGCTATATTCGAAGTTAACGGCAACCGTCGTATAATCAAAATCAAGGATAAGACTGTAACAGCCAATTCCTCCAATTCAGTACTTTACGCCAACGAGGATGATCCGATGGAAATCGGAGCTAATATTCCGGGCAACATCATCAAGGTTCTCGTAAAGGAAGGCGAGAAGGTTGAGGCAAATCAGCCAATTGCTGTTATCGAGGCCATGAAGATGGAGACAAACATACTTGCATCTGCTGCAGGAACTGTGGAAAGAATCTATGTTTCCGAAGGCCAGCAGGTTAAGGCCGGCGAGATGGTAGCAAAGCTGAAATAAAATAAGAGCAAAAAAAGACAAAATAAAACAGCCGATCTGTTTCTCGTGTTCAGACATGAGATCCGGAAAGGCTGTTTTTTGCGTTATTTATTCAAAAGCCCCTTTTACAACAGGTTCCCCTTTTTCAACCATAGTCTGTCCCATGGCTATAACTGTGTGGATATTCAGATCCTCTGTGAGAAGGCACAGATCTGCGTCATATCCTTCCTGTATGTGTCCCTTGCTGCCAAGGCAGAGAACGCGGGCGGGATTTGAGGTAATAGCCTTGACCGCTGTTTCCAGAGGAATGTTTTCCCGCTGTACGCACTCTTTGACCTCCTTCAGCAGACAGCTTGATTTTCCTATACCCATGCCCAAAAACTTTCCATCAGGGCTGAATAACGGCAGACTCCCCTGGCCGTCGGAGGAAATGGTAAACAGATCGCTGCTTACACCTTCGTCAAGCATCCGTCTGATTCCGCGGCATACACGGACTTCATCGCATACTGTTTCCCAGTAGTCAATATCTTCATTGCCTGTAAAGTCCACAGTACCGCCCAGCTTTGCATAGCGGATGGCCTCGTCGAATAGAGCCGCATTCCGGTTTACATGGGTAGGAAGGAACTGTGTGGAAGGTATTTCAGTTTCATTTATAGCTCTGAGAATCAGATCCATTTTTCTCGGACTGTCTCCCAGATGTATGTTGATGATTCCTGCTTTTCCCGAAAGAATGCCTCCAAGACGGGTGTCGGCACAGAGCCTTAAGAACTCCTCGTAGGAAGGTTGGGATGAGCGGTGATCGGATATTGCGATTTCTCCTGTACCGATAATTTCCTCAACCATCATTATGTCACGGGTAATGCTTCCTGTGAGAGTGCGCACAGGCACCTGATAGCTTCCCGTATATGCATAGGCTGAAATACCCTGCTGGCGCAGGCCCTTGATTTTTGCTATAAGAGAGTTTATATCCCTGCCGTAACCGTCTGTACCGAGGCAGCCTGCCACGGTGGTTATGCCATATCGGGTAAAACCTGTCAGAGTCGCTTCAGGAGTCCTGTTTGCGAAGCCTCCTTCTCCGCCTCCGCCGAGAACATGGACATGGGAATCGATGAAGCCGGGAAGAAGGAGCATGCCGCTGCCGTCAATAACCTCAACATCCCACTCCTTGGGAGCGTCCAGACTGTCGGCAATTCTGCATATTTTGCCTCCTGCAATGAAGACATCTTTTTTACCCGAATACTCAGGTGCGTAAACACTGGAATTTTTAATGAGTTTCATTTATTTTCTCCTTAGAAGCCCGTCAGACTCGCAAATATAACTGTGGCTATAGCCAGCAGCATAAGTATGCCCAGGAACTTCCACATAAATTTAATCCACTTGGACCAGTCTATTCTGGCAATTGCAAGAGAGCCCATGAGACATCCTGATGTCGGCACGATAAGGTTTGTCAGAGCATCACCAAGCTGGAAGGCCAGTACTGATGTCTGTCTTGAAACATCCAGAAGGTCGGCAAGAGGTGCCATGATAGGCATGGTAAGAGCCGCCTGACCAGAGCCGGATACAACAAAGAAGTTGAAGATTGACTGGAACAGGTACATAATAACTGCTGCAAGAGTACCCGACAGACCTACAAATGCCTGTGATATTCCGTTAAGTATGGAATTGAGCACAGTCGGCTCTGTAGGTGAAGATCCGCCCAGAACCAGCATAATGCCCTGCGCCATACCAACAACAATGGCCGCTCCCACAAGATCGGAAGCTCCCTGCTTAAAGGATGAAGCAATGTCATTGAGTTTCATGCCGTTAAGTTTGAAGGCAACGCCTATAATGCCGGAAACAAGGCCCATTACAAAGAACTGAGTTGCAATTTCAGGAATATAATATCCGTTTTTCATAACACCCCATACTACCCATACCATACCGGCTGCGATAGTGAGGAGAACCAGAATATGTCCTATTCTGAATTTTTCCACAGAATCTGTTTCCTGCTTGCTGTCTATATCATCTCTGAAATAAGCATCAGACTCGTAGGATACAGAGCGTGAAGGATCTTTTCTGATCTTGTTTGCGTAAAGCATAGTCATTGCTGCGCCTACGGCAGTGAATAGAATCCACATAACGATTCTGAATGTAGCTCCTGAGAAAACTGGCACACCTGCAATACCCTGAGCGATTGCAACGGAGAAAGGATTCATCCAGGATGTTCCGAAGCCTATCTGAGTAGCAACATATGTGATCAGCACAGCGGTAACGCCGTCATAGCCCATAGCGATAACAATAGGAACGAGAATCATCAGGAATGGCAGGGCCTCTTCACCCATTCCGAAAACAGCTCCCCCAAGGGAGAAAAGACAGAACAGAGCCGGAATAAGAAGCTTTTCTTTTCCGTTTGTTTTTCTGATCATGTTCATAATTCCGGATTCAACAGCGCCGGTTCTGAGAACGATACCGAAAGCACCGCCGATAACGAGGATAAAGGCAATAATTCCCACTGCAGAGCCCCACTTGTCTCCGCTTACAAGACCTTCAAAAAGGTAATTGAAAAGTCCCACTCCGCCGCCTGCAGCAAACAGGGAAATTCCCTGCTTCAGGGGTTTGCCGTCTTCGCCGAGAACATACTGAAAACTTCCGTCTTTGATGACCGTCTTGGTCTTTTCAACGCCGTCAACAAGATATGTCACGTCCTGAGTTTCGTAGAAGCCCTGAGGAATGAGAAATGTCAGGAGTGCAGCAAGGCAGACTACGAAGAAAATGATAATGTACGTATCAGGTACAGCGAATCCTTTATTTAAGGATTCAAGGGTTTCCCCTTTTTTCTTCTTGCTCATATGAGTACCTCCAAGTATATTATAGTATTATATTAAATTGCAAATTTAATGCCAAAAAAAACTCCCCGGTTCACGCCGCTTTTTCGAATTTAGG
>CAKMLH010000048.1 GCA_927797855.1 uncultured Clostridia bacterium | reverse complement strand
TGAAATGATATATAACAATGTGCTTGAAGCTATGGGGAATACCCCTATGATCCAGCTTAACCGCATGGCGGACCCTGACGGCGCCCGGGTGCTGGTAAAATATGAAGGACTTAACGTAGGAGGGTCTATCAAGACCAGGACTGCGTTCAATATGATTAAAAAAGCCGAAGATGACGGCATTCTTTCGCCTGATTCCGTTATTGTGGAACCTACCAGCGGCAACCAGGGAATCGGCCTTGCTCTTGTAGGCGCTGTTAAGGGCTACAAAACCATTATCATCATGCCCGATTCCGTAAGCAGCGAGAGAAGGCTCCTTGTGGAGCATTACGGAGCAAAGGTAATTCTGGTTCACGATAAAGGCAATATCGGAGACTGCATCGATGAATGTGTAAAAACCGCAGCAAGAATGGCAGCAGAAAACCCGAAGATTTTCGTTCCTCAGCAGTTTGAGAACCAGGCCAACCCTATGGTTCATCGCCATCATACAGGTCTGGAGATTCTGGAGCAGGTGGCCGGCCCTATCGACGGATTCTGTTCGGGTATAGGCACCGGCGGCACCATCACAGGTATAGGAGAAACTTTGAAAGCCCTCAATCCGCAGATTGAAATCTGGGCAGTGGAACCGGAGAACGCTGCAATTCTGGCAGGCGGAACGGTGAGCACACATATTCAGATGGGAATCGGCGACGGTGTTATCCCGGGAGTTCTCAACCAGCAGATTTACGACGATATCTGCATAATATCCGACGAAGACGCTCTCAAAACCGCAAAGGAACTTGCAGCAAAGGAAGGTCTCATGTGCGGCATATCAAGCGGAACCAATGTAGCTGCAGCTCTTCGCCTTGCAAAGAAGCTGGGCAAAGGCAAAACTGTGGTGACCGTTCTTCCGGATACGGCGGAGAGGTATTTCTCCACACCGCTGTTTGAGTAAAATCAACAGAGGTCTGAACCTCAGGCTCAGACCTCTGTTTTTTTATGCCTATATTCTATCTTATTCGCCAATCAGTTCGCTTATATCCAGATCTTCTTTCTTTGCCGCCTTATATTCCTCACCATTGAATATATCATAGATTACCGGCACTACCAGCAGTGTCAGGGCAGTAGCATAAAGAAGTCCGCCTATGCAGACAAGGGCTATAGGCTGCATCATGTCTGTTCCTGCGGTTTTGCCCATGGCCATAACCACCAGGCCCAGAATGGTAGTTAAGCTTGTCATCATTACAGGACGCATACGTGTGGCACCGGCTTCGATAATTGCCTGCCGTTTGGTCAGCCCACGGCCGCGCAGCTGGTTTGTATAGTCCACGAGGACGATGCCGTTGTTTACAATTACACCCATAAGCAGAATCAGTCCTATCATTGCGATTATGCTCAGTTCCTTTCCGAATATGAGCAGAGCAAGAAGTCCTCCCGTAAAGGCAAGAGGTATGGTAAACATTATTATAAACGGAGATTTAAGTGACTGGAACTGGGCTACCATAATGAGGTAAACAAGCAGGAATCCCAGAGCCATCATTTTAACCAGATCGTACATGGCGTCCATTATGGTCTCATTTTCTCCGTTGAACTCGTAAGTTACACCTTCCGGCAGACTCATTCCCTCAAGTGCCTTTTTTGCGTCTTCCGTTACCAGAGTTACATTATGCCCTTCTTTGACTGTTGCCGAAACAGTCAGATAAGTTCTCTGGTCGTTTCTTTCAATTGACGGAAGAGTTTTGGTTTCCTTAACCCTGGCAATGTCCTTAAGCTTTACATATACGGTTTTTCCTTCAGAGTCGGTGCCTTCAAGCTCAAGCTTTCTTATATCCTTCGGCGCCAGGCTGTCTCTGTCGCTTCCCGAAACAACTATGTCATATTCGTCACCGCCAAGTTTCATTGAGGTTGCAGTGTTTTCCAGAGTAAGAGCCTTTGAAACCTGCATATATACCTGAGCTACCGTAAGGCCCTTTTTCATGGCTTTTTCCTTGTCAACTATATAGTGCAGCTCAGGTTCTGCTTCTGCAAGACCGTTGTCCACCTCATCAATACCTTCAACGCCTTCCAGCTTCTTTCCCAGCTGCTCCGCAGCTTTCTGAAGTTTTTCACTGTCCGTGCTGTAAACATCGATTGACACTCCTGATCCGCCAAGGGCAGTAGTGTATGATGTCATTGAGGAAGAACTCATAATCCGGACCTGACAGTCCAGCCCGGCAGTTGCCTCCTCTATGCTGTCGGCAATTTCTCCTCCTGACAGGTCACTTTCCTGATCTGTGAGTATGTAAAGGGTCACCGATGTGTCAGATGTCTCTCCTGTAACGGAACTCATACCTCCCGTCTGCGAAAGCATTCCGCCGACGGTGTCAACGCCTTCAGTTCCTTCTATTATGTTTATTACTTTGTCTGCCATTTCCTTGGTTTCCTCTAGGGTGGCATCTTCGTCATTCATTACCATGGTGCCGCTGAGCTGCGGAGTAGCCATATCCGGTATGAATATAAATCCCTTTGACAGGGATGCATATAAACTCCCGCCGAGAAGTGCAACGGCCAATATGAGTATCAGTGCCTTGTGGTTCAGGTTCCAGTTAAGAAGCTTTCTGTAGCCGTTCTTGAAGCGTACAAAGCCTTTTCCTTCCTGCCGAGGTTCTTTCGTAAACATCATGGATGACATGGCCGGAACCAGCGTCAGTGCTATAATCAGACTGGCGGCCAGAGAATATGTAACGGTCAAAGCCATATCCGCAAAAAGCTGCCTTGTTATTCCGTCCACGAAGACTATAGGAGCAAACACGCAGACAGTAGTAAGGGTGGATGAGGTAATTGCAGCCGCAACCTCTTTGGCACCGGCGATAGCCGCTTTCTTAGGGGGCACCCCCAGCCTTCTCATTCTGAAAATGTTTTCTATTACTACAATGGAGTTATCCACCAGCATGCCCACAGCCACTGCAAGGCCTGACAGCGATATCATATTAAGTGTAACCCCGGAAAAGTACATCAGTACAAGGGCAAAGGTTATACTTATCGGGATGCTGAGGATCGTTATAAACGTCGGCTTTATATCCCTCAGGAAAATCAGCAGTATAACTACAGCAAACAGCGCACCCCAGGCAAGACTCTTCATTATTGAGCCGATTATCAGGTATATATAGTCACCCTGGTCCATCAGAGTTGTGAAATTCAGTCCCTCATACTCCTCGGACAGTTCATCAAATTTATCGGCAATGTTATCCGACACTGTAGCCGTGGCATAGTTTGACTGTCTGGAGAAAGTAAGCAAAACCCCCGGGTTTCCGTTTATATTTGCATATATGGAATCTCCGTTATCACTCATAAACACATCGGCTGTATCTTCCAGGGAAACGTCGCCCAGACCGTCTATATTAAACAGGAAAAGTCCCTTGACCTCATCAAGATCCTTAAGCTCGTCTCCAACGCTTACAAGATACTTTGTGCTGCCCTCCTGAACATAGCCTGCAGGCATGGAAAAATTCTGTCCCTGAAGCACTCCGGAAATCATATCCACAGTAATCATAGAACCCAGTCCGGCGGCCTGAAGAGACTTATTCCCCGCTTCGTTCAGCTGAGCTATAGCCGAATTAAGCTGCGCTTTCTGGTTTGCAATCTGATTTTTTGCAGAGGCAAGCTGCGCCTGGGCATCATCTAAAGATTCCTGGGCTGTATAGGTTCCCCTTTCAGCCTGTCTGTATGCCTCCTGAAGCTGTGATACCTGTTCCTCTGCTGCTGCACTGTCCATCTGCATCACCTGAAGCTGACTCTTTACATCCTTAAGCTGTTCCTGCAGCTCCTCTAAGGTTACGCCTGCCTGCGGACCGTAAATTCCCTGAGATATCTGCGCCTCTATTGCTGACTGACGTCCTTCCAGAACTTTTATCTGGGTCTCTATTGCACTTGCCCTGGACACTGCCACATCAAGCTGAGCGCTTGTCTCAGCAAGCTTGTCATAGGTATCGTTCTTTGTCTTTTCCAGCTCTTTTTCGCTTGCGGCCAGCTTGGCCTCAGCCTGCTTTATCTGCTTCATGCCGGAATTAAGCTGTCCCTTTGCCTTGGCCATTGACGGGCTCGCTTCTCCAAGCAGCTTTTCGTTCAGTTTTTCTATTTTGTCTTCATTTATTGTTACATTTATTCTGGATTCCAGAAGGCCTCCCGCATTGACGCTGGCAACCCCTGTTATACCTTCCAGTTTATTCATCAGGGTGTCCTCTACAAACATGGAAAGCTTTTCCGTATCATACCCTTTCATATCTACTGAGGCAACGGCTATGGGCATCATATTCGGATTTATTTTCATTATGTACGGGGAACCGATACTGTCGCTCCAGCTGCCGCTGACCAGGTCAGTGTTCTGAAGAATATTTACAATTGCCGTATCCATGCTGGCGCCGTTGTCAAATTCCAGAACAACAAGTGAATAGTTTGGATTTGATATGGACTGTATTGATTTAAGACTCTCCAATGTGGCCAAACTCTGTTCCAGCGGCTTGGAAATTTCACTTTCAACTTCCTCCGGCGTCGCTCCCGGATACGTTGTCATTACTACTACGTATGGAAGGTCTATGCTTGGCAATAGGTCCGGTGTCATTCCCGTTACCGAAACAATACCCAAAGCTATTATAATTACTACCGCAACGAAAACCGTAAGCGGTTTTTTTACGCTGTATCTTGACATTATCCTGTGTCCTCTCAAAGTTTACATGATAAATTATTTTACCATGCCCGCCCCTTTTTCTCAATATAAGTACCCACCTTTTATTGAAAATTCACCTTTTCATCACCTTCTTTGGTCTGTTAAAAGTACTCCTTTTAGGGTATAATACTCTAAAATAGCATATATACACGTTTTTAAGGTAAAGGAGGATTTAAGATGATTTTAAATGTTACTAAAGAAAATTTTGATAAGGAAGTATTACAGGCAGAGGGTACGGTACTGGTGGATTTCTGGGCATCCTGGTGCGGTCCGTGCAGAATGATTGCCCCTGCTGTAGAAAAAATATCCGAAGAGCACCCTGATGTTAAGGTCTGCAAAGTCAACATCGATGACGAACAGGAGCTTGCAATAAAGTACGGTGTAATGAGCATTCCGACACTTATGGTTGTAAAAAACGGCGAAGTTGTCAATACAGCTGTAGGCCTCAGACCTAAAGAAGAAATTGAGGAGCTTTTATGAGAATCCTTATAGCAGAAGATCAGAGGGACCTTAATAAGATTCTTACCAAGAAGCTTGCCGCAGAAGGTTATTCTGTGGACAGCTGCTTTGACGGCCAGGAGGCTCTTGATTTTCTTCAGATGGCAGCCTATGAAGGTGTGATTCTTGATGTCATGATGCCTAAAATGGACGGTTTTACGGTGGTAAAACACATGCGTGCTTCAGGCAATCCCACGCCGGTGCTTTTTCTTACAGCCCGTGATTCCATTGACGATAAGGTTAAAGGCCTGGATTTAGGTGCCAATGACTATCTCGTAAAACCATTCTCCTTTGAGGAGCTCATGGCCAGGGTCAGGGCTCTGACAAGAAAAACCGCCTCATCCAACTCTCCTGTATATGAAGCGGCAGACCTGAGGCTTGATACGGCCAGTCACAGTGTCACCAGATCAGGTAAAAGCATTAAGCTGTCAGCAAAAGAATTTGCTCTTCTGGAATATATGCTCAGAAACAAAGGACAGGTTCTTTCCCGCGAAAAGATTGAAAACAGCCTTTGGAACTTCGACTATGAAGGCGGCACCAACGCTGTTGATGTTTATATCAGATATCTGCGCAAAAAAATAGATGAGGGTTTCTCACCACGGCTTATACATACGGTTCGCGGCGTGGGGTACGTTCTCAGAGAGGAAGAGGTTTAAATACCGCATATGAAAGGAATGACCATACAAAAAAAGATTATTCTCTGGTTCTCTCTTACCCTTCTGGTAATCGTCGCTCTTATGAACGCCCTCACCTTCTCCATAGCCAAGGTGGTTCTCGATGACGATATAAAGGACAGGCTTACCGCTACCGTCTCTTCAAATGTTGAAGAAATCGAGTACTTTAACCGTTTTGATGCAGGTTTTGAGCACGAGCAGGGGGACCAGTTCCTGCAGTATAATAACGGCTGGCTGGAAATCGACGATGATTTTTGCGATTACTATGAGGGCATCTGTACCGCCCTTTATGATAAAGACGGAAATCTGCTTTACGGCGAGGCACCTGTGAAGATATCCCGTTCCAAGGCAGCTTCATTTACTTCCGTAGGATCGGTAAAGTATAAAGGTGAAAAGTACTATGTATATGACCGTGTGCTTTCCGGCGACAATTTCGACGGTCTTTGGCTTCGCGGAGTAGTGTCAAAGAATGAAAGAATCAATATTCTGTACAATACAGTGCGTCTTTCTTTCTGGCTGCTTCCTCTTTTAGCACTTCTGGCTATTCTGGGAGGCTATGCTATTACCCGCAGATCCTTCCTGCCGGTTCAGCAGATAGCGGACTCTGCCGAAGAGATAGGCAAAAGCGGTGATCTTTCACGAAGGCTTGATATCGGTTCGGGCCGTGACGAAATACACCAGCTTGCCAATACCTTCAACGGAATGTTCGACCGTCTTGAAAAGGCTTTTGAAGCGGAACGGCAATTTACCTCAGATGCTTCACATGAATTGAGAACGCCCACAGCCGTAATACTCGCTCAGTCTCAGTACGGTCTGGAACTGGCGGACTCCGAGGAGGAATACCGGGAGTCCCTTGAGGTTATCAAACGTCAGGCGGAAAGGATGAACGATATAATTAATCAGCTCCTTTTCTTCACCAGACTGGATCAGGGCTCTGAACCTGTCAATATGGAAGAGGTTGATCTGAGCGCTCTTGCAGCTGATATATGCAGTGAGCAGAGGCTTATATCATGCAGGAATATTTCTGTGAAAGATACCATAGAGCCGGGAATAGTTGTTGAAACAGACCGCAGCCTGTTTACACGTATGCTTAACAACCTTTTCAGCAACGCTTTTAAATACGGCAGGGAAAACGGTACCATCACCCTGACCCTTACAAGGAACGGTGATGATGCTGTTCTGAAGCTGACGGATGACGGAATCGGAATTTCCCGGGAAAACCTGGAGAAGATCTGGAACAGATTTTATCAGGTTGAACCGTCGAGAAATGAAGAAACCTCCGGCGGTTTGGGCCTGGGGCTTTCCATAGTAAAGCAGATTACATCTCTTCTGGGAGGAGAGATCTCCGTGGAAAGCCTGGAAGGCAAAGGTACATCATTTACCTTTGTTCTTAACTGCAAAAAAATTAAAAATCTTAAATCTATTTAATCTTTCTTTAATTTTAGGCAGATATAATAGGCTCATACAAAACAGCTTACTTTGTTTGAAAGGAAAAGAAAGGAATAAAGATTATGAAAAAGATAACTCAGGTTTTAAATTCACCAATCAAAATTGCAGCCTTTGTCATATGCGTGGTTCTGATTGCAGCAGCCGTTGGCTTTGCAACCGTTAAGGTTGGTGCTAATGTTAACGCAAACAAGACTATAGGAATGGATAAGGGAGTGGCCGTGGCTCTTGCCGATGCAGGCTTCAAAGCAGAAGAAGTTACAAACCTTTCGGCTCATTATGACGATGAAAACGGTTACACAGTTTATGAAGTTGATTTTACCGCAGACGGATTTGAATACGACTACACGGTGAAAGCCTCCGACGGTAAGATTCTGGAAGCCCAGAGAGAAAAGCTCAAGGCTGCCGAAACTGTTGATGATGCAGCATCATCGGAAGCTGCCCAGCAGAAACCGGAGCAGTCTTCAGAAGGCAGCGGTTCATCCTCAGAAAGTTCTTCTGAGACAAAAACCCCTTCTTCCAAGTACATCGGATCTGACAAAGCTTTATCTATCGCTCTGAAAGATGCAGGCGTTTCTTCCGGATCAGCTGATGTTCGCAAAAACAAGCTTGACTGGGATGACGGTGTTCGTGTTTACGAGATTAAGTTTTATGTGGGGAATACCGAATACGAATATGAGATCAACGCAACCACCGGTGCAATTATAGATAAAGATGCAGATTACGATGATGACTGGGACGACGATTATGATGATGAATGGGATGACTAAGAAAAGTATTTTTATCATTTCATAGACAAAAGTAGATAAAAGCCCTCCGGAGCAGAAATGCCGGGAGGGCTTTTTTTGTGATATTTAATTTAATCTTCAAGCTTCATGTCTCCGAATTCAATCCAATGTCTTTTTCTCATGAACTCCGAAACCATAAGTGACAATATTGCAGGTAAAACAATCTGAATAACAAGGATTTTTATCAATACGACCATCTGAGGCTCGGCTGCTGTCATTGTCTGCCATGTCATAATCTGTCCCACAAGTCCTGCTGTACCCATGCCGGAACCCGTTGCATTGTTTGTCATGTGAAGCAGCATGGTGGATACCGGTCCGAGAATGGCGCTGGATATTATGGCAGGAAGCCATATAATCGGTTTTCTTACTATATTAGGCATCTGCAGCATTGATGTTCCTATACCCTGTGCCAGCAGACCTCCCATTCCGTTTTCTCTGTAACTTGCAACTGCAAATCCTACCATATTGCAGCAGCATCCTACTGTTGCCGCGCCGGCCGCCAGCCCTGACAGATTGAGGATTACACCCAAAGCCGCAGAGCTTATCGGCAAAGTCAGTATAATTCCCATAAGTACAGATACTACTATTCCCATGATAAATGGCTGCTGCTCCGTTCCCCAGTTGATTATTTCTCCAAGGGCTGTCATAAACCCTGAAATCGGCGGGCCTAAGACAAGCCCGGCTGCTGCTCCTGTGCCTATGGAAACAAGGGGAGTAACCAGAATATCAACTCTTGTTTTTCCGGATACCAGATGGCCCAGTTCAATTCCTACATAAGCTGCAAGAAAAGCCCCTAGAGGTTCTCCCGGCCCCGTCAGAACAATGGATCCCTCTACCAGTACGGCACCTGCCAGAAGTTTGGATGCAAAGGCTCCTATCATTCCTGTTATAGCTGCTGATACTACCACCAGGGGACTCTCTTTAAATCTGCACGCAACACCTACACCGATTCCTGCACCGGTCAGCGCTGCCGCAGCTTTACCAATGAGAAATATCATGTCACCGGCACTTCCTCCTACCAGATTGCCTATCTGTTGAATGATGGTACCGACGATGAGTGTGGCAAAGAGTCCATGAGCCATTCCGGCAAGACCGTCAATAAAAATATGATCCAGTATTTTTTTCATCTTTTCTCCTTAATTATGTCAAACCTTATAAGCATTTACTTGAGTTTTTCCAGATGCCCATCTTTTCAGCATCCTTAATGAGCTGATCACGGAAATCAGGATGAGCGATGTTGATGAGCAGTTCCGCTCTTTCCCAAGTGGTCTTGCCCTTCAGGTCCGCAGCACCGTATTCGGTCACTATGAAGTTTGTGGCCATACGAGGGGTGGTAACAATAGCTCCCTGAGGCAAAACAGGAGAAATCAGCGATTCCACCCTTCCGTCAGGCATTGTCCTTGTGGAAGGGGTGCAGAGGAAGCTTTGTCCGCCTTCCGACTGGTATGCACCGAGAACGAAGTCAAGCTGACCGCCTGTCCCGCTTATCTGCTGATGTCCTGCTGACTCTGAGCAGACCTGTCCATACAGGTCAACCTGTATACAGCTGTTTACCGACACGAAGTTTTTAATCTGTGCAACTGTTGCAATGTTATTTACATAATCTACAGGAGCGTTGCAGCAGATCGGGTTGTCGTCTATAAAATCATAAAGCCTCTTGGTTCCGCCTGCAAAGGTATATACCGCTTTGCCCTTGTCAATAGGCTTGTTGCCCGTGAGCTTTCCTGCATCGAAAAGGTCAACATAAGCATCGGTGAACATCTCCGTATGAGCATTGATGTTACGCTGGTCAGATTCTGCCAGCATTGAGCCTATGCAGAGAGGAAGACTTCCGATTCCCAGCTGCAGTGTGCTGTGGCTCTTTATTCTCGGTACGATATGGCTGGCAATTTTCTTATCAATTTCTGTAGGCTCCTTTGTCGGGAGTTCTGCCAGCGGAGTGTTGCTTCCTTCTACAATGTAGTCAATGCCGTAAAGATTCAGCTGAGTCTGGTATCCGTGAGCGATAGGCATATTCTCATTGACCTCAACGATTATTTTTTTTGCTGATTTAATAACTCCCCACATATCGGCAACCTGGGGCCCCAGGTTGAAATTTCCATGTTCATCCATAGGTGCAACCTGGAACATTGCAATATCAAATCCGCAGTCATTGTTCGCCCAAAGGAAAGGAAGCTCACAGAACATCATCGGTATGTACCAGCAGCGTCCGTCCTTATTCATTTTACGGTCATGAGTATTGAAGTGGGCAGAAGCAAAGCGCACCTGCTCGTTGCTGTCTGTTGCCAGATAAGTTTCAAA
>CAKMLH010000047.1 GCA_927797855.1 uncultured Clostridia bacterium | reverse complement strand
AAACTGACCCTAAAATATTAAACCACACACACAAAGAAAAAAAAAAAAGCACAAAAGTACAAAAAATGGAAGCGAACTAATTGCAGGCAAAAATTTTTTTTAAACGGCATGGGTACATAGCGTACAATAAGAAAAAAAGATGAAACGGAGGTACTGATATGTCATACTACACAAATCTTGCGTGTGCATATATGAATGAAGATGGAGATTACAGCGATCCCTCTCCCGAAAGGGAGTTGTTCTGGAGGATGGAGGATCTTGAGTCGAGGCTTGAGGAACTAAGAAGTAAAAATGCATGTTATGAGAGCCACGTTACAGTGCCTGATGACATACGATACGCATTACCTGAACACCTTGGCACAGTGTCCGAAGTTGAAAGGGCTATAGAATTTGCAAGGAATGATCTGAGAGATAAATATGGCATTAATCTTGAGGCATACATAGATCAGATGAATACGGAATATGAAAATAATAATACGGACGAAGAATATGAGCAGATTTCGTTTATCGGGCCATATATGCAGGTTATAAATCATTCTGAGAGAGATGCGGCATAAACAATACCCGTAATATAGGTATATTTCGAAAACCTCTATATGACGATGGTATACCACTTCATAACAAGTGATGTTATACACAATTCATTACATTTCGCATTGAAGATGGTTCCTGAAAATGGTATACTGTGGTAAAAGATAAAGCCAACTTTAATACAGGAGGCCCACCATGCCAAAATCTCAGAACCAGAAACTGAAACTCATATACCTTGCCATGCTCATGCAGGAAAAGACCGACGACGAGCACGGCCTTTCCATGTCCGAAATCATACATGAGCTGGACCTTTGCGGAATCAAAGCAGAGAGAAAGAGCATCTACAATGATTTTGAAGCGCTGAGCACCGTGGGAATGGACATCGAAAAGAGAAGTGAGTACGGAAGAACCGAATATTACCTTGCCGGCCGGACTTTTGAGCTGCCGGAGCTTAAACTTCTGGTGGATGCAGTACAGGGCTCAAAATTCATTACACGAAAGAAAAGCGAAGCACTTATCCGTAAAATCGAGGGCCTTGCCAGCATATACGAAGCTAAAAAGCTTGCCCGCAATGTCTACGTGGCTAACCGCATAAAGACCATGAACGAGAGCATCTACTACACCGTAGACGACATACACAGCGCCATAAACAGCGACAGACAGATTTCTTTCCAGTATTTCAAATGGAACGAAAAAGGCGAAAAGGAGCTGAGGCACAATGGCAAGATATATAAAGTGAGCCCCTGGGCCCTTACATGGGACGATGAGAACTACTACCTTGTGGCCTTCGACGCAGATGCAGGAGAAAAGGGCATGATCAAGCACTACAGGGTGGACAAGATGATCAGAATGAAAGTCCTTGACGAAAGAAGAGAAGGTGCCGAACACTTCAAAAACTTTGACATGGCTCTTTACTCCAGGAAAACCTTCGGCATGTACAGCGGAAAGGACGAACACGTTACGCTGAGATGCAGGAATCAGTTGGCAGATCCGATTATTGACCGCTTCGGCCAGGATGTTCTCATGCGTTCTGTTCCGGGAGAGGATTGTTTTGATGTGACGGTAAAGGTGGCGGTAAGCCCGCTTTTCCTCACATGGCTTATGAACTTCGGCGGAGACATTAAAATCATAGCACCGGAATATGTTGCCGCTCAGCAGATTGAGCTTGCCGGAAAAGTAATCGACGCATATAAATAAACAAAGTGCACTGTACGTTTTATTGTACATGTACGATGCTATAATCAGATTAAAGCAGGGAGAAATAACAGATTGCCAGACTTTTAGTGGTTGGATTTATAGTGTTAAGGGAGGTTTTATGATGGTACCGCTGATTGTTATTATATGTATTTTCAGCTTTATAGGCGGCATTATAAGTGAGAGCAGAAAGCTTAAAAAAATGACTTGGGAGGAAAGATCTCAGTATAACCAAAAAAAGAAAGAACGGGCAGCCGGAGTGGTGACGGGCCTGCTGGTAGGAACCGCTGTGGCAGGAAGAACAATTCTTAAGAACAGTGACGGAGGAGCGAGGAAGAGGTAAAAGAAGAAATTGACTGGAACAAATGTCAACATTTATTAACACAGGATGTTAAAATCAATCGCTTTATTTCCAGAGAAGCCAGTAATATAATATAGCTGCATGGAGGTATGAAAAGTATGATTGATATGAATATAAAACATTTCCGCAAACGTTTAGGGTTTACCCAGGAACAGCTTGCAGAGAAGCTTTCCGTTTCCCGTCAGACGCTGGCAAAATGGGAAAACGGCGAGGCCTCACCGAGCATTGATGACTGCATCAGAATGTCGGAAATATTCGATGTGACAGTAAATGACTTGGCAGCGGACATGACTGAGGAAGAACTTGACTTCGTATCACCGAAGGGCAAGCATATTTTCGGCATAGTAACCGTAGGCGAAAGAGGACAGATTGTAATACCTAAAGATGCCAGAGATATATTTAAAATAAAACCCGGCGACAAGCTTTTGGTGCTGGGTGATGAGGAGCAGGGAATCGCCATCGTCAAGGCTGATGCTTTCCAAAGCTTCGCTTCCGTCGTTCTCGAAGGTTTAAAGAAGAAAGGAGAGCTGTAGCCATGAATGCCATAGAGATAAAAGAGATTCACAAGAATTTCGGCACCAAGGAAGCGGTTAAAGGGCTTAACCTTGAGATTAAACAGCACGAGCTTTTCGGACTTCTCGGAGTAAACGGCGCCGGCAAAACAACTACAATCAGGATGATATGCTGCCTGCTGAAGCCTTCATCAGGAGATATTCTGGTTGAGAGCAAAAGTGTCAATGATCCGGACATGGAGATGGAAATAAAAAGAATAATAAATCTTTCGCCGCAGGAGACAACCGTGGCTGAGGGACTTACCGTAAAGGAAAACCTGCAGCTGATGGCTGGGCTCTATGGCCTTGAAGCGGATAAAGCTGCCGCAAATGTTGAGCAAATTATAAAGGACTTTGAACTTTCAGAAATTGCAGGAGACAAGGCAAAGACCCTTTCAGGCGGATGGCAGAGAAGACTGAGCATAGCCATGGCACTGGTGACGGAACCGGAAATTTTGTTTCTCGACGAGCCGACACTGGGTCTTGACGTGATTGCAAGAAGGGAGCTGTGGGAAACCATAAAGACCCTGAAGCAGAAGATGACCATAGTACTGACCACCCACTACCTTGAGGAAGCAGAAGCCTTATGCGACAGGATTGCGGTTATGAGCAGCGGCAGACTGATGGCTCTTGGAACCGCAGCAGAACTGAAAGAGAAGGCCGGAACGGATAATTTTGAGGATGCTTTCGTAAAACTGGCTAAAGGAAAGGAGCGTGAGCAGGATGTCTAAGATTAAAGTCTTTGCTGTGAGAAATGCCAAAGAAATTCTAAGAGACCCCCTGAGCTACATATTCGCTCTGGGTTTTCCTGTGGTAATGCTCGTTATAATGACCGTAGTAAACGGCAGCATTCCTGAGGAAGCGAGGATGGAAATATTCAAACTTAGAAATCTTGCGCCGGGAATAGCTCTCTTCGGTTTTACTTTTGTCATGCTGTTTACTGCCATTCTGATGGCCAAGGACAGATGCGGACGTTTTCTCGGAAGACTATATGCGGCGCCTGTAACGGCAGCTCAGTTTATCACGGGATATATTGCGCCGATTATGGTGCTGGGAGTGTTTCAGTGTATCATAACCTACGCTGCGGCTTTGATTATCGGCATTATTACCGGGGAAAGCTTCAGCCCTGGCGGAATGTTGTTTTCCATAGTGCTGCTGCTTCCGTGCCTGCTGATGTTTATAAGCCTGGGGCTGTTATTCGGAGGTATTTTTCATGACAAGGCGGCTCCGGGCATATGCTCTATTCTCATTACGGTAGCAACTATACTCGGTGGCGTGTGGATGGACATCAAAACAGTGGGAGGAGTACTTTTCAGTATATCAAAGGTTCTTCCTTTTTTCCCTGCCGTTGAACTGGCGAGAGGAGCGGTAAATGAAACCGGTGACGGTGCTATGGCATATTTCCTAGTTACCCTTGCATACGGTATGGCTGCCCTTGCAGGAGCGGTCCTGATTTTCAGGAAAAATATGCGAAAAATATAGAACACAGCCCTTTAATGTGGTAAAATAGTCTCCGTACACATAAAAAAGGAGATACGGAGATTTTATGGAACTGTTAAAAGGAAAACCTGTTGCTGATAAAATAAATGAGAAGACTGCTGCCATAACAGAAGAATTGCTCTCAAAGGACATCGTTCCTACACTGGCTATTCTGAGGGTGGGAAGCGACCCAAGCGATATCGCCTACGAGGAAAGCGCTGTAAAAAAGGCAAAGAGCCTTGGAGTGCATGTGGAAAAATATATAATGGATGCAAAGTCCGATGAGTCTGATGTGCTGGATGTTCTGAAGGTCATAAACGATGATGAAAATATTCACGGTATACTTATGTTCAGACCTCTGCCTGCCGGTATGGACGAAGAAAAAGTCCGGAATCATCTTGCAGCGGCAAAGGATGTGGACGGAATAACCGATGCTGCTCTGGGTGGAATATTCACCGGCAATGTCAGCGGATTCCCGCCGTGTACCGCAGAGGCTGCCATGACTATTCTTAAATACTATGGCATTGAGCTTTCAGGAAAGAAAGCTGTGGTTATCGGAAGAAGCCTTGTAGTCGGAAAGCCTGTTGCCATGATGCTTATGGCAGAGCACGCCACAGTGACTATATGCCACAGCAGAACTCCTGAAGAAGACCTTAAGGCCGCATGCCTTGACGCCGACATCATAATCTGTGCAGCGGGCAGAAGAAGCACTCTTACAGAGGACTGTGTAAACGGAAAACAGGTTGTAATCGACGTCGGAATCAATTTTGATGAAGAAGGAAAGATGTGCGGAGATGCGGATTTCGAAGCTGTAAAGGATAAGGTTAAGGCAATCACCCCTGTTCCCGGCGGAGTTGGAGGGGTTACCACAGCACTTCTCATGCATCACACTGCTGCGGCGGCTGCAGCATACGCTGCCATGCATAAAGCTTAGTCACGGTAAGATTTATATACAGTTTAAAGCAGAGATGTTGGCAAATTAAGTTCACAGCCTGAAACTTTTGCCAACTTTTTTATTGATACTGTAGCGTAAGCAGATTATTTACAAACCTTTGAAAAAAGGGTATATTATATCTAAAGGACAACTATTTACAGTGGAGGATAAGCAATGCAGAATGCATATTATGAAATACTCAGGAAATATTCCAAGATGCTGGCGGAACAGGACTATACTGTAGGAGAGGCCGCAAAGATGATGATTGAGACTGCTGACGGTGTCTTTTCAACGAAGGACGGAGCTGACCTTGCAGATCTGAAGCCGGAAGATGTGGAAAAACTTGCTGTTCAGCACCTTCCCCTAGCTCGCAAAGGCATGAGCGCAATGGTTTTTTCTCAGACACCATACTGCCAGGAATGCATCAGGGACGCAAGGCCTTTTATGGCATCTCTGGATGATATGGCTCAGATTATAGGACCTGCTGTGTATATTGCGGACGGAAGAGATTCCAACAGCAGAGCGGGAAAATCAATGGCAAAGGCCTTTAAAAACAGTACGGGAGCCTTTGTCCTTCGCGGCGTGGATAAAGACGGAAACGGCATAGGCTACACCATCACTGCCGGAAGAACTCCTTACGAAGCGGTTGTTGGCATGACAGTATTGGAAAAATCCGCCGAGATTACAATACTTGCTGACAAAATAGGAGGAGCCAAGGGACTGAATAAGCTGGAAGCGCGCATGATGCACAAGGTATATCAGAAAAAGTATTCTAAGATTGAAGAAAATGCAAAGAAAGACGAACTGCATTCCTGCGGTGCGGCTGACTTTAAAGAACAGGTACAGGAACCGATAGCCGCCGATGATGGAAAATCATCCGAGCAGCTGCTGAGAGAAGAACTTTGCCGGTATGGCAAAAAGCTTGTGAAAGCAGGCCTTGTTCAAGGGACCTGGGGAAACCTTTCTGTTCGCCTGGACGACACATACATGCTGGTTACTCCATCCGGAATGGACTACACAAGGCTGACGCCACGGGACATGGTAAAGGTAAGCATCAGTACCCTTGAATATGAAGGCAGTCTTAAGCCGACTTCAGAGAAAAGCCTTCACGCAGAGATCTACAAGAAAAGACCTGATGCCGGTGCAGTTATTCACACTCATTCAAAATACTGCTCTGTTTTCGCAGCAGCAGAAAGAGCTTTGCACATAAATGATCCTGAAATGCAGGAAATTTTCGGTGGACAGGTTAATCTGGCGGAATATGCTCTTCCGGGAACAGATAAGCTCATGAACAATACAGTTAAGGCTCTGGGTGACAACTTCGGCTGCATTATGAGTCATCATGGTATGGTAACCTGCGGAGCAGACCTAAAAACATCATTTGACAACTGCGTGAAGCTGGAAGAGTGCGGCAAAGCGGCACTTGGAGTGTAGAAGACGTGGTATGAGCATATTTATAAAACAGCTGCATGTATTTGATAATACCAAAAATAATGCAGCTGCTTTGCTTTCCAGTTTCAAAAAAATATTGATTTTGGAAAATAGAACGTCTATAATATAAGCGCGAGGTGACAGGATATGAAACTTATTGAGCGCAAGCGCTATCTGGATAAAATGATCAGTGTAATAGGAACGCCGGATATAAAGGTAATTACCGGTGTGCGGCGCTGTGGCAAATCAAAGCTTCTTGAAGCCTTCAAAGAATATATTGAATCAGAAACTGAAAACTGTAACATTATTCATATAAATTTTAACCTTCCTGAATTTGAACAATTGCTTGAATACCATCCTTTGTATGATTATATCAGTTCAAAATATGTTAAGGGCAAAACGAACTTCGTATTAATTGATGAGGTTCAGATGTGCGCCGGGTTTGAAAAAGCAATAAACGGTCTGCATGCTGAGGAAAAATATGATATTTATATCACCGGATCAAATGCTTTTTTATTAAGCTCAGATCTGGCAACTTTGTTTACGGGAAGAACATTTGAAATTAAGATATATCCTTTTTCCTTTAGTGAATATATGCAGTATTTCATGTATGCAGACAGGTATACGGGATTTGACAGATACATGATTGAGGGAGGAATGGCCGGGTCTTATCTTTATAGAGATCCGGAAGCGAAGTACGACTACATTTCCGATGTGTTCAACACTTTGATTATACGGGATATTCGACAAAAATACAAAATTCGCAACATACAGCTTATGGAGACGGTTGCTGATTTTATGATGGACAATATTGCCAACCTTTCCTCAGCAAGAAGTATTACAAACACATTAAGCAGTGTTAAAGAAAAAGTGAATCATGTGACGGTCAGTTCGTACATGCAGTATCTGTGTAATGCTTTCGCATTTTATAAAATTCGAAGGTATGACATCAGGGGGAAAAAATATCTCTCAACCAACGATAAATATTATTTGAGTGATCATACCTTCCGTTATGCAAAACTCGGAACCAAAAATTTGGACTATGGTAGAATTCTTGAAAATATAGTGGCCATAGAATTGCTGCGAAGAGGATATGAGGTATATGCAGGAGTATTATATAAAAAAGAGATAGACTTCGTTGCAATTAAACGAAATGAAAAAATCTATATTCAGGTTTCCGACAATATCAGTGATGAAAAAACCTTTGAACGGGAGGTAACTCCTTTGCTGGCTATTAAAGACGCTTATCCTAAAGTGCTGCTGGCCCGTACTCGCCATGATGAATATCAGTATGAAGGTATTAAAATTATAGATATAGCTGATTGGCTTTTGACTTGAATTTAACTACAGACACAGGCGGTGAAATATGATGATTAAAGCAGTATTATTCGATGCTGACGGGACACTGATGGATTCCATTGCGTCCTGGAGAAAAGCTCTTACAACGGTTCTTGCACGGAGAGGACTTTCATACAGCGAGGAGGATTTTCAGATTCTTATACCATTGACAACAAAAGAGGGAGGAGCCTATCTTAAAGAAAAATATGGTTTTCCCGAAACAGGAGATGAAATCGCCGCTGAATATCTCGGACTTGTGGAGGGCTTTTATGCCACTGAGGTTGAACTGAAAAAAGGTGCCAGGGAGGCTTTGAAATACTATGCCGGCAAAGGGATACCCATGGCCGTTGTTACTTCCAGCGAAAGGATATTAATAGAAGCAGCCTGCAGACGACACGGAATCAGTGAATATTTTCAGGGATTGTACATCTGCTCTGAGCTTGGAACCAGCAAGCGAAATCCCGATATTTTCGTAAATACGGCTAAAATTCTCGGAGCAAATCCTGAAGAGACTCTTGTCTATGAAGATTCGGACTACGCCATTGAAACTGCGTCCAAAGCAGGATTTAAAGTTATAAAAGTTGTTGATGAAATAAAGACAGTTGATGTTGATTCAGAGTAAATAATAAGATTTAAGATATGAACAGATGTGTAATCGTGGGAGGCGCTTCCATAGGAGATTATGATATAGTGGGCAGCTATCTCAGACCGGATGACTATACCATCTACTGCGACTGCGGACTCAGACACATGGATGGGCTGGGAGCTGGTCCGGATCTGATCGTAGGAGATTTTGACTCCGGTTCTGATCCGGAGCTTTCTGTGGAAACGATAGTCCTCCCCTGTGAAAAGGACGATACAGATACGGTGTTTGCAGTTAAAGAAGCTCTCAGGCGGGGATTTGAGGAATTCCTTTTAGTTGGTGTTGTAGGTGAAAGACTGGATCATACCCTTGGCAATGTCTCAATACTTCTCATGCTGGACTCAGCAGGAAAGAAAGGCGTAATAATCGATGATTATTCCGAGATGGAGGTAGTGTCCTGCCACTTAGAAAAACCATGTATTATCGATGATTCATATGCATACTTTTCTCTGATTAATATATGGGGAGCAGCCCGGGGCATAAACATACGGAACGCTAAATATCCTTTGAAAAATGCTGAGATAACCTGCGAGTACCAGTACGGTATCAGCAACGAGGTTCTGCCGGGCTTAAAGGCTGAAGTAAGCGTTGGTGAAGGAAGGTTATTGCTGGTTAAAGTGAGATAGGAGGTTGTTATGGCAGGATTTTTTGAATTCATTTCTGAGAAAATAGAGATAACACCTGTGGGCGTATACAAGGATTTGCCCGACAGTGTTACAGGATTAAAAAGGAGACATTAATATGGCAATTTATAAATGTATGGTATGTGGAAATATTTATGATGAGGAAAAGGAAGGAAAGCCGGTTTCCGAGCTTGAATGCTGCCCGGTATGCATGGTACCTGCCACTTTCCTGAAGCCCGTTGACGGTGAGACGGCAGCAGAAACACCATCCGCACCGGGAAAAGCTGAAAAGGCTGAATCAGAAGAAAAAACTTTAAAGCTGGATTATGACAGCACTACAGCACGCCACGACGAATCAAACAGATATATGGCTGAGATACACGAAATGGCGGTAACAGGCAAGTCCATAGGAGGCGCCATGAGCACAAGAATGCCTATGCCGAACTGGGACGATATTCTGCTTCTAGGCGCACAGCTCAACCCAGCTCCGCTGAACGACGGAGACTTCGTTGAAACCAAGACTGTTATCGGCAAGCACGCCAAGAAACCTATGGTGCTGGAAAGCCCTGTTTACATATCTCACATGTCATTCGGTGCTTTATCTAAAGAAGTGAAGGTGGCTCTTGCAAAGGGTTCCGCAATGGCAAAAACAGCTATGTGCAGCGGTGAAGGCGGAATTCTCCCTGAGGAAAGAGAGGCCTCATATAAATATATCTTTGAATACATTCCCAACAAATACAGCGTAACCGACGAGAATCTCAGAAACGCTGATGCTATTGAGATTAAAATAGGTCAGGGAACCAAGCCGGGAATGGGCGGACACCTGCCTGGCGAAAAAGTGACTGCTGAAATCGCAGCAATCCGCGGAAAGAAGCAGGGCGAGGACATTCAGAGCCCGAGCAAATTCCCTGAGATAAACTCCAAGGAAGACCTTAAGGC
Source organism: uncultured Clostridia bacterium (assembly GCA_927797855.1). Classification (GTDB taxonomy): domain Bacteria; phylum Bacillota; class Clostridia; order Peptostreptococcales; family Anaerovoracaceae; genus SUG1106. The sequence goes on along the minus strand of CAKMLH010000047.1, from coordinate 422 downwards.
CATGGTTGATATGCTGAGAGAGCGTTCAGAGGGCAGACCAATCGGAATTAAGATTGCGGCAGGAAATATTGAAGACGACCTGGAATACTGCGTATTCGCAGAGCCTGACTTCATAACCGTCGATGGAAGAGGTGGTGCTACAGGTTCCAGTCCGTTCTTCCTGAGAGAGGCTACTACTGTGCCTACCGTTTATGCTCTCAGCAGAGCAAGAAAGTATCTTGATTCAGTAGGCTCAGACATTTCACTGGTAATCACAGGAGGACTGAGAGTATCTGCAGACTTCGCCAAGGCATTGGCTATGGGGGCCGATGCAGTTGCCATCGCCAGCGCTGGACTCATTGCAGCTGCATGTCAGCAATATCGCATCTGCGGCACAGGAAACTGCCCTGTAGGCGTTGCCACTCAGGATCCGGAACCGAGGA
>CAKMLH010000046.1 GCA_927797855.1 uncultured Clostridia bacterium | reverse complement strand
AGGGTGTCTCCATCCTTCCATGCCCATATTCCCGTGTGGCGGCTGCATTCTGTCAGATTGCCGTCCCGGTCCCGACTGGCATTTACGAGAGTAACGGTTCCGTGGTCTTCTTCAGCCGGTTCATCCAGAAGTTCAAAAATCCTTGAAGCGCCGGCCATGGCCATGATGACTGCATTCATCTGCTGTGAAACCTGAGCAATAGGGTTGATAAAGTTTCTTGAAAGAATCAGAAAAGATGCTATGGTTCCCAGGGTAACCACCGGTTCTCCCCCTACGGAAAGGTTGGTCACTCCTGCGATTCCCATAAATCCGCCGACTATGGCGATTATTACATAAAGCACATATCCCAGGCTTCCCATAAGAGGCATTACTATGTTTGCCAGAATATTTGCCTTAGTCATGTTCTCGCAGAGTTCCTCGTTTTTACCGTCGAAAACCTCCTGAGCCTTTTCCTCGTGGCAGAAAACCTTGACAACCTTAAGGCCGTTTATCATTTCCTCGATATAGCCGTTTACATCTCCCAGGCTTTTCTGCTGTGCCACGAAATATTTGCCCGACATTCCGGCGATTTTTTTCATTACCAGAAGTATAATGCACGTGAAGGCCATTGTAACCAGCGTGAGCCAGATGCTCAGGTGGAGCATTGAGGCAAATACGGCTATCATAGAAAGCAGCGATGCAAAAAGATTGGGAAGACTCTGTGAAAGCATCTGCCTGAGAGTATCTGTATCGTTAGTATAATAGCTCATTATGTCGCCGTGGGTTCTGGTATCAAAATATTTTATAGGCAGGGTCTGCATGTGCTCAAACATTTCATTTCTGATATCCTTGAGTACGCCCTGTGAAACCACCGCCATGGTTCTGCTGTAAAACAGGCTGGCAAGTGCTCCTGCTGCGTAAAGACAACCCATCATTGCAATGGCTCTTGCAAGGCCGGTGAAAACAGGAGCAGCTTCAAGAAGCAGGGGCGTGATATAGCTGTCGATGAGGGTCTGCATAAACAGGGAAGAGGCTACACTTGCCACAGTGCTGATGATTATACATATAAATACAAAAATCATCCTTATCTTATACTGTTTCAGGTACGAGAGCAGCCGTTTTATGGTGTCTTTTTTTATTCCTGTGGGGCCGCCGGCATAGAGCCTCTTGCCGCCGCGAGGACCGCCATGAGGTCCGCCCATATTCATTCTGCTCATGCCGCATCACCGCCTTTCCTGTTCTGACTTTCGTAAACCTCTCTGTATATTTCGCTCTTTTCCATCAGCTGGCTGTGAGTGCCGCAGGATTCAATCTTTCCGTCGTCCATTACTATAATCAGGTCGGAATCCTGCACCGATGAAATTCTCTGGGCTATGATAATTTTAGTGGTGTCGGCAAGCTCGCCGGCAAAGGCTTTTCTTATCATGGCGTCGGTTTTCATGTCAACGGCGCTGGTGGAATCGTCGAGAATAAGTATCTTAGGTTTTTTGAGCAGCGCCCGGGCGATACAGAGTCTCTGCTTCTGTCCGCCGGATACATTTGTTCCGCCCTGCTCAATGTATGTGTCGTAGCCATCATCCATCTTTTCTATAAACTCGTCGGCACAGGCCACCTTGCAGGCGTGGCGGATTTCCTCGTCTGTGGCCTTTTCATTGCCCCAGAGGAGGTTTTCTTTTATTGTGCCGGAAAAAAGCACGTTTTTCTGGAGTACCATGGCCACCTGATTTCTAAGAGTTTCTATGTCGTAGTCACGCACATCCACTCCGCCTACCCTGACAGCTCCCTCGCTTACATCGTAAAGCCGCGGAATCAGCTGCACCAGACTCGACTTGGATGAACCCGTTCCTCCGATAATTCCCACGGTCATCCCAGAGTCTATATGGATGTTTATGTCATCCAGCACTTTCTTTGAAGATGCGTTTCCGTCGTGGGAATATCTGAAGCCTGCTCCTACGAAGTCAACGGAGCCGTCGGCAACACGGGTAACCGGATTTTCCGGTTCCTTTATCTCGCTTTCCTCATCGAGAATTTCCACAATTCTCTCTCCTGAGGCCTTTGCCATAGTCATCATGGCGAAGATCATGGAGATCATCATCAGACTCATTAAAATCTGCATGGTATATGTTATCATGCTCATAAGCTGTCCCGTGGTCAGACCTGCGGCAGCGTCGTTTCCTCCTGCGATTATCATTCTTGCTCCTATCCAGGAAATAAGAAGCATACATGTGTACATGCATCCCTGCATAAGAGGCATAACGAAGGACATAGTCTTTTCCGCCTTGGAAAAGTCGTTATATATGTTTCCGGAAACCTTTCCGAATTTTTCATTTTCATGATCCTGTCGGTTAAAGGACTTGACCACACGCACGCCGTATAGATTTTCCTGAACCACGTTGTTGAGCTTATCGTAGGTTCTGAAGATTTTGTTAAACAGCGGATAAACCTTTTTGATAATAATAAACATGCCCAGTCCCAGCACCGGAAGGACGGCTACAAACACCAGCGAAAGCCTGTGGTTAACGCTGAAAGCCGCTATGAGGGCAAAGAGCAGCATTCCCGGTGCCCGCACTGTGATTCTGATGATCATCTGGAAAGCCTGCTGCACGTTGGTCACATCTGTTGTAAGACGGGTCACAATGCTGCCTGTAGAAAACTTATCTATACTTGCAAAGGAAAACTCCTGTACTTTGTAATACAGCGCCTGCCTCAGATTTTTGGCAAATCCCGCCGACGCCATTGGCGCCGTCTTTCCCGCCAGTACACCGAATGTCATTGTAAGGAAAGCCGCCCCCAGGAGTATCAGACCGTACTTTGTAATTTCTCCCATATTTCCGGCATCGATTCCGTTGTCTATAAGCTGCGCCATAAGAAGGGGTATCACGATTTCCATGAGAGCCTCCAGGGTGACAAGCACCGGCGTTATGACGGCATATTTTTTATATTCACCTACATATTTTGAGAGTTTTTTTATCATTTTAAGCTGCAATACCTCCTCGTCTTTTGTCGTTTTATAAGGTCATGATGAAAAAACCGGAGCTTTATCACTCCGGTTTTATTTTAAAAGATATCTTATACCTTATTTTACTTGCCCTATTTTACTGCCTTTTTAGCTGTGTCGCAGAGCGCTGCAAATGCCGGCGCATCGTAGATAGCCATTTCTGAAAGCATCTTTCTGTTGATTTCGATGCCGCTCTTCTTAAGGCCGTTCATCAGCTGGCTGTAGCTGATACCGTTCATTCTTGCTGCTGCGTTGATTCTTGCAATCCACATCTGTCTGTACTGTCTCTTCTTTAACTTTCTGCCTACATATGCGGATCTTAAGGATCTCATTACTGCAGGGTTAGCTGCCTTGAACTGCTTGCTCTTGGCACCGTAGAATCCCTTTGCTAATTTTAAGATTTTTTTATGTCTCTTGTGTGCGTTTACACCTTTCTTTACTCTTGCCATTTTTCTTACCTCCTGAAAACTTTCAAACTATTTTGCCATTGATCTGAGCATTCTCTTCAAGTCTGCGCTTGTTAAAACTGTGGACTTTCTCAAGCCTCTTTTTCTCTTAGGTGTCTTCTTGGTAAGGATATGGCTCTTGTATGCCTTATTTCTCTTAACCTTTCCGGATCCGGTTAATTTAAGTCTTTTGCATGCTCCTCTATGGGACTTCATCTTATTCTTTGCCATGATGATTTTTCTCCTCCTATATTAATGTAAATCGTTTGTAACTGATGAAAAATTATTTATCGGTCTTAGGTGCCAGTACCATGGTCAGGCTTCTGCCCTCAAAGAGAGGTTTCTTTTCCATTACGCCAACTTCTGATACATTCTGAGCAAAAGTGTTCATGACCTCCAGGCCTCTTGCCTGGTAGTCTCTTTCTCTGCCTCTGAATCTCAGACTTACCTTGACCTTATCGCCATCCTGAAGGAATTTCGAAGCGGTTTTAGCTTTTACCTGTATGTCGTGATCTTCAATAAACGTACTGAGTCTGATTTCCTTAACCTGCATGGTCTTCTGCTTCTTCTTGGCTTCCTTCTCCTTTTTCTGGAGCTCGTAACGGTATTTGCCGTAGTCGAGAATTTTGCAGACCGGCGGTTTGGCGTTTGGAGAAATGTTGACAAGGTCAAGCTTCTTCTCTCCTGCCAGATTCAGCGCTTCGTCTATTGACATGACTCCGAGCATGGTTCCGTCTGTATCAATAACTCTAACTTCCTTATCACGAATTTCTTCGTTGATTAAATTTTCCTTGCTAATGGCCAGCACCTCCTAAATAATAAAAGCGGATACAAGTCAGTATCCGCCTCAATACACCCCCGCAAAAGGTGCTAATTTCAACATATCAACCCGTACCGGCGACGTGGCCTGTCAGGTGAGAAGCGGATGACTTCTTCTTCGTTACCCGAATAATATACCACGGCCTTGAGCAGTTGTCAAGTGGTTATTTTACACCGCGCCCCGCACTTTCAAAATTGCCAGCACCACTGCAGCAATAACAATACCCAGTGTTACGTTTATAGCCACCAATGACCCGGCCGGCTTCATAAGCACGTCATCGTCCTCAATTCCGCCTTTTCTGCGGGGAATTTTCACACCCAGATCCTCAAGCATAGCTGACGGTCTGTGAAGGTACCGGCTTCCGGCAGCAACCAGCCTGGATACCAGTCTGCCGCAGGTCTCAAACAGTCCCGAAACCGCCCCTGAGGTCCACCTGACAGCAGCTGCCAGCGGCTTTCTGTAAAACCAGTCGAAGTCCAGGGTAATCGCCACATGAGGAGCCATGTGCCTGATATACATTACAAAGGCCAGAGTCGCCGCCGAAAAGAGCTCTATGTACTGTGTCACATGATCCACGGTGAAAGGATGCCCGTCGGAGCCGAAAGGTGTGAGCCCGTAAAGGAGATCCGGCATGACACCTATGATCACGCAGCCGGCAGTACCCATTACCATAGCGATTTTCATGTTCAGAGGAACCGGCTTCACCTCAAGAACAGTGTTTCTTTCGGTGCACCCGTCAGCCTTTCCGAAAAAGACGAAGTAGTTCACCTTGAGAGCTATGGAAAGAAGAGTTCCCACGCTGGCCACCATAAGGAGAATTTCTGCGGCATGATAGCCTCCCTCGGCCATTGCGTTCATAATAAGGGATTTGCTGACAAAGCCGTTGAGCAGGGGAAAGCCCGCAATTGACAATGATGCTATAAGAAAGCATATAGAAGTCAGGGGCATTTTTCTGTACAATCCGCTCAGGTCGCTTATCCTGCGCTTGCCTGTTGCTGTTATTACCGCGCCGCAGCACATAAACAGCACACCTTTATAGAGAATATTGTTGAATGTGTGAGCGGCAGCGCCGTCAATTCCAAGTGCACCTCCCACTGCAGCCGCGGCCACTATGTAGCCCAGCTGGCTGACTATATGATAAGAAAACAGTCTGCGAAGGTCGTTTTCAATCAGCGCCATGGAGGCTCCGTATATAGCCATGAAAACTCCCACCCACAGAAGAAATTCCGTTCCTGCAAAAAGGCGGATAATGTAAAACATACCGACTTTGGTAGTAAATGAAGCCATATATACAGTACCGCCCATCGGAGCCTCAGGATATGCATCGGAGACCCAGCTGTTGAGAGGCGGAATGGCGGCGTTTACTGCAACACCCAGGAAAATCAGCCAGAAAGCTGCATCCCCGGTACCTGTGAGGCATGTTATATCCATTGAGCCTCCGGCCACCTTCATGATTATTCCCGCAAGGAGCAGGTTGCCTCCCAGCAGATGTACCATCAGGTAACGGAAGCCCGCCTTTGAGGCCCTCTCTGTTCCGGCCGATGTAACTATGAGCCATGAAGACACGGCCATGATTTCCCAGAAGATAATCAGGGTTATCCAGTCTCCCGCCAGAACCGCACCCATGGAGCTTCCTGCATATATTGCCTCAAGGCCTGTTTCAAAGCGGTTTTGGGAGCTTAAGGCGTACACAGCGCCTATTAACGATGCTGCCGAAAAAATTACAAGAAACATCTTTGTCAGGCTGTCCACATGAAGGAGCTGAAGTGTTATCTTGGGCACTATTTCAAGGCACAGGCAGGAGGCCTGGTTTAGACTCCAGGCGGCAAAGGCCGCAATAACAGGGCCAGCAATCATCAGCACCTTCCGCAGTTTTTCCGGCACAAGCATTATGACAATTCCAGATAATATTAAAATCAGTCCCGGATGGATACTGTTAATCATTAACGTCACCATCCTTTCCCGAAGGAGAACTCATGGAGTTCTTGTCGTAGTAGTCCTCGTCCCTCTGCAGCACCCCGGCCATTATAACCTTGGCAAGGAGAATCAGCCCCCACGCACCGGCAAAGCCGATTATCAGATCAAAGCCCGGCACCAGGTTCCACAGCATGTGGTAGTGAGGATGTGCAAAGAGCACTTCAATTATAACCGAAATCACCATTACGGCGGCAAGGAGAAGGTATACCGTTTTTTTCTTTTTAGACAATTGCTCCACCTCCTCCGGTTATAGCTTCTGCGGCAATTACCGCCAGATCATAAAGATGAGGACCTGCGTCAGGCATTACGCCCAGCACAAGGGATACCGCCGCTGTTATAGTTATGGGAATGAGCATGGCCGCAGCCGCATCAGTATATCCTGTATGTCCTGTATGTTCTGAATTAACAGCCGGCTGCCCGCCCTTTCCGAAGAAAATCCGCACAACGGGAATCAGGTAGCTCAGGGCCAGAAGTGCCGCCGCCACCAGAACCGCCGCAAAGATAGGTTTTCCCATGAGAAAAGCCCCCCTGATTATGTTGAATTTACTTACAAAACCTGCAAGGAGAGGCAGTCCCGCAATACCCAGAGATGCCAGAGCGAAGCAGGTGCAGGTTACAGGCATGCGTTTTGCCAGGCCGCCCATGGTGCTTATCTCCGACAGGCCGGCAGTCACATATATGGCTCCGGCGCACATAAACAGCGTAATCTTCAGGAATGCGTGAGCCACAATGTGAAACATTGCCCCGGCAATACTGTAAGGAGCCAGAACGCTGATTCCCAGCACTATGTATGAAAGCTGCCCTATGGTGGAAAAGGCCAGCCGCGCCTTCAGGTTGTCCTTTCTCATGGCGATAAATGAAGACAGCAGAATCGTGGCAGCGGCAAACCATGCAAGTATTTTGTCAGCGCCGCAGCTTGCTACAGTGTCAGGTCCGAAGACATAACACACTACCCTCAGGACGCAGAAAGCTCCGGCCTTTACCACAGCAACGGCATGAAGCAGTGCGCTTACGGGAGTAGGGGCAACCATTGCCGCAGGCAGCCAGCCGTGAAGAGGCATTACCCCCGCCTTTACCGCTCCCCCTCCTATCATGAGGAAAAAGAGCAAGATCATAAGTCCCCCGCTGAGGCTTCCCGGCTCAATAAAGCCCCCCGCCCTGAAATCGCAGGTGCCGTAAATCACGTAAACTGCCGCGATAGCCGCAAAGAACAGCTGTCCGCTTATAAGGGTATATGCCAGGTATTTTCTTCCCGAAGCCTTGGCCTTATCGTCACGATAGTGGGCCACAAGGGGGTAGGTGGCCACAGTCAGCATTTCGTAAAAAATAAAGAAAGTCACCAGATTTGCCGCAAAGGAAATTCCGATGGCCGATGAAAGGCACACCGCAAAGGCCGCAAAGTATCCGGTCTGATTTTTTTCGTGATGGCCTCGCATATATCCGATGGAATAGACCGATGTTACAATCCATAGACCTGAGGCCACGCAGGCGAAAACCATGCCCGCTGCATCTGTCCTGAACGCAAGCTCTACCCCGTCTGCGATTTCCCACAGGCAGAAATAATATTCATTGCCCTTAAGCACCGCCGGCACCATTGAAAATACCAGCGCCGCCTTTATTACCGCCGCCAAAAGAGTTACAGCCTCACGGACATTGGGCTTCACCCTGTTTCCGAAAACCAGAATGAGAAAAGCCGCAGCCAGTGAAACAACAACGGCCAGGAAAGGTATTATACTCAATATAGTCATACTTAAAGCACCCCCATTACCGTGTTTCTTAAAACTCCATTGACGATAAACGAATTCCCAAGGCCGAGAGCGATAACCATCAGAGCAGCTGTCAGGACAGGAATCAGCATGGAAAGAGGCACCTCAGTCCTTGACTGGGTTTTCCCCTGCCGTAAGCTTTCTTCCTGCGTGGAAGGCTCCGAGACGGTCTTCTCGCCCATAAACATCTTCTCGAAAATTCTGAAAAAGTAAACGGCACTGAGCAGACTGCTGATAATCAGCACCGCCACATACAGATACTGACCGTTCTCAATGGCACCCAGAGCCAGGTACCATTTGCTGAAGAAACCGGCAAAAGGCGGCAGCCCTATCATAGAAAGGGCCAGGACCACCAGTGCTCCGCAGGTTACCGGCATTTTGCGGTACACCTGCCCAAGCTGGTCGGTGTAATGTATTTTGTAGCGGTATTTAAAAGCCGCCGATGTATAGAAAAGCCCGGTTTTCATAAAAGCATGGCTTAGGATGTGAAGCACGGCTCCTGCTATTCCGTAGAAGTTGCCTATGGCAAAGCCCAGTGCTATGTATCCCACCTGTCCTATGCTGGAGTATGCCAGTATCTTGTTGTATTTATCGTAACGCAGCGCTTTGAGGGAGCCGTAGAGGATTCCCAGCACCGCCATGATTCCTATTATATTAAAGATGGTTTTCATCATCGGCAGGCCGCTGTCGAAGATGCAGAAGAAAAATCTGAACATGGCATAGGCGGGAATTTTAATCATTACTCCCGCTATCATGGGGTCGGCCGCAGGATGTGCATATGAGTGAGCTGCAGGCTGCCAGCCGTGGAGAGGAAAGAGGGCCATCTTGATCCCGAAACCTACCACAAGGCAGGCCATTGCAAAAACAATAAGGGGCATGTTATCAACATCCTTGAGTCGGAGGGCAAGGTCTGCCATATTCAGTGTCCCAGTTGCAGAATAAAGAAGTCCCACTCCGAGAAGATACATGGATGCACCTATTGTTCCTGTCAGCAGATATCTGAAAGCAGCAATAGGGCCTTTTTCCTCGCCTATAGCAATGAGCCCGTAGCCCGAAAGAGCCACAATTTCCATAAAAACATACAGGTTGAAAGCGTCACCTGTTGAAGAAAGACCAAGAAGGCCTGTTACCAGAAATGAGAGTATTGAATAGTATCCGGCGCTTTTGAAAGGTGCAGTCTTGTCCGCTTCTTCAAAAGGGCTGCTGAACAAAGCCGTCATGGCTCCGATAAAGCTCACAAGGACTATGATTATTCCGTTGACCCCGTCAATTACAAATTCAATGCCGTAAGGCGGCTTCCATCCGCCCAGATAATAATGGAGCGCCTCACCTGACTGAACCACAGCTGCCAGCTGAAGGATGCTGAGGCAGAAAGAGACAAACAGAGCCCCTATGACAGCCTTTTTGCCCGCAGCGGGGCTGAAGTGACTGAGAAGAGGGCAGAGCACAGCCCCGCACAAAGGTATAATTACAATTAAAACAGGAAGATGAGTCATGGAAATAAAGTTCATTTTTTCCACCCCTTTCCTGTTATGTCTTCTTCCTCGATGCTTCCGTAGATTTCCTTAATCTTCATTAGAAGAGTCAGCGCCACTCCCGTGGTTCCCAGGCTTACTACGATGGCCGTCAGCATGAGAGCGTGAGGCAGAGGATTTATATAGGCATCAGCGCCGAGAAGATTTTGCACCACTACAGGCAGGGTTCCCTGTTCCTTCTGGCCCAGGGCCAGAAAGAAAAATATAATGGAAACCTGCATGATGTTCATACACATGATTTTTTTCATATAATTCCCACAGGAAATCATGCCTAAAATACCCAATCCCATAAGGATGAAGGTCATCATGTATATTCCCTTATCTGCCAAAAATGTTTCTATAATATCAATCATCAAACTCTGTCCTTTCCAGCACAACCTCAAGAATGTTTATAATGGTGGCCATTACGCAGACTACAACACCGATTTCAATTAATATGATTCCCGCAGCGTGGAGCTGTCTTATCTCGTCTGCTGTCTCCCCTCCGAAAGGAAGCTTTCCGTATTCCAGGAAATTGCCTCCGTTAAACATTGGCATAAGTCCGGTAAATATATAAATAAAAACTCCTACTCCGGCAGTAATCGCTGCTGCTTCTTCGGTGATATTCCCAAGACTGCTGTCAAAGCTTGGTATCAGACGGTCTATCATATAAGCGATTGCAAGAAGGGCCCCTGCCTGGAAACCTCCTCCCAGGCTTAATTCTCCGTGAGCCAGCACGTAAAATGCATATATTACTATTATCGGCACTATCACTCTGAATGCCGTATCCAGAACCGCGCTTGTGAAGCTTATAACCTGTCTCTCCTGCCTGCTCTTTTCCGGCTTCTTTACTTTGGCCATGGTGGAAAGCACCATCAGAGCCGTTATACCCGCCAAAAACATTACACAAGTTTCAAAGAGAGTATCAAATCCTCTGTAATCTGCAAGCACCGCTGTCACCATGTTGTGCGCTCCCGTATCCTCCATAGAGTTTTCTATATAGTAGTCGGAAAGATAGGTA